>NZ_JBHRWI010000062.1:0-210535 GCF_042647905.1 Amycolatopsis halotolerans
CCCGGCAACACCAAGAAAACGGACACCAAAGGTTAAAACTCAAGCTGAGGGAATCAGAGTCAATGAGGGTTCCCCTCACGGACGACGGGCGGTCAGGCGCGGTAGCCGGGGTGGACGCCGGGGGTCAGGTCGTGGTCGGCGGCGACTCGGGCCAGCAGTTCGCGCAGCACTGAGCGTTCCTCTGTGGACAGTGCCGCCATCAGCTCGTCTTCGTGTGCCGCGGCGGCTTTTGCCAGAGCGGCCATCGTTTCCTGGCCTTTGTCGCTGAGGAAAACCGCGTAGAGGCGGCGGTCTTGCGGATTGCGACGGCGTTCGATCAGGCCCTGCTGCTCCAGGCCGTCGACCAAAGCGACGAGCCGGGTCGGCGGCGTGCCCAGTTCGGCGGCCAGCACCTGCTGGCTCTCGCCAGGGCGGCGTGCGATCGCTCGGAGGAGTCCGGTTTGGGGCGGCGTCAGGCCCAGGTCCGCGACGCGTTCGGCGAAGCGCTGGGTCGCGTGTGCGCCCAGCTGGGCCAGCAGGAAGGCGCTGCCGAACGCCGGGGGTCCTTGCATGCCCTGAACCGTATCGCTTGACAATCCATTACACCAGTGTAATCGTTCTATAAGTGAAACTAATTGACCTGGAGGTTTGCCATGACGACCATGACCAGACAGCAGGGCGGCCCGCCGTTGCTGGCACCGGCGCTGGCGTTCGGGGTGCTGACCGTCGCGTCGGCGGTGCTCGGGGCGGCGGGGACGCGGCCGGATTCCAGCGCGGCGGAGGTCGCGGCGTATATCGGCGGCAACCAGGGCGTCGTGCAGCTGCTCGCGTTCGCGGTGTTCGGCGCGTCGGTTCCGCTGGCGGTGTGGGCTGCGACGGCCTATCGCAGGCAGCGGCGGCTCGGGGTCGCGGCGCCGGGAGCGGTGATCGGACTCACCGGTGGCGTGCTGTCCGCGGCGGCGCTCGCGATGAGCGGGCTGATCACCTGGACCGCCGCGCAGGCCGGGGACACGCCTGCGGTGGCGCGGGCGTTGACCAGCCTCGCGTTCGCGTCCGGCGGGCCGGGGTTCGTGGTGCCGCTGGCGTTGCTGATCGCCGGGATCGCGGTGCCCGCGTTGTTCCTGAACCTCTTGCCGCGCTGGCTGTCCGTCGTCGGGCTGGTGGTCGCCGCGGCCGCGGTGCTCGCTTCGCTGTCGCTGCTGACTCCGGCGCTGTATCCGCTGATCCCGGTAGGCCGGTTCGGCGGGCTCGGCTGGCTGATCGCCGCCAGCGTCCTGCTCCCGCGCGACCGTGCGGCACGGACGGACTAATCTCGGACCTATGCCCCGAGCGAGCCTGGACAAGGATCCGCACGAAGTCGCCGCGATGTTCGACGGCGTCGCGTCCGGTTACGACCGGGCGAACTCGTTCATGACGTTCGGGTTCGACCGGCGCTGGCGCACCACCACGGCGCGCGTGCTGGACGCCAAGCCGGGGGAGAAGGTGCTCGACCTGGCGGCGGGCACCGGGGTGTCCACCGTCGAGTACGCGCGCGGCGGCGCCTGGTGCCTCGCCGCCGACTTCTCCGTCGGGATGCTCAAGGCGGGCCTGCACCGGAACGTGCCGATGGTCGCCGCGGACGCGATGTGCCTCCCGTTCGCCGACGACAGCTTCGACGCCGTCACGATCTCGCTCGCGCTGCGGAACTTCGTCGACACCAAGGGCGCGCTCGCGGAGATCCTGCGCGTGGTCAAACCGGGCGGCCGGCTGGTGATCTGCGAGGTCTCGACGCCGTCGTTCGCCCCCATCCGGTTCGTCTACCGGCGGTTCATCCTCAAGCTGCTCACCTGGGTCGGCAGCCGGTCCTCGACGAACCCCGAGGCCTACTCCTACCTGGCCGAATCAATGCTCGCCTGGCCGGACCAGCGCGGGCTCGGCGAGATCATCGCGAGCGCCGGATGGACCGAGGTCGAATGGCTGAACCTCACATTCGGCGTCGTCGCGATCCACCGCGCGACGAAGCCTGCCTAAACTCGGGAGCATGACGACCTCGCGCCGCCGCAGCCCAGACCACGACGCTGAAGTGATCGTGGTCGGGGCGGGACCGGCTGGTTCGACCGTGGCCACCTACCTCGCTCGGGCCGGGGTGGATGTGTTGCTGCTGGAGAAGACTGTCTTTCCGCGCGAGAAGGTGTGCGGGGACGGTCTCACCCCGCGCGGCGTGAAGCAGCTGATCGACCTCGGCCTCGACACCAGCGAAGAGGCGGGCTGGGTGCGCAGCCGCGGCCTGCGCATCCTCACCGGCGACCTGACGCTTGAGTTCGACTGGCCTGATCTGACCGACTACCCGCCTTACGGGGTGTCTCGGACTCGGCATGACTTCGACGACTTGCTCGCCAAGACCGCGGTCAAGGCGGGTGCGCGGCTGTACGAGCGGACCACCGTCACCAGCGCGATCACCAACGCTTCCGGTCGGGTGGTCGGGGTCGAGGCGAAGGTCGGGCCGGAGAAAACTCCCGTCAGTTACCGCGCTCCGTTGGTGCTTGCCTGTGACGGGGTGTCGGCTCGGCTCGCGTTGAGCGTGGGGATCGACAAGAACGAGAAGCGGCCGATGGGGGTCGCGGTGCGGCGGTATTACAAGAGCCCGAAGCACGACGACCCGTTCATCGAGGGCCACCTCGAACTGTGGGACCGCTCCGACCCGCGCGACCCGAAGCTGCTGCCCGGCTACGGCTGGGCGTTCCCGCTGGGCGACGGGACAGTCAACGTCGGGCTCGGAATGCTGTCGACTTCCGCGTCCTTCCGGAACACCGACTACCGCGCGTTGCTGCGGCAGTGGCTCGACGGAACGCCCGAGGAATGGGGCTACCGCGAGGAAAACGCGATCGGCAAGGTCGGCGGCGCCGGGTTGCCGATGGGCTTCAACCGGACTCCGCATTACCGCGACGGGCTGCTGCTGCTCGGCGACGCGGGCGGCATGGTGAGCCCGTTCAACGGCGAGGGAATCTCCGCGGCGATGGAGTCCGCGCAGCTCGCGGCCGAGGCTGTCGTGCAGGCGCTGGCCCGGCCGGAAGGACCGACCCGGGAGCGGGCGTTGGAGGGGTATCCGCGGGCCGTCGGCGAGCTGATGGGCGGGTATTACCGGCTCGGGAACGTGTTCGCGAAGTTGATCGGGAAGCCGAAGATCATGCACGCGGCCACCAAGTACGGGTTGCGGGTCAACAAGCTGCTTCCCTTGGTGTACAAGGGACTTTCCGGCTGCTACGACGCCCGCGGCGGCGATGGGGTCGACCGGCTGATCGCGGCTCTCGCGCGCGCCACGCCCAGCCCGCGCTGACCTCAGCCTGGCGCGCGCTGCCGAGGTACGTGAGGGGAACCCTGAGGGAATCAGAGTCCCTCAGGGTTCCCCTCACGGACTTCCGCCGGAACGAACCGCCGCCCCCGCGCTGCTGAGAAACCCCCAATGTGGCGTTGGGTGCGTCAGATGCACCGAACGCCACATTGGGTGCGTGACATGCACCCAATGCCACATTGGGGCGCTTGGGGCCGGGCGTGACGGGGGCGTGTGAGAGCCGGGTTTCGGGGCGGCACAGGCGTTCCAGGGCCGGAGCATTACCCGGCTGGAGCAATCGGTTGTCCGGCCGGTCAGTGTGATACGTCACAAGATCGAGTCGCCCGGGGGTCTCGGCGCGGTTCTTGAATCGGCCTTTACCGCTGGTCTCGCCATTGCGGGCCGGGGTGGGCCTGGGAAACCCTCCGGTCAAGTTAGGGCCGCCTTAGTCCGCAACCCCTCGGGACAAGAGTGTGACTCACGTCCTACACTCCCCCCATGCTTTGTGAATCGCTTCACAACCGCGACCAGTCGCTTGTGAACTATTTCACAAGCATGCCGTGGTCCGGACACGGGCCGTAAGGGCGCCCTGACCCTCGGCGGTGTGACCCAGCTCCCTTAGGGTGCGCAACCGAGGACTCGGACCACCACCCGAGAACAACCCCGCAGCGGCGCGGAAAGGATGGCGAAGACCCCGTGCTGATGGTGCCCGTGCTGGCGCAGGCCGATCCCGGACCGGCGGCGCCCGGACTGAACGTGTATCTGCCGCTCGTCCTGCTCTTCGTGCTCGCGGCGGGGTTCGCCGTGTTCTCCGTGCTGCTGGGTCCGCTCGTCGGGCCGAAGCGGTACAACCGCGCGAAGTTCGAGGCTTACGAGTGCGGCATCGAACCGTCGCCGCAGCCGCTCGTCGGCGGCGGCCGGATGCCGGTGGCCTACTACATCACGGCCATGCTCTTCATCCTGTTCGACATCGAGATGGTGTTCCTCTACCCGTTCGCGGTGAACGCCAACGCCCTCGGCGTCTTCGGCCTGGTGGAGATCGTGCTGTTCATCGTGACGGTCGGGTTCGCGTACGCCTACGTGTGGCGGCGCGGCGGCCTGGATTGGAACTGAACCCATGGGCCTGGAAGAAAAACTCCCCAACGGCATCCTGCTGGCCAGCCTCGAGGGACTGGTCAACTGGGCACGCAAGAACTCGCTGTGGCCGGCGACCTTCGGGCTCGCCTGCTGCGCGTTCGAGATGATGTCGGTCGGCGGTTCGCGCTACGACATCGCGCGCTTCGGCATGGAGCGGTTCTCCGCCACGCCGCGCCAAGCCGACTTGATGATCGTGGCCGGCCGGGTGACCCAGAAGATGGCCCCGGTGCTGCGCCAGATCTACGACCAGATGGCCGAGCCCAAGTGGGTCCTCTCCATGGGCGTCTGCGCCTCGTCCGGCGGGATGTTCAACAACTACGCCGTCGTGCAGGGCGTCGACCACATCGTGCCGGTCGACATGTACCTGCCCGGCTGCCCGCCGCGGCCGGAGATGCTGCTCGACGCGATCCTCAAGCTGCACGCCAAGATCCAGGACGAGCCGATCAACGCCCGCCGCGCCGCGATCCGCGCGGCCAGCGGGGCCCGTACCGAGCTGATCCCGTCCTCGATCAAGTACGCGAAGAAGTGAGCACCGGTGCCTGAGAACCCCGAAGAGACTCCCGAAACCGGCGGCCCGCAGTCCAGCGCGGAGCGGCCCGAAGCTGGACTCGAAGCGCACGGCCCCGGAGCGGCCGAACCGGTCGTCGCCGGGCGCGAGCGCAAGGGCATGTTCGGTGTCCGCGGCAGCGGGGACACCTCCGGTTACGGCGGCCTGCGGCTGCCCGCGTACAGCCCGCCGCCCGCGGAGCGCCCGTACGGCGGCTGGTTCGACGAGTTCGCCGACGAGTTCATGGCTGCGTTGGCGGACAACAAGATCCCGCCGTCGGCAGTCCTCCAGACCACTGTGGACCGCGGCGAGATCACCTTCTACGTCAGCCGCGAGCACCTCGCCGACATCGCGAAGGTGCTGCGCAACGACCCGGGCTTGCGGTTCGAAATGCTGCTGGCGGTCACCGGCGTCGACTACGGCGTCGATGTTCCGCAGCGGATGCACACGGTCTACGACTTCCTGTCGATGACCTACCGCCGCCGGATCCGGCTCGAGATCACCATGGACATGGACGACCTGCACGTCCCGTCCCTGGTCCCGGTCTACGCGACGGCGGACTGGCACGAGCGCGAGGCCTACGACATGTTCGGCATCGTCTTCGACGGCCACCCCGGGCTGACCCGCATCTTCATGCCCGACGACTGGGACGGCTTCCCCCAGCGCAAGGACTACCCGCTCGGCGGGATCCCGGTCGAATACAAGGGCGCGGAAATCCCGCCGCCGGACCAGCGGAGGTCGTACTCGTGACCATCAACGAAGAAACGACGGAAGCCGAGTACGCGGAAGTCCGGGACACCACCGAAGGCCCCGTCTACCACGTGTCCGGCGGGGACTGGGACGAAGTTCTCGGCGACGCCCAGCACGACGACCGCATGGTCATCAACATGGGCCCGCAGCACCCGTCCACGCACGGCGTGCTCCGGCTCGTGCTGGAACTGGAAGGCGAGACGGTCACGCAGTTGCGCGCGGTCGTCGGCTACCTGCACACCGGCATCGAGAAGAGCGCGGAGTTCCGCAACTGGACCCAGGGCGTCACCTTCGTGACGCGCGCGGACTACCTCGCCCCGCTGTCGAACGAGATGGCCTACTGCCTCGCCGTCGAGAAGCTGCTGGGCGTCAAGGCTCCGCCGCGCGCGGAGATCCTGCGGGTGCTGCTCCTCGAACTCAACCGGATCACCTCGCACCTGGTGTTCATCGCGACCGGCGGCATGGACCTCGGCGCCACCACCGCGATGACGCTCGGCTTCCGCGAGCGCGAAGAAGCCATGCACCTGCTGGAGTACCTGACCGGCCTGCGGATGAACCACGCGTTCATCCGGCCCGGCGGGCTCGCCCAGGACCTGCCGGAGGACTGGGCCGAGAAGGTCCTCGACTTCTGCAAGCTCATGGACAAGCGGCTTCCGTTGTACGACAAGATGTTCACCGGCCAGCCGATCTGGCGCAACCGGCTCAAGGACGTCGGCGTGCTGCCGCTCGACGCGTGCCTCGAACTCGGCGTCACCGGCCCGGTGCTGCGCGCCGCCGGCCTGCCGTGGGACCTGCGCAAGACTGAGCCGTACTCGCGCTACGACGAACTCGAGTTCGACATCCCGACCTCGACCGACGCCGACAGCTGGGCGCGGTATCTGCTGCGGCTGGAGGAAATCCACCAGAGCCTGCGGATCATGAAGCAGGTCGCGAAGATGGCCGAGCCGGGCCCGGTCATGGTGGAGGACAAGAAGATCGCCTGGCCCGCGCAGCTGTCCATCGGCAGCGACGGCATGGGCAACTCGCTCGGCCACGTCAAGAAGATCATGGGCCAGTCGATGGAGTCCCTGATCCACCACTTCAAGCTCGTCACCGAGGGCTTCCACGTGCCGCCGGGCCAGGTCTACGCGCCGGTCGAATCGCCGCGCGGCGAGATCGGCGCGCACCTGGTGTCCGACGGCGGCACCCGCCCGCTGCGCGTGCACCTGCGGGAGCCGAGTTTCGTGAACATGCAGGCGATGCCCGCGATGGCCGAGGGCGGCCTGGTCGCCGACCTGGTCGTCGTGATCGCCTCGATCGACCCGGTTCTGGGGGGAGTTGACCGATGACGAACCCGACTGCAGTCCCGGAGCCGGGGCCGCGCGACGCGACGAAGACGTACGCCGCGGCGGGCTCGGACACCGACGTCGCGGCGATCGCGCCCGACCCGGCGGTCGCCGAGGGAATCCTCGCCGACGCGCCCGCCGTGGACGTGTTCGACGCCGACACGCACCGCGAGGCGAAGGAAATCATCGCCCGCTACCCGATGTCGCGGTCGGCGCTGCTGCCGATGCTGCACCTCGTGCAGTCGGTGCAGGGCTACGTGAGCCAGGAGGGCATCGCCTTCTGCGCACAGCACCTCGACCTGACCGACGCCGAGGTCAGCGCAGTCGCGACGTTCTACACCATGTACAAGCGCCGCCCGTGCGGCGAGCACCTGGTGAGCGTCTGCACCAACACGCTGTGCGCGGCGCTGGGCGGCGACGACATCTACAAGAAGCTCCAGACGCACCTCGGTTCGGCGGAAAAGCCGCTGGGGCACGAGGAAACCGCGGGCACGCCGGGTGAACAGGGCTCGATCACCCTGGAGCACGCGGAATGTCTCGCCGCGTGCGACCTCGGTCCGGTGCTCCAGGTCAACTACGAGTACTTCGACAACCAGACGCCGGAGCAGGCGGTCGCGCTCGTCGACGCGTTGCAGGCAGGCAAAAAGCCCGCCCCGACGCGCGGTGCGGCGCTGACCGACTTCAAGGGCGCGGAGCGGCAGCTCGCCGGGTTCTGGCCGGAGGACGACGCCACCTACCGCAGTGCCGTGGACGGCCCGTCGCAGGCGGTCGAGACCCTGCGCGGCGCGCAAATCGCGGCCGATCGCGGCTGGTCCGCCCCCGGTGCACAGGATGTTCCGCTTCCTGAAGTGGAGAAGAAGTAATGGCCGATCCCATCACTCCGGTCCTCACGAAGCGCTGGCTGTCCCCGGAATCCTGGCGCATCGAGACCTACGAAGCGCTTGAGGGCTACACCGCGGCGCGCAAGGCGCTGGCGGCCACGCCCGAGCAGCTCGTGCAGGTGGTCAAGGACTCCGGTCTGCGCGGTCGAGGCGGCGCGGGTTTCCCGGCGGGCGTGAAGTGGTCGTTCATGCCGCCCAACGAGGACAAGCCGCACTACCTGGTGATCAACGCCGACGAGGGCGAACCCGGTACCTGCAAAGACATTCCGCTGATGATGGCGGACCCGCATTCGCTGCTCGAAGGCTGCATCATCGCCTCGTACGCGATGCGGTCGCACCACTGCTTCATCTACGTCCGGGGCGAGGCGCTGCACTGCATCCGCCGGCTCAACGCGGCCGCGCGCGAGGCGTACGCGAAGGGCTACCTCGGCAAGAACATCTTCGGCAGCGGCTGGGACCTTGAGCTGACTGTGCACGCCGGGGCCGGCGCGTACATCTGCGGCGAGGAAACGGCGCTGCTGGACTCGCTCGAAGGCCGCCGCGGCCAGCCCCGGCTCAAGCCGCCGTTCCCCGCCGCCGCCGGTCTGTACGCCGCGCCGACGACGGTGAACAACGTCGAGACCATCGCGAGCGCGTCGTACATCATCAACTCCGGTTCGTCGTGGTTCCGCGAGATGGGCCGCGAGAAGTCGCCCGGCCCGAAGATCTACTCGATCTCCGGCCACGTCGAGAAGCCCGGCCAGTACGAATGCCCGCTCGGCACCACGCTGCGCGAGTTGCTGGAGCTGGCGGGCGGCATGAAGGACGGCATCCCGCTCAAGTTCTGGACGCCGGGCGGTTCGTCGACGCCGATGTTCACCGCCGAGCACCTCGACGTCCCGCTCGATTTCGAGGGCGCGGCCGAGGCCGGTTCGATGCTCGGCACGACCGCGGTGCAGGTCTTCAACGAGACCGTTTCGGTGCCGTGGGCGGTCATGAAGTGGACGCAGTTCTACGAACACGAGTCCTGCGGCAAGTGCACCCCGTGCCGCGAGGGCACGTACTGGCTGGCGCAGATTCTCGAGCGGATGGTCGAGGGGCACGGCACCGAAGAGGACATCGACACTCTCTTGGACGTGTGCGACAACATCTTCGGCCGCTCGTTCTGCGCGCTCGGCGACGGTGCGGTGTCGCCGATCCAGAGCGGCATCAAGTACTTCCGGGACGAGTTCCTGGCCTTGTGTGAAAGCACTAAGCGCGAATTGGTGGGAGCGCAGGCATGACGATCGCGCCCGACAAGCCCGAGACGGCTGAAACGCCGGTCCCCGAGGGCTACGTCAAGCTGACCATCGACGGCGAAGAGGTCATCGCGCCCAAGGGCGAGTTGCTGATCCGCACCGCCGAGCGGCTCGGCACGAGCATCCCTCGCTTCTGCGACCACCCGCTGCTCGACCCGGCAGGCGCGTGCCGCCAGTGCCTGGTCGAGGTCGAAATGGGCGGCCGTCCGATGCCGAAGCCGCAGGCCTCGTGCACGATGACGGTCGCCGACGGCATGGTGGTCAAGACGCAGCTCACCTCGCCGGTCGCGGACAAGGCGCAGCAGGGCGTGATGGAGCTGCTGCTCATCAACCACCCGCTCGACTGCCCGATCTGCGACAAGGGCGGCGAGTGCCCGCTGCAGAACCAGGCGCTCGCGCACGGCCGCGCGGAATCGCGGTTCGTCGACACGAAGCGCACGTTCCCGAAGCCGCTGCCGATCTCGTCGCAGGTTTTGCTCGACCGGGAACGCTGCGTGCTGTGCCAGCGCTGCACCCGGTTCTCCGACCAGGTGGCGGGCGACCCGTTCATCGCGCTGCTCGAACGCGGCGCGCACCAGCAGATCGGCACCGCGGAAACCGCCGACGTGCTGGACCTCGCCTCCCGCACCACCGGCGGCGAGCCGTTCCAGAGCTACTTCTCCGGCAACGTGATCCAGATCTGCCCGGTCGGCGCCCTCACCAGCGCGGCGTACCGGTTCCGGTCGCGGCCGTTCGACCTGGTGTCGGCGCCGAGCGTGTGCGAGCACTGCTCGTCCGGCTGCGCCGAGCGCACCGACTTCCGGCGCGGCAAGGTCCAGCGCAAGCTGGCCGGCGACGACCCGGAGGTGAACGAGGAATGGCTGTGCGACAAGGGCCGCTTCGCGTTCCGCTACGTGCAAGCCGGTGACCGGATCCGCCGTCCGCTCGTCCGCAATGAGAACGGCGAGCTGGAGGAGGCGTCCTGGACCGACGCGCTCCGGATCGCCTCGGCCGGGCTGCTGAAGGCCCGCGAGGGCAAGGGCGGCGCGGCGCTCACCGGTGGCCGGCTGACCGTCGAGGACGCCTACGCGTACTCGAAGTTCGCCCGGATCGCCTTGCGCACCAACGACATCGACTTCCGCACCCGCGCGCACTCGGACGAGGAGCTGGCGTTCCTCGGCTCGACGGTCGTGGGCACCACGCCGGAGACCGGCGTGACGTTCGGCGAGCTCGAAAGCGCTCGCACGGTGCTGTGCGTGGCGTTCGAGCCCGAGGACGAAGCGCCGATCGTGTTCCTGCGGCTGCGCAAGGCGGCTCGCAAGAACCGCACCCGCGTTGTCCACTTGGGACAGTGGACGACCTCCTCGGTGCGCAAGACCTTCGGCGAACTGCTGGCCTGCGTTCCCGGCGGCGAAGCGGCCGCGGTGGACGGCATCGCGCAGCACGCGGCCGACGTCGACACCGCGCTCAGCGGAGAGGGCGCGGTGATCCTGGTCGGCGAGCGGGCCGCGGAAATCCCCGGTCTGTTCTCCGCGCTGCTGCGGCTCACCGCTCGCACCGGAGCCCGGCTGGCGTGGATCCCGCGCCGCGCGGGCGACCGGGGTGCACTCGAAACCGGTTGTGTCCCCACGCTTCTTCCGGGCGGCCGCTCGGTCGCCGACGACGCGGCTCGCGCCGAGGTCGGCAAGCAGTGGGGCGCCGAGCTTCCGGCCGCGCCGGGCCGCGACGTCACCGGCATCCTCCAGGCCGCCTCGGGCGGACAGCTGGATGCGCTGGTGGTCGGCGGTGTCGACCCCAACGACCTGCCGGACCCGGACCTGGCCCGCCGCGCGCTCGACAACGCCGGGTTCGTGGTCAGCCTGGAACTGCGGGCGAGCGAGGTCACCGAACGGGCCGACGTGGTCCTGCCGATCGCCCCGGCGGTCGAGAAGTCCGGCAGCTACCTCAACTGGGAGGGCCGCCGCCGCGACTTCGCCGCGACGTTGGAGAGCACGGGTTCCCTCTCCGACGGCCGGGTGCTCGACACCCTGGCCGTCGAGATGGACGCCGACCTGTTCACCCAGACCCCGGCCGCCGCGGCCGCCGATTTCGCTCGCCTCGGCAAGCGCCCCAATGTGGCATTGGGTGCATCTGACGCACCCAATGTGGCGTTCGGTGCTCCATCCATGCCCCCGCCGCCGCCCTCAACGGAGGCGCTGCGCGCCGCTGGCTCGCTCAAGGCACCCAATGCCACATTGGGGCGCTCTGAGCCGGGGCAGGGACAGGCGGTGCTCGCCACCTGGCGGCAGCTGATCGACAACGGCTCGCTGCAGGACGACGAACCGCATCTCAAGGGCACCCAGCGGCCGCCGGTCGCGCGGCTTTCGGCGAAGACCGCCGAGGGCCTGGGCGGAACCGTCCGGGTGTCGAACGAGCGCGGGTCGATCACCCTGCCGGTCGAGGTCGCCGACCTGCCGGACGGCGTGGTGTGGCTGCCCGGCAACTCCGACGGCTCGGCCGTCCGCGCCGCACTCGCCGCCGGACACGGCGCGCTCGTGCAGATCTCCGGAGGTGACCAGTGAGCCCGCAGCTCACGCAGTTCCTCGCCGAGTACCCGGACGCGGCCGAACGCGCCCGGCTGCTCGCCGAAGACCCGTGGTGGCTCGTCCTGATCAAGGCGGTCGTGGTCCTCCTGATCGGGCCGGTCCTGACGATCTTCCTGATCGTGTGGGAGCGCAAGGCGATCGGCCGGATGCAGAACCGGCCCGGCCCCAACCGGGTCGGCCCCGGCGGTTACCTGCAGTCGCTCGCCGACGCGGTCAAGCTCCCGTTCAAGGAGCAGATCATCCCGGACACCGCCGACCGCAAGGTGTACTTCCTCGCGCCGGTGCTGTCCGCGGTCCCCGCGCTCATCGCGCTGTCGGCCATCCCGTTCGGCCCGGTCGTCTCGATCTTCGGGCACCGGACGGTGCTGCAGCTGATGGACCTCCCGGTCGGCGTGCTGGTGATCCTCGCCTGCTCGTCGGTCGGCGTGTACGGCATCGTGCTGGCGGGCTGGGCCTCCGGCTCGCCGTACCCGCTGTTCGGCGGCATGCGCTCGGCGGCGCAGGTGATCTCCTACGAGATCGCGATGGGCCTCTCGATCGTCGCGGTGATCCTGTACTCCGGTTCGCTGCAGACCTCGGAAATCGTGCAGGCGCAGGCGCACGGCTGGTACTTCTACATGCTCATCCCGAGCTTCGTGATCTACGTGATCTCGATGGTCGGCGAGACGAACCGCGCGCCGTTCGACCTCCCGGAGGCCGAATCCGAGCTGGTCGGCGGGTTCCACACCGAGTACAACTCGATGAAGTTCGCGATGTTCTTCCTCGCCGAGTACGTCAACATGGTGATCGTCTCGGCGTTCTGCACCACGTTGTTCCTCGGCGGCTGGCGGTTCCCGTTCGTCGGCGACGATTCGGCGCTGAACCAGAACTGGTGGCCGATTCTCTGGTTCTTCGCCAAGACCTTCATCCTGCTGTTCTTCTTCATCTGGCTGCGCGGCACGCTGCCGCGGCTGCGCTACGACCAGTTCATGCGGCTGGGCTGGAAGGTCCTGGTCCCGGTCAACCTCGTGTGGATCGTGGTCGTGGTCGCGATCAAGACGATCCAGTGGAGCTGGCCGCAGATCCTCATCGGGGTCGGCATCGTGCTGGTGGTGCTCGTGCTGCTGAGCCTCGCGCTGCCGGACAAGAAGGTGCCCGAATCGGACTACGTCGACCTGGCCGGAAGCGGCTACCCGCTGCCGCCGCTGGACCTGCGGGTCCCGGACGCGACGCCGCGGCAGAAGGCGCTGGCCAAGGCGGAGGCGAAGGCCGCGCGGCGCAAGCCGGCCGGCGTCACCGCGGCGGCCGCACAGGAAGGAACAGAAGATGGCGGCAACTGACTTCCTCAATCCCATCAAGGGATTCGGCGTCACCTTCGGGATGATGTTCAAGAAGGTCGCGACCGAGGAGTACCCCGAGGCGGGCGCTCCGGCCGCACCGCGCTACCACGGCCGCCACCAGCTCAACCGGCATCCGGACGGGCTGGAGAAGTGCGTCGGCTGCGAGCTGTGCGCGTGGGCGTGCCCGGCGGACGCGATCTTCGTCGAGGGCGGCAACAACACCGACGAAGAGCGGTACTCGCCGGGCGAGCGGTACGGCGCGGACTACCAGATCAACTACCTGCGCTGCATCGGCTGCGGCCTGTGCATCGAGGCGTGCCCGACCCGGTCGCTCACCATGACCAACTTCTACGAGCTCGCCGACGACGACCGGCAGCGGCTCATCTACACCAAGGAAGACCTGCTCGCCCCGCTGCTGCCGGGCATGGAGCAGCCGCCGCACCCGATGCGGCTCGGCGACAACGAGCAGGACTACTACGTGAACGGTCCCGAACTGGCCGC
Organism: Amycolatopsis halotolerans; assembly: GCF_042647905.1. Taxonomy (NCBI): domain Bacteria; kingdom Bacillati; phylum Actinomycetota; class Actinomycetes; order Pseudonocardiales; family Pseudonocardiaceae; genus Amycolatopsis; species Amycolatopsis halotolerans. The sequence continues at coordinate 13,591 of NZ_JBHRWI010000062.1, forward strand.
GAACGCGCAGCAGCAGGAGGCGAAGAAGTGATCGCCGCCCTTCTCGCGCAGGCCCCGGCGTCCGGCGTCGACGCGTCCGTGACGACCGGCGAGGCCATCGCGTTCTGGATCCTCGGGCCGCTCTCGCTGCTGGGCGCGCTCGGGATGATCTTCTCCCGCAACGCCGTGCACTCGGCGCTGTGGCTGGTGCTCACGATGCTGACGCTGGGCGCGCTGTACATGACGCAGTCCGCGCCGTTCCTCGGGTTCACCCAGATCATCGTCTACACCGGCGCGATCATGATGCTGTTCCTGTTCGTGCTGATGCTGGTCGGCCGGGACAGCTCGGACTCGGTGGTCGAAGTCCTTCGCGGGCAACGGCTCGCCGCGTCGGTGCTCGGCATCGGGCTCGCCGCGCTGATCGCCGCGGGCGTGTTCCGCGCGATGGTGAACGTGACCCCGGCCAAGCCGCTCGACCCGTACCAGCAGACCGGCGGCGGCCCCGGCGGTCTCGGGCGGCTGATCTTCACCCAGTACCTGTTCCCGTTCGAGCTCACCTCGGCCCTGCTGATCACCGCCGCGCTCGGCGCGATGGTGCTGGCCTTCACCGGCCGCAGCGGCAAGAGCAAGCTCTCCCAGCGCGAACTGGTCAAGATGCGCTTCCGCGGCGAGCACGACCGCCCGTCGCCGCTGCCCGGTCCCGGCGTGTTCGCCACCGCCAGCTCGGTCTCGACCCCGGCGCTGCTGCCGGACGGTTCGGTCGCGCCGGAGTCGCTGTCGGAGATCATCGAGTCCACCTCGGCGATCCGGCTCATGCGCGAGCGCAAGCTCATCTCCGACGAGGGTCCCAAGCCCGACGCGCACGCACTGGTCGGCGGAGCCGAAAAGGCCGCGCCCGCCGAGGAAGAAGAAGGGGACGGAAAGTGACCCCGAGCTACTACCTGCTGCTGTCCGCGCTGCTGTTCTGCATCGGCGCGGTGGGCGTGCTGGTCCGCCGCAACGCGATCGTCGTGTTCATGTGCATCGAGCTGATGCTGAACGCGGTGAACCTGACCCTGGTCACCTTCGCCCGCATCAACGGCGGGCTGCACGGCCAGGTGATGGCGTTCTTCGTGATGGTGGTCGCGGCCGCCGAGGTCGTGGTGGGGCTGGCGATCATCATGGCGATCTTCCGCACCCGCCGCTCGGCCTCGGTCGACGACACGAACCTGCTGAAGTACTGAGGGAGACGACCGAGTGACCGCATCATCGTGGCTGCTGGTGGCCCTTCCCGCCCTCGGCGCCCTGGTTCTGCTGCTATCCGGAAAACGCGCGAAGGCGTGGGGGCACCTGCTCGGCTGTGCCACCGTCACGCTCGCCTTCGTGTACGCCGTGATCCTGTTCTTCTCCACCGACAGCCACTCGGTCACCGACACCAAGATCTACTCGTGGATCCCGGTGACCCAGCTGCAAGTGGACTTCGGCCTGCGCATCGACGCGCTGTCGCTGACGTTCGTGCTGCTGATCACCGGCGTCGGCATGCTGATCCACTTCTATTCGATCGGCTACATGGAAGACGACGAGGGCCGGTACCGCTTCTTCGCGTACCTCAACCTGTTCGTCGCCTCGATGCTGATCCTGGTGCTGGGCAACAGCTTCGTGACGCTGTACCTCGGCTGGGAGGGCGTGGGCCTCGCCTCGTACCTGCTGATCGGCTGGTATCAGAACCGCCCGTCCGCGGCGACCGCGGCGAAGAAGGCGTTCCTGATGAACCGCGTCGGCGACGTCGGGCTCGCGCTGGCGATCTTCCTGATGTTCAAGTACGTCGGATCGACCGGTTACGCGCAGGTCTTCGAGGGCGTGGCGCAGGGCAAGATCCCGCCGGGCGCGATCACCGCCATCGCGATCCTGCTGCTGCTGGGCGCTTGCGGTAAGTCCGGCCAGTTCCCGCTGCAGGCGTGGCTTCCGGACGCGATGGAAGGCCCGACCCCGGTGTCGGCGCTCATCCACGCCGCGACGATGGTCACCGCGGGCGTGTACCTCGTCGCCCGCTCCAACGTCATCTTCACCGCGACGCCGGACGGACGGCTGGTCGTCACGCTCGTCGGCGCGGTCACGCTGCTGCTCGGGTGCATCGTCGGCTGTGCCTACGACGACATCAAGAAGGTGCTCGCGTACTCGACGGTCAGCCAGATCGGCTACATGATGCTGGCGGTCGGCCTCGGGCCGGGCATTTACGCGCTCGGCATCATGCACCTGGTGGCGCACGGCTTCTTCAAGGCCGGGCTGTTCCTCGGGGCCGGTTCGGTCATGCACGGCATGAACGACGAGGTCGACATGCGCAAGTTCGGCGGCCTCGCCAAGAAGATGCCGATCACCTTCGTCACCTTCGGCCTCGGCTACCTGGCGATCATCGGCTTCCCGTTCCTCACCGGGTACTACACGAAGGACGCGATCATCGAGGCGGCGTTCGGCCAGGAAGGCTGGCGCGGCTGGGCTTTCGGGCTCGCGACGGTGCTCGGCGCCGGGCTCACCGCGTTCTACATGACGCGGCTGATGATGATGACCTTCTTCGGCAAGCAGCGCTGGAAGGACATCAAGAGCAGCGACGGACGCGACTTCCACCCGCACGAGTCCAAGCCGATCATGTGGGTCCCGATGGCGATCCTGGCGGTCGGCTCGGTCGGCGCCGGTGCGTTCTTCGCGCTGGGCAACCGGTTCGTGGACTGGCTGGCCCCGGTGGTCGGCGAGCACGCTGAAGCCGAGCACACCCCGATCCCGTCGTGGACGGTCCCGGTGCTCACGCTGGTGCTGGCCGCGCTCGGTGTGCTGCTGGCGGTCTGGCTGTTCCGCCCGTCGCGCGATGTTCCGGTCGAGCGGCCGGAGCGGGTGGCCTGGCCGGTCCGCGCGGCGCGCAAGGACCTGTACGGCAACGCGCTCAACGAAACCCTGGTCGCCCGTCCGGGCACCTGGCTGGCGCGGGCGCTGGTGTACGTGGACAACCGCGGCGTCGACGGCGCGGTGAACGGCCTCGCCGCGGCACTCGGCGGCGGGTCCGGGCGGCTGCGCCGGACGCAGACCGGATTCGTGCGGTCCTACGCACTGTCCATGCTCGGCGGCACGTTCCTGCTTCTCGCGGCCCTTCTGCTGGTGAGGTTCTCCTGACATGACTTGGCTTCTGGCGCTCATCCTGCTGCCGCTGGCCGGCTCGCTGGTGCTGGCGTTCCTCAAGGGGAACGACCGGGCCGCGGTCGCCACGGCGCTCGCCGTGTCCATTGTGGAGTTCCTGCTGATCATCCCGTTCTGGGCGAGCTACTCGCCCTCGGGCGAGCGCATCCAGCAGGCCACGACGATGGACTGGATCCCGAACTTCGGCATCCACATCTCGTTCGGCACCGACGGCATCTCGCTCATCATGATCGCGGTGATCGCGCTCCTGGTGCCGATCGTCGTGGGCGCGCTCGGGCTCACCGACAAGCTGCCCGCGGGCCGCAGCGCGGGCGGGTTCCTGTCGCTGATCCTGCTGCAGGAGGCGATCACGATCGGCGTCTTCGCGGCGACCGACGTGTTCCTCTTCTACGTGCTGTTCGAGATCATGCTGATCCCGATGTACTTCCTGATCGGCGGCTACGGCGGCGCGAACCGGCAGTACGCGGCGGTGAAGTTCTTCCTGTACTCGTTCCTCGGCGGCCTGATCATGCTGGCCTCGGCGATCGGGGCGTACTCGCTGGCCTCGGACAAGCTCGGCAAGGGCACGTTCGACTGGGCCACGCTGGTGACGGTGGTGCGCGACGCGCCGACCGGCACGCAGATCTGGCTGTTCCTCGGCTTCTTCCTCGCCTTCGCGATCAAGGCGCCGCTGGTCCCGTTCCACACCTGGCTGCCGGACGCCGCCGGCCAGGCCCCGATCGGCGTCGCGGTGCTGCTGGTCGGCGTGCTGGACAAGGTCGGCACGTTCGGGTTCCTGCGGTACTGCCTGCCGATGTTCCCGGAGGGGAGCAAGGCGCTCGCGCCGCTGGTGCTGATCCTGTCGGTGATCGGCGTGCTGTACGGCTCGATCCTCGCGGCCGGTCAGCGCGACATGAAGCGGTTCATCGCCTACGTGTCGATCGCCCACTTCGGGTTCATCGCGCTGGGCATCTTCACCTTCAACGAGCAGGCGATGGTCGGCTCGGTGTCGTACATGCTGAACCACAGTCTTTCCACCGGGATGCTGATCGTGGTGATCGGCCTGATCGTGATGCGCGGCGGGTCGAGCAAGATCTCGGACTACGGCGGCATGGCGAAGGTGACCCCGCTGCTCGGCGGAATGCTGTTGCTGGCCGGGCTTTCCGCGCTGTCGCTGCCCGGGACCAACTCGTTCATCAGCGAGTTCCTCGTGCTGCTGGGGTCCTTTGTGGACCAGCCGGTGTACACGATCCTCGCGACCGTGGGCATGGTGCTCGCCGCGGCTTACGTGCTGTGGTTGTACCAGCGGATCATGCAAGGCCCGGTTCGCGGTGACGCTCTCGTGGGCGTCGGCGGGGGACCGGGCACCGCGATCGCGCCGGAACTCGGCGCTCGCAAGGCTATTACCGACCTGGGCAAACGCGAGATCGCAATTCTCGCGCCCATGGTCATCCTGATCATCGGCTTGGGCTTCTATCCCAAGCCGATGCTCGACACGATCACCCCGTCGGTGCAGGCGACGCTGTCTGCCGTGCAGGGAGGCAAGTAAACCGTGCTCGACATGTTCCTGGCGCAGGCGCCGGCAGCGCCGATCGAAGTGCCTTCGGTCGATTACGCGGCCGTGCTGCCGATGCTGATCGTCTTCGGCGTCGCGTGCATCGGCGTGCTGGTGGAGGCGTTCGCACCGAAGGCGACGCGGTGGGGAATCCAGGTCACGATCTCCCTCGTCGCGATCATCGCCGCAGGGGTTTCGCTGATCCTCTACGCGACCGGCGCTTCCGCTTCGAAGGCCGGTACGACGACGTTCTCCGGTTCGATTTCGGTGGACCGGCCGTCGCTGTTCCTGTGGGGCACCCTGTTGCTGCTCGGGCTTGGTGCGGTCTTCTTGATCGCGGACCGCAAGGTTGAGCCTGGTGGCGCGTTCGTGGCGCAGGCGGCGATTCGGCCGGGGACGGTGCAGGATCGGGCGCAGGCTGCTACTACGTCGCAGACCGAGGTTTTTCCGCTGACGCTCTTCGCGCTCGGCGGGATGATGACATTCTGTGCGGCGAACGACCTGCTGACGATGTTCATCGCGTTGGAAGTGCTTTCGCTGCCGCTGTATCTGATGTGCGGGCTCGCTCGCCGTCGTCGGCTGATTTCGCAGGAAGCGGCGGTTAAGTACTTCCTGCTGGGGGCGTTCTCGTCGGCGTTCTTCCTGTACGGGCTCGCGCTGCTGTATGGGTACGCGGACTCGGTGAAGCTGGCCGACATCGCGCATGCTGCTGCTGGTTCTGACCGTTCGGACACGTTGTTGTTCGCTGGTCTTGGCTTGCTGGTGGTGGGCCTGCTGTTCAAGGGTTCGGTGGGGCCGTTCCACACTTGGACGCCGGACGTCTACCAGGGTGCGCCTACTCCGGTTACCGGGTTTATGGCTGCTTGCACGAAGGTCGCCGCGTTCGGGGCGATTCTTCGGGTGCTCAGCGTCGGGTTTTCCTCGACCAGCTGGGAGTGGCGCGGGGTTATGTGGGCGGTGGCCATCATTTCGATGGCGCTCGGGGCGATCTTGGGGCTGACGCAGACTGACGTTAAGCGGATGATCGCTTACTCGTCGGTGGCGCACGCTGGGTTCTTGCTCGTGGGTGCTATCGCGATGACCGAGGACGGGCTTTCGAGCACGCTGTTCTACCTGCTGGCTTATGGGTTCACTACGTTGGCTGCGTTTGGCGTGGTGAGCCTCGTGCGGGATTCCAGTGGGGAGGCTACGCATCTTTCCGCTTGGGCCGGGCTGGCCAAGCGGTCGCCGGTTTTGGCCGGGGTGTTTACGTTCCTGCTGCTTGCGTTGGCTGGGATTCCGTTGACCAGCGGGTTTATCGGGAAGTTCGTGGTGTTCTCGGCGGCGTTGTCGGACGGGATGGCGCCGTTGGTGGTTGTCGCGCTGATCTTTAGCGCGGTGGCTGCGTTCTTCTATCTGCGGGTCATCGTGTTGATGTACTTCTCTGAGCCTGCTGCTGATGGGCCTACGGTGACTGTGCCGGGTGGGTTTACTACTGCGGCTATTGCTTTGGGCGTGGTGGTTACGTTGGTGCTGGGGGTTCTTCCGGCGTTTGCGTTGGATTGGGCTGGGGCTGGAGGGTTTGCTTCCTAGGTCTCGGGCGGCTCGTCGCCTGGCGGCGACATTGCGCTCGGGTGGTGAGGCTTGGCACCCCGATTTTTTAGTGTGACTACGGCGCGGGGGTGGGGGAGGTGTGGGTGCCTCGCTTTGGGTGCAGCGGCTGCGGTTCGGTGGGGGTGGGGGCTTGCGCCCCAATGTGGCATTGGGTGCGTCAGATGCACCCAATGTGGCGTTCGGTGCGTCGCATGCACCCAATGCCACATTGGGGCGCGTCGCGGCGGGCGGTGAGCGGGTGGGCTTCACGGACGGTCGAGGGTCGTGAGGGGAACCCTGAGGGAATCAGAGTCAATGAGGGTTCCCCTCACGTACTTCAGGGGGTGGGGGCGCAGGCGGTGTGGCCTACGGTGACCGATCCCGAAGCGCCGGAGGCGGGGGCGAAGTCGACGCGCAGCATGGTCAGGGTCATGCTTCCGTCGCCGGGGAGCGTTTGGATGTTGAAGACCGCATTCGCCAGTACGGTTCCATCGCTCTTCGTCAGCGGCTTGGTGTAGTTCGCGGGGATGGGGGACGGCAGGCCGCTGATTCCGGTGAGGCCGCTCAGGGTCCAGTTCGCGTTCGTGCCGCTCTGGGTTGCCTTGCAGGTCACCGTGTACGACGAGATGCGGATGCGTTTGCCGCCCGTGCTCACCAGGGCCGACAGCTCGAAGTTGTTGCCGGTGGCGGTCGACGTTGTGGTGGTGACGTCGTTCGCGGGGTCGACGACCTCGGTGGTGCAGCTTGACGTGCCGCCGCCGAACGTGACGCCGGGTTTGGACACTGCGGTCGCGGAGCCGCTGGTCGGGCCTTCTACGGCGCACGGGGCCTGCGTCGGGATGGAGATCGTGGTTCCGGCCTTGGTGAAGTTCGCGTTGCCGGTGTCGGCGACTCCGGCGGGGCTGTCCGCGGCGGCGGGGCCGGCAGCGGCGAGCAAACCGGTGGCGGCCAGTGCCGCGGTGGCCAGTGCGGTGCGCTTGATGATCATGTCTCGTCTCCTCGCTGCTGATGCTGCTCAAAGGTCTATCCGCAGGTCCGAATCGCCCGTTGCGTCCTCGGGCGGCGATCACCCGTCCGGGATCGCGGATCAACCCGTTCGTGGCCTGGCGCGCGACTGGGGCGGCAGTGTCGCGTTCGTCACCGTTTCCGCAGGACAGCGGGTAAAGGCAGGCCGCGGGGCAACCACTACCCTGAAGGGGGTAACCGACTGGCGACGAGCGCCACGAGAGAGCGGAGCCGACGTGTCTGTGTCTTCACCACCTCCGGGGGCGGCCCGGGATGGCGCTGTCGAGGACCTGCGCGCGACCGTCGGGCTGCAGATCCAGGACGAGCCCTTGCTGCGCGCGATCGCGGGCGGGCTGGCGGACGTCGAGACGATGCTGCGGGACGTCGTGAAGAGCGACGTGCCCGCCGTGCACGACGCGGCGTTGCACCTGGTCGAGGCGGGGGGCAAACGTTTTCGTCCGTTGTTCACGCTGCTGTCCGCGCAGTTCGGGCCGAAGCAGGGCGAGCAGGTGCTGATCGCGGCTGCCGCGGTCGAGTTGGTGCACCTGGCGACGCTGTATCACGACGACGTCATGGACGAGGCGACCATGCGGCGCGGCGCGGAGAGCGTCAACTCGCGCTGGGACAACACCGTCGCCATTCTCACCGGCGACTACCTCTTCGCCCACGCTTCGCGGCTCGTCGCCGACCTCGGCACGGACGCCGCGCGGATCATCGCCGAGACGTTCGGCGAGCTGGTCAGCGGCCAGATGCGCGAGACCGTCGGGCCCGGCCCCGGCGACGATCCGGTCGAGCACTACCTCACCGTGATCGCGCAGAAGACCGGTTCGCTGATCGCGACGTCGGGACGCTTCGGCGGCATGATGTCCGGCGCGGCCGAGGAGCACATCCAGGCGCTGCGCCGCTTCGGCGACATCATCGGGGCGGCCTTCCAGATCTCCGACGACGTCATCGACATCGCGTCGCCCTCGGTCGAGCTCGGCAAGGCGCAGGGCACTGACCTGCGGGAAGGCGTTCGCACGCTGCCGATGCTGTACGCGCTGGCCGATCCGGGCACCGACCCGCGGCTCGTCGAGCTGCTCGCCGGCCCGATCACCGACGACGACCTGGTGGCCGAGGCGCTCGAGCTGCTGCGCCGTTCCAACGGCCTCGAACGCGCGCGGGCAACCCTTTCCGACTACGCTTCCCGAGCACGTGCCGAGCTCGCCTCGCTGCCCGCTTCCCCTGCGCGCGACGCTTGCGAGTCGGTCGCCGACTACCTGGTCGCGCGAACGTTCTAAAAGGGGCGAGAAATGTCCATTTTCGGGCAGGTGTGGCTCTGGAGCCTGCTGGCCTTCATCGTCGGCGCGGTCATCGCCTGGCTGGTGCTGGCGCGTCCGGCGCGCAAGCGGGTACGCGAACTGGAAGCGGAACTGGCGAGTGCGCACGCCGACACGGCACGCGCGGCGGCCAGCGCGCCCGCGCGCACCGCGGTCCTGCCGCCCGCGGAGGACTGGACCAGAGACCGCCGCGAGCACGCTCCGACGGAAGTCATCCAGGCGACGAGCGCTTTCGAGCCGGAAGCCGAGTACGACGCGGAATACCGGACGGCTCCGGAACCGGCGGCCTCTGTGGACACTGCGGAGTCTCCTGAGGACGACGTCGACGAGGCGTTCGCTCAGGCCGAGGCGCGCGAACACCAAGCGGCGAACGGTCTTTTCGACAGCGCACCGGCCGAGAGCGCTCCGGAGGACTCCGGTTCGGCCTATCGCGCCGCGGCCACCGAGTACCTGCAGCCGGTCGACACCGGTTCGCACCGCATCGCCGAACCGGCCGAGGACCACGACAGCGGCTACCACCGCATCGCGGAACCGGCGGACGAGCACGACAGCGGCTACCACCGCATCCCGGAGCCGGTCGACGTCCCGGCGGCGGACTACTCCGAAGCGGACAGTCCCGCCGAGCAGGAGCAGAGCCACTACCTGGCCGAACCGGCCGACGGACTGTCCTCTTTGGAGCGACGGCTCGACCCGAATCCGTTGGACAGCACCGCTCCGGAGCCCGAACCGGTCTCGCTGTTCCGCCCCGGGCCAGGCCGTGCGGCCGAGCCGGAGCCGGACTGGTTCAACCAGACGGACGCGCCGCAGCGGTCGGCGTTCGAGGAACCCGCCGAGCCGGTCGAGTCGGCCGTCGGTCACCTCGAAGAGGACTCGACGACTGAGCACCTGGTCCCGAACGCCGAGCCCGCCGCGGAGTCCATTGAGGACACTGCGGACGCCGCGGGAAGCCAGGGCTTGCCGAAGCGGCAGCGCCGCGAATCGCCGCGCGGCGGTTTCGACGCGCCGCAGCCGATCCAGCCGTCGATGCGCCCGGTGGAGCGCCGCGAGCCGGATCTCGCCGGTGGGCACAGCGGTTCGCTGTTCGAGCCGTCCGTGCAGCCGAATCAGGCCGCGATGGCTGCCCCGGAGCCGCCGCCTGCTCGTCAGACCGCCGATGACGCGGTGCCGCCGGGGCCTTTTGGTCCGGGTTCAGCGATGCCGCGTCCGGGTGGCGGGCGTCCGGCGGATGGTTTCACGGTGAAGGCGAGCGTGACGGCGTTGCGGTATTGCGGCGAGGATTCGCCGCAGTTCCCGAAGATGGTCGCCGAGGTGTGGTTCCGCAGCGCGGCTGATGCTGAGCGGGTCGGGTTCCGGCCCTTGCACTGAGTCCACATGCGACAGAGGCCGCCATCCCCGAGGGGGTGGCGGCCTCTGTCGTAAGTGGACTAAAGCCTAAACGACAGTCCAGGTGTCCTTGCCCCGCAACAACCCCTGCAGGTCTGGCTTCCGAGCCTCACGCGCCTGCTCGACCTGGGCCCGTGCCGCGTCGTCGTACGTGGGCCGTTCGACCTGGCGCAGGATGCCCGTCGGGACGTGGTTCAGGTTCTGGTCGCCGAGGCGGGAAAGCGCGAAGGCGTACGACGTGTCCGCGATGGACGGGTCGTGCACCACCAGGTTTTCCTCGCCGATTTCCGCGACCTTGCCGACGTCCAAACCGCCCCAGTCGCCGCGGCGGACGCCGTACTCGCCTTCCGCGCCGAAGCGGATCGGTTCGCCCGCGCGGAGCGGGATCAGCCGGGAAGCGGCTTCGTCCTTGTCCTTCAAGACATCGAACGCGCCGTCGTTGAAGATCGGGCAGTTCTGGTAGATCTCCACCAGTGCCGAACCGCGGTGTTTCGCCGCCGCCTCAAGGACTTCGGTCAAGCCCTTGCGGTCGGAATCCATCGCGCGGCCCACAAACGACGCCTCCGCGCCGATCGCCAGCGACAGCGGGTTGAACGGCGTGTCCAGCGAACCCATCGGCGTCGACTTCGTGACCATGCCCTGGTCGGACGTCGGCGAGTACTGGCCCTTGGTCAGCCCGTAGACCCGGTTGTTGAACAGCAGGATCTTGATGTTCACATTGCGCCGCAACGCATGGATCAGGTGGTTGCCGCCGATGGACAGTGCGTCGCCGTCGCCGGTCACGACCCACACCGACAGGTCCGGGCGCGTCGTGGCGAGCCCGGTCGCGATCGACGGCGCGCGGCCGTGGATCGAGTGCATGCCGTAGGTGTTGAGGTAGTACGGGAACCGCGACGAGCAGCCGATGCCCGAGATGAAGACGATGTTCTCGCGCTTGAGCCCGAGCGTCGGCAGGAAGGACTGCACGGCGTTGAGCACCACGTAGTCGCCGCAGCCGGGGCACCAGCGCACTTCCTGGTCGGACTTGTAGTCCTTGGCCTTCTGCGGTTCGTCGGTGGTCGGCACCAGGTCGATGCCGCCCAATTGCGGCAGCCCGAGATCGATGGCGGTCACTTGACGCCCTCCGGAACGAGGTTGGCGATGATGTCGGAGAACACGTTCTGCAGTTCCTCGGCCTTGAACGGCAGGCCGGCGACCTTGGTGTAGGAATGCACGTCCACCAGGAACTTCGCCCGCAGCAGCAGCGCGAGCTGGCCGAGGTTCATCTCCGGGACCACGACCCGGTCGTAGCGCGCGAGCACCTCGCCGAGGTTGTGCGGCAACGGGTTCAGGTGCCGCAGATGCGCCTGCGCGATCGGCATCCCGAGCTTGCGCACGCGGCGGCAGGCCGCGCCGATCGGGCCGTAGGACGAACCCCAGCCCAGCGCCAGCACGCGCGCCTCGCCGGACGGGTCGTCGACCTCCAGGTCCGGCACGTCGATGCCGTCGATCTTCGCCTGGCGCAGCCGCACCATCTTGTCGTGGTTGTCCGGGTCGTAGGAGATGTGGCCGGTGCCGTCGGCCTTCTCCAGCCCGCCGATGCGGTGCTGCAGCCCGGGAGTGCCCGGGATCGCCCACGCCCGCGCAAGCGTCTCCGGGTCGCGCACGTACGGCCAGAACTCGCCGGATCCGTTGTCGGAGTTGGGTTCCGAGGCGAATTCCACGCGCAGGTCCGGCAGGTCCTCGACGTTCGGGACCAGCCACGGCTCGGAACCGTTGGCGATCGCGCCGTCGGACAGCAGCAGCACCGGCGTGCGGTACTTCAGCGCGATCCGGGTGGCCTCGATCGCCGCGTCGAAGCAGTCGGCGGGCGAGAGCGGCGCGACGATCGGCACCGGCGATTCGCCGTTGCGGCCGTACATCGCCTGCAGCAGGTCGGCCTGCTCGGTCTTGGTCGGCAGGCCGGTAGACGGCCCGCCGCGCTGCACGTCGATGATCACCAGCGGCAGTTCGGTCATCACGCCGAGGCCGATGGTCTCCGACTTCAGCGCGACGCCGGGACCGGACGTGGACGTGATGCCCAGCGCCCCGCCGTAGGACGCGCCGAGCGCGGCCCCGATGCCGGCGATCTCGTCTTCGGCCTGGAAGGTGATGATGCCGTAGTTCTTGTGCTTGGACAGCTCGTGCAGCACGTCCGAGGCCGGGGTGATCGGGTACGTGCCGAGCAGGATCTGCAGCCCGGACTGCTGTCCGGCGGCCACGATCCCGTACGCCAGCGCGGTGTTCCCGGTGATCTGCCGGTAGGTGCCCTTGTCCAGCTTCGCGGGCGCGACCTCGAAGGTGGTCGCGAACGATTCGGTGGTCTCGCCGTAGTTCCAGCCTGCCCGGAAGGCAAGGATGTTCGCCTCGGCGATGTCCGGCTTCTTGGCGAACTTCTCGCGCAGGAACCGCTCGGTGCCCTCGGTCGGCCGGTGGTACATCCACGACAGCAGGCCGAGCGCGAACATGTTCTTGCAGCGTTCGGCGTCCTTCTTGCCCAGGCCGGTGTCGGCGAGCGCGCCCTGGGTCAGGGTCGACATGGCGACCCGGTGCACCTGGAACGGCGACAGCGAATCGTCGTCGAGCGGGTCGGTTTCGTAACCGACCTTGACGAGGTTCCGCTTGGAGAACTCGTCGGTGTTGAGGATGATCGTCCCGCCGTGCGGGACGTCGCGCACGTTCGCCTTGAGCGCGGCGGGGTTCATCGCGACGAGGACGTCCGGCCGGTCGCCCGGCGTGAGGATGTCGTAGTCGGCGAAGTGCACCTGGAAGGACGAGACGCCGGGGATGGTGCCCTGTGGCGCCCGGATCTCGGCCGGGAAGTTCGGCATGGTCGACAGGTCGTTCCCGAACGCCGCCGCCTCCGAGGTGAACCGGTCGCCGGTCAGCTGCATCCCGTCGCCCGAGTCGCCGGCAAACCGGATGACCACCCGGTCCAGCTTGTTCACCTCGGTGGAGCGGGACGCGGTCAGCGCGCCTTGCCCGTTCCCGGCCGCGCTGCCGTTCGCACTGGTGCTCATGGGTCAGGGAATCCCTCTCTCCCGGCGTGCTGCGGGCCAGGGTCGGCTCCCCGGGGAGCCCGCCGAGGCCTGTTTCCGAGGTTACTCGCCACACGTCAGGCCGCGGTCGGAGTGCGGTCAAGTGTGGGGTACCCAGGCCCACCGGGGTGTCCTCGATCGTAGGGCGAATCAGGCCGTCGTCCGGAGTGACGCGCGTCTCTTGCCGCCCGCGCGGCACTGACCAGCAGTTTGCTCCAGGTTGAGGGTTCCCGGAATGTGGGAATTTGTGCGCGGTGCCGGTCAGCGCCCGCTGATGCGGGCCTTCATCGCCGCCAATCGCTCGGCGAATGCCGGTGCGGCCAGCGATTCCAGTTGTGGAACGAGCTCGGCGTCGACCGCCGCGGCGTGTTCGGTCAGGCCGCTCGTGTGCCGCATAGTCCGCTTGGTGGACAGCACGACCTCGCGCGGCGCGGCGACCGTCGGGGCGGCGAGGTCGCGCGCGGCCTGGACCAATGCGTCGTGGTCGCCGTCCACAAAGCGCAGTGCGAACCCGGCCCGCACTGCGGATTCCGCGGTAAGGGTTTCGCCGAACAACGCCATCGCGGACGCCTGCTGCGGACCGAGGATCCGTTGCGACATCCAGGTCATGCCGCCGCCGGGGTGCAGGCCCAGTTCGAGGAACCGCGGGATGAACTTGGCGTGCGGTCCCACGAGACGGACGTCGGCGGCCAGCGCGAGGTTCAGACCAGCGCCGACGGCGGCCCCGCCGACTGCGGCGATCGTCGGCAGGCGGCATCCGGCGACAGCGAGGAATCCCGCGTATACCGAGCGCAGCCCTTCGGCGTCGGCCTTGCCGAGCGCCGTGAGGTCCGCGCCTGCGCAGAACGCTGGCGGTGCGCCAGTAACGATCACGGCGTGCACGCTCTCGTCGGCTTCGGCGCGCGCGACCGCCGCGGCCAGCTCGGCGGAGAGGTCGAGGGTGAGCGCGTTGCGACTCTTCGGGGCGTCGACGGTGAGCAGCGCGACGCCCTGGTCGTGCTCGCTGTGAATGCGGTCGGTCATGGCGCTCAGCATCGCAGGCGCGGGTGTGCCGCTGCCGGTTGGAACCGTCACTCAGGAGGGCGTCGGCGGGCGCTCCAACAGCCGGGACAGTACGACCGTCGACACTGTCCGGTCGATGATCTCCAGCCCGCGCAGCCGTTCCAGCGCGGTCTCCAAGTGGTGGATGTCGGCGGCGCGCAGGTGCACGATCGCGTCCGCCGCGCCGGACACCGTGTACGCGGCGACGACCTCGGTCAGCGGTTCGAGCCGGGCCCGGATCCGGCCGGGCGTGACGTTGCCCTGGCAGTGCACCTCGACGAACGCCTCGGTGCCCCAGCCGAGCGCCTCCGGGTCGACGACCGCGGTGAAGCCGCGCAGCACGCCCGTTTCCAGCAGCCGGTCCACGCGCCGCTTCACCGCCGGGGCGGACAGCCCGACCACCTTGCCGATCTCCGCGTAGCTGGAGCGGGCGTTGGCCACCAGGCAGGAAACGATTCGCTGGTCGATGGTGTTCACACGCAATGTTTAGCACGCAGGTGCGCAGTGAACAGCGATTGATTGCGAGATTAGGTCCACCTTAGCCTGGTTGTATGCAGGGAGAGGCTGTGCCGCCGCGGGTGCCCACGCCCCGCCGTTACCTGATGTGCCCGCCGCGTTATTTCGCCGTCGACTACGCGATCAACCCCTGGATGGACCCCTCCAAGCCGGTCAGCGCGGACGTCGCCGTCGCGCAATGGACCGAGCTGCGCGACACCTATCGCCGCTTCGGCCACACCGTCGAGGAAATCGATCCGCAACCCGGCCTCCCGGACATGGTGTTCGCGGCCAACTCGGGCACCGTCGTGGACGGGCGCGTGCTCGGCTCGCGGTTCCGCGCCCCGCAGCGCGCCGCCGAGGCGGAGCACTTCCGCCGCTGGTTCCTCGAACACGGCTACCGCGACCTGACCATGCCGGAGAAGATCAACGAGGCCGAGGGCGATTTCGCCTGGACCGGACGGCTGCTGCTGGCCGGCACCGGCTTCCGCACCGACCCGGCCGCGCACGCCGAGGCACAGGAGGTGCTCGGCGTCCCGGTCGTGTCGCTGCAGCTGATCGACCCGCGTTACTACCACCTGGACACCGCGCTGTTCGTGCTGGCCGAGGCGACGGACACGGCGACCGCGCAGGTCGTCTATTACCCGGACGCGTTCTCGCCGGGTTCGCAGCGGGTGCTGCGGCGGATGTTCCCGGACGCTGTCCTTGCTACTGCGGCGGATGCTGAGTGCTTTGGGTTGAACGGGGTGTCTGACGGGCGCAACGTGGTGTTGCCGGTCGAGGCGACGGACCTTGGTGCTCGGCTCGTTGAGCGGGGTTACGAGCCGGTGTATGTGGATATCTCGGAGCTGCGGAAGGCTGGCGGCGGGCCGAAGTGCTGCACGTTGGAGATCCGCAAGTAGGTCAGTGCGGGTACTCCAGCGGCTCGATCGAGGACTGCTCCGGGAACGGTCCGGACGGCAGTGCGCGCGGGTCGATCTTGCGCACAGTGAGGTCGATGTTGGTGTGGGTGTACCCGTTGTCTTTCATGGCCGCGGGTACCCCGAACTTCGAGAACGAGCAGTCGCGGGTGAAGCGGCCGCGGCTGGCGTCCCAGTCGGTGCCGCCGGTGCTGTAGACGGTGTAGTGGCCGTCCGCGATGCCGCTCGCGGAGGTGGTGGCTCCTGCCTTCACGTACACGGTGAACACCGGGTGGGAGAGGTCGGCGAACGTCACGGCCTGGTCGGTGCCGGAGACGTTCTTGATGCTGACGCTGTTCTTGCCGCCGCCCGCGCCGGCGAGGACCGCGCCGTTTTCCGCGCTGCGGTTTGGTTCCGGGTGGGCGTCGGGGAAGAGCGGGTCGAGGTGATACGGGTGGGCAGGGTCGGCGGTGGCCAGTTTCGCGAGGGTGTCGCGCAGTCCGGCGATGCCTTGGTCGTTGCTCAGCTCCGCGACGGCTGAGACGCCGCCGCACAGCTTGTTCGTCAGCGCGCTGCTCCCGATCTTCGGAACGGAGCTGTTGTAGAGCACGGTGAAGTCGGACAGCAGTGCGCGGTTGGTGCTGCGGATCGCGTCCGGGGGAAGGGCGGAGTCGAGCTGCTGGATGGCGCTGCTGACCGCGCTGCCGAGACTCGAGCTCGCGTTGTTCACCTCCGCGGGGGTGGTCGCCTGCTCGAGCTGCTGAACGGCCGGGGTGATCGACGCGCCGATCGCGGTGAGGAGCTTCTGGTAGCCCGCCGGGTCGAGCGGGGCCGAGGGGGCGGTGCTGCTCGGCGGGCTGGAGCTGGTGGTGGCGCTGACCGGACTGCTCGTCGCGGGTTCGGCTGCCGGGTCGTCGTCCGAGCGGGTCGTCAGGTGGATGACGAGGGCGGTGGCGAAGACGACGAACACGACGGCCGCGGCGATCGGCCGGGGAGACAACCGCGGTTTCGCAAAGCGGGGCACTGGCCGATTTTCCGCGCAGGACAGGCGGTTTCGGGTCGGTAGTTTTGCCGGACCCGGGCTACTTCAGGACCCGGCCGAGGAAGCCGCGCAGGTAGCCCGCCACGACGTCTAGGTGGCTTTCCAGCAGGAAGTGTCCGCCGTCGATCAGGTGCACCTCGGCGTCTTTGGCGTCGCGGGCGAAGGCTTCCGCGCCGGCCGGGCCGAAGATCTCGTCGTTGCGGCCCCAAACAGCCAGCACGGGGACGTCGTAGGTCCGCAGGAATTCGTGCAGCTGCGGGTAAAGCGGGCGGTTGTGCTGGTAGTCGCGGAAGAGCGCGAGCTGGATTTCGTCGTTGCCGGGGCGGGAAACGCGGGCGTGGTCGTGTTCCCAGGTGTCCGGGCTGACCAGGCTCGGGTCGGGGACGCCGTGCAGGTACTGCCAGCGGATGGCGTCGTAGCTCAGCGCGGTGCGGACGGCCGGTTCGGTGTCCGGGCCGGGGTTCGCGCCGTAGGCCCAGAGGCCGGTCCAGAACGAGTCGACGAAGCCTTCCTCGTACCCGTTGCCGTTCTGCGTGACGATCGCGGAGATCCGGTCGGGGTGCTTGAGCGCGAGCCGCCAGGCGATCGGGGCGCCGTAGTCCTGGACGTAAACCGCGTAGCGGTCCAGGCCCAGCTGGTCGAGGAGGCCGGAGGTGAGGTCGGCGAGGGCGTCGAAGGTGTAGTCGAACTCGTCGGCGCTAGGGGCGGCGGAGTGGCCGAAGCCGAGGTGGTCCGGCGCGATCACGCGGTAGCGGTCGGCCAGCAGCGGGATGAGGTTCCGGAACATGAACGAGCTGGTCGGATACCCGTGCAGCAGGACGATCACGGGCGCGTCGGCCGGTCCGGCCTCGCGGTAGAAGAGCTGCTGGCCGTCGACGGCGGTCGTCCGGTGCTGGATCATGACTAACCCCTTTGAGGTTTTAATCTGGTTAGGTCTCGCCATGGAAGCACGGTCGAGCTAACCTGTCAAAGGGTTCAGTCTGGTTAGGAGAGCTTTGATGGACGCGCTGCTCGACCTGCTCAACAGCAGGCCGCTGATCGACGGCGAGGAACGGGACGCGCTCGACCGGCAGTGGGCGCGGGAGCGCGGCGGCGACGGGAGTGCCGCGGAGCTGGAACTGCTGCGGCAGGCGCGGGATCTCCTGCGCGACGTCGTGCGCGGGGACAGTTCGCCGGTCGCGTTGCGTCCGCTGCTCGACGGGGTGCGTCAGGTGCCGGAGGTTTCCGCGGACGGCCTCAGCTGGGAGGTCGAGACGCCGCCGCATGCCCGGTTGGCGGTCGGGGCGGTTCTGGACTGGGCGGCGCTCGAAAAGGATCTTCCCGGGCGGCTGCGGGCCTGCGCCAATGACGAGTGCCAGTTGTTCCTGCTCGACCGCAGCCGGGCCAACCGCGCGCGCTGGTGCTCGATGGCGGCTTGCGGGAACCGGGAGAAGGCCCGGCGGCACTATCAGCGTAATCATTGAACCTTCACCCAAACGTGTGAAGATTCAGGTTGTCTACAAGTGTGGACGTATTCCGATTTTCCTGCGGGAGTGCTTTCTCCACGCCGGAAGTGTGTTGTTGACCATGGGATCGGCGTCGGTAACTACTCCGTTTGCGAATCCGATTAATCGGGTACGGTTCGTCGGACGGGAGGCGCGATGATCACCTTCGCGGTGCACGGCATTGGCAAACCCCTGCGAGCCCTCGACCCGGGAGAGGACGAGCGGTGGATCACCGTGGAGCAGTTCGACGCGCTCCTGGACGTCGTCTCGGGGACGGGCGCACAGCTCACTTTCGACGACGGGAACTCCTCGGACGTCGAGATCGCGTTGCCGCGGCTGGTCGAGCGCGGGCTTTATGCCGAGTTCTTCCCGTTGGCGGGCCGGGTCGGCGAGCGCGGGTACGTCGATCGCGACGGGCTGCGGCAGCTGGTGGACGCGGGGATGCACGTCGGATCGCACGGCTGGGACCGGCTGGACTGGCGGCGGCTGGACGGTTCGTTCGCGGTGCGCCGGGAGCTGGACGAGGCGCCGCGGTTGCTGGAGCAGCTGAGCGGCACCCCGGTGCGGCGGTTTTCGCTGCCGGAGGGGCGCTTTGACCGGCGAGTGCTGACGCATCTGCGGGAGGCCGGGGCGACCCGGGTGTACGCGAATGTCGGCGGGGTGCGCGGGGCGGCGCTGGTGCGGTCGCGGACGGAGATCCGGTCGGACCTGAGCTCGCGCTGGGCCGAGGCAGTGAGCCGCCGCCCGCGCCGATTCCCGACCCGCTGGGCATCTCGCCCGGGCCGGTAACTCGCGGTCCGGTACGTGAAGGGCTCCTTCACGTACTTGGGTTCCACTGCCGGGGACTTCACGGCGGCGCTGCAAGTGCGGTTGAGACCCGTCCGCCCAAGCCGAAGGGGGCCGGGCGTGGCTCTTGTCAGGTCAGCGTGGGCGGGCGGAACGGGACTTGTCGTCCGTGAGGGGCCCCTTGAGGGAATCAGATTCCAATGCCAGGGACTTAAGCCGCGTGACCTCGGCTCGCTGACCGTCCACAAAGGACGCTAACAATGCCGAAATGCCTGATTTGTCACCATGTGGCCGGGTCTTGAAGTCCGTGAGGGGAACCCTGAGGGACTCAGAGTCCCTCAGGGTTCCCCTCACGGAGTTTGGCAAGCGGTCACCTGACGACAAATCAGGCATCCCGGCGGTGTTGACGTCCTTTGTGGACGGTCGGCGGGCATGGGCTGCGTGGCTTGAGTCCTGGCATTGGACCTCGACCCCGACGGGTTCCCTTCACGGGCTGCTCGGTTCGGCGGGAAAAAACACCCCCTTTCGGCGGGTTGTGACCGCATCCGTTCGGCGGCATCCTGAGCGCGCGCCGCCGTAAGGAAAGTTTCCTAATAAACAGGGAGCGTCGATGCGGAAACTCGTCCTGCTCGCGATTCTGGCGATAGCCGCCGCTGTCCTGCCCACCGCGCTCGCCGCCGCGGCGACCCCGGCCGCGAACCCCGCCGCGAATCCGGCCGCGGAAAGAATTCAGGCGGGCCCGACCGCGGACCAGATCCTCGCCAAGGTCGCCTCCTGCAAGCAGATCTCCAACGGCAAGTACAAAACCGACGAAGACTCCGGCAGTGCGACCGTCCCGGTGTGCGACGCGGGCAAAGCGGTCTTCTGGAAAGCCGACATGGACATCGACTGCGACGGCCAGCGCACCACCGAGTGCAACGAGAACACCGACTGCTGCTTCCTCCCCGACACCGCCTTCCCGCAATCCGACGGCAAGCCGCTCAATGCCGCCAAACTGCCCTACATCGTGGTCCCGTCTTCGAGCAGCATCTGGAACTACGAAAACTCCGGCCTCCGCGGCGGCGGTTCCTGTGCGGTGATTTACAACGGCAAGGTCGAGTACGCGGTCATCGGCGACACCGGGCCGAACAAGATCATCGGCGAGGCGTCGTATGCGACGGCCAAGGGTCTCGGCATCAATCCGGACCCGAAGAACGGCGGCGTCGACTCCGGCGTGACCTATGTCTGCTTCAAGGACTCGGCGGTTAACCCGATCGAGGATCACGGTGCGGCCACGAGCACCGGGGAAAAGCTGGCCTCGGCGTTCGTGGGCGGAAACTGAATTTTCCGAAGCTTCGGAAGGCATTCACTGCCCTTTCCGGACAACGGTGGGCAAATTCCCCGGGCGATGCGGCCGGATGGGGTAACCGTCGGTCCGGTGGGCGGCGCAAGGCGGGAATCCGTGCGAGGACACGGGTTCCCGCCTTGTTATGCGGAACCGGTAACGAAGGCCGTCCGCGCTCCGACCAATGAGCAGCGATGCTGTCGGGCGGAGGTTTCGTTGTGAAGATCAGCGTCTTCGGGCTGGGATACGTCGGGTGCGTGTCCGCGGCTTGCCTGGCGGGACAAGGGCACGAGGTCGTCGGCGTGGACGTCAATCCGGCGAAGGTGGACTTGGTGACGGCCGGCAAGGCGCCGGTGGTGGAGGAACGGATCGGGGAATTGACCGCGGAAGTGGTCGCCTCCGGGGCATTGCGGGCGACGACCGAGGTGGCCGAGGCGATCCTCGCGACGGACGTTTCCCTGGTGTGCGTCGGCACGCCGTCCGCGCCCAACGGGAGTCTTTCCACGGAGTACCTGCAGCGGGTCGCCGAGCAGATCGGCGATGCGTTGAAAGAACGAAAAGCTTTAGGGAACAACGAGAATCGGCACACGGTGGTGTTCCGGAGCACGATGCTGCCGGGCACCTGTCTCGGGTTGCTCGTGCCGATCCTCGAAAAGCGCAGCGGCGGTACCGCGGGGGTCGACTTCGGCGTCGCGGTGAACCCGGAATTCCTGCGCGAGGGCACCAGCGTCCGCGACTTCTTCCAGCCGCCGAAAACGGTGATCGGCGAGTTCGATCCGGGCAGCGGCGACGTCGTGGCGAAGCTGTACGAGGGGCTGCCCGGCGACGTGTTCCGCGTGCCGATCCCGGTCGCGGAGATGACGAAGTACGCGGACAACGCTTTCCACGGCGTGAAGATCGGTTTCGCGAACGAACTCGGCGCGATCTGCCGTGCGCTCGGGCTCGATTCGCATCAGGTGATGGACGTGTTCCTGGCCGACCGCAAGCTCAACATCAGCCCGGCGTACCTGCGGCCCGGCTTCGCCTTCGGCGGCTCCTGCCTGCCGAAGGATCTGCGCGGGCTGGTCTACGCCGCGCGGCAGGCGGACGTCTCGGTGCCGTTGCTCGCGCACGTGCTGCCGTCGAACGCCGAACATCTCCACCGGGCGTTCGAATTGGTCGCGCGGACCGGGAAACGCAAGATCGGGCTGTTCGGGCTTTCCTTCAAACCGGGCACCGACGACCTGCGCGAGAGCCCGCTGGTCGAACTCGCGGAACGCTTGCTCGGCAAGGGATACGACCTCAAGATCCACGACGCCAACGTCAGCCTCTCGCGGCTGATGGGGGCCAACCGCGAGTACATCGAAAGCAGGCTGCCGCACCTCGGGCAGCTGCTCGCCGGGTCGGTGCAGGAGGTGCTCGACCACGCCGAGGTGTGCTTGATCGGCACCTCGGACCCGGAGGTGCTGGCCGCGCTGCCGCACGGCAGCGGGCCGGTGCTGGTCGATCTGGTCCGCGTCCCGGACGCCGCCGCGCGCCGGGCGGAAGAGGGGTACGTCGGCCTTGCCTGGTGAAGGCTTTTCCGAGAACGAAATCCTGCGGAACCGGGTCGCGCTGATTCTCGTCGAGAATCTGTCGGTGCCGTTCGACCGGCGCGTGTGGCAGGAATGCCAGACGCTGCGCGACGCCGGGATGACGGTGCACGTGATCTGCCCGCAGGGCACGAAACGGGACACTGAGGCCGAAGTCGTGCTCGACGGCGTGCACATCCACCGGTATCCGCTGCAGGCGGCGACCGGCGGGCCCGCCGGGTACGCGCGTGAGTACGGATCCGCGCTGTGGCACACGTTCCGGCTCGCGCGCAAGATCGGCCGGGTCGACGTCGTACATGCCTGCAACCCGCCGGATCTGCTGTTCCTCGTCGCCCGGATGTTGCGAAGACGCGGCACGAAGTTCATTTTCGATCAGCACGACCTGGTGCCGGAACTGTATTTGTCCCGATTCGACCGCGGGCAGGATTTCCTTTACCGCGGCGTTTGTGCGTTGGAACGTTCCACCTATCGCGCGGCGGACGTCGTGCTGTCCACCAACGAGAGCTACCGGCAGGTCGCGCGGATCCGCGGCGGCAAGGCGCCCGAGGACGTGTTCGTGGTCCGCAGCGCGCCGGTCGTGGAGCGGTTCCACGAGGTGCCGGTGGAGCCGGAACTCAAGCGCGGCAAGCCGAATCTGCTCTGCTACCTCGGCGTGATGGGCCCGCAGGACGGCGTGGACTACGCCCTGCGCGCGCTCGCGTCGCTGCGCGACGAGGTGGGCCGCGACGACTGGCACGCGGTGTTCGTCGGCGCGGGCGACACGTTCGACGAGATGGTCGCGTTGTCGCATCAGCTCGGATTGTCCGGACAGGTGGAATTCACCGGCCGGGTGTCCGACGAGGATCTCCTGCGGTATTTGTCCGCGGCCGACGTGTGCCTTTCGCCGGATCCGCGCAACCCGCTCAACGACGTGTCGACGATGAACAAGGTCATGGAGTACATGGCCATGGGCAAACCGATGGTGTCGTTCGAGTTGCGCGAGGCGCGGGTGTCGGCGGGCGAGGCGGCGCTTTACGCCCCGGCCAACGACATCGCGGAGTTCGCGAAGCTCGTCTCCGTGCTCTTGGACGACCCCGAGCAGCGGGAACGGATGGGACAACTCGGCAAGCAGCGCGTGCGCGGACCGCTCGCCTGGGGCAATTCCCAGGCGGCGTTGATCAAGGCGTACGAGCGTGCGCTGGGTTGAGCCGGGTCGCGTTTCGAACAAGGTTCGGCCGGATGGTGTAACCAACCGGCGCGGTGCCGCGACGGGGTCAATGACCCGTGCGTCGGCCCGTGAGGGGAGACCTGGTTTTGAGTGACGAAACAGTACGCCTTTCTGTAGTGGGGAAGGTGGTGCGCCGGCGATGGCGAGCGTTGCTTCTGCTCGCGGTCATCGGCGCGGGTGTCGGGGCCGGGGCTTCCGTGGTGCTTTCGCCGGGGTACGAGGCACAGGCCAGCGTGTTGCTGCAGGGACCGAGGCAGCCGGACGAACTGCTGACCGAGGCGCAGGTGGCGACGAGTTCGGTGGTGCTCGACCGGGCGTCCGCGGCGCTGGGGCTCGGGATTCGCGGGACGGATCTGCAGAAATCGGTCGCCGCGTCGGTCGCGCAGGGCAATGTCGTGACGATTACCGCGAAAGGCTCCAGCCCGGAGCGCTCGCAGCAGCTGGCAGACCAGGTCGCGGGCGAGTTCGTGAAGTATTCGACGCAATTGCTCGGAAATTCCGCGGACCAGGCCGCGCAACTCGCGCAACAGCAGAAGGAATCGCTGCGCCAGCAGATCGTGCAGACCAACCAGCGGATCCTCGATCTGTCGAAGTCGGTGGCGAACGGCGACACCGTCGAGGGCGTGCAGGCGCGCACGACGCTGCAGGGGTTGCGGACCGCGCTGGAGCAGGCGGTCAACAATCTCAACGCGGCTGACGCGGCGACCGGCGCGGGCAACATGGTCGTGCTCGGCCCGTCCGAACGGCCGTCCTCGCCGTCCGCGCCGACGTTCCCGCAGCTGACGGTCGGTGGTGCGGTGTTGTTCTTCGTACTCGGGATCCTGGCCTATCTGTTCGGGGCGAGGACCGACCGGAAACCGCGCGGCGAAGGCGAAATCGGTTCGGCACTGGGTGCCCCGGTGCTGGCGAGCATCGACACGCCGGCGGCTTCGGACGCGCCGGCGAAGTGGTGGCGGAAGGCCGTCGGGAACGAGCGGCCGTGGAATCTGCCCGAGGTGTCCGCGTCGGCCGACGATGCGGCTCGGGAGGTGCGGTATCGCCGCGTGCTCGCGCGGCTGGGTGCGGATCGCGACGGAGTGTTGCGGCTGCTGATTCTTGTTCCGCGCGGGGACGCCTCGGCGCGGAACGTCGCGGAGCAGTTCGTCGGCACGGCTCGCGGCGACCGCATCCGTGTCGAGGTGACGGTGACCGAAGTCGAGGTGGTACCCGGGGCGCAGCCGATCGTGCCGGACGGAACGGCAGGTGTGCTCGTGGTGCTCTCGCTCGGCTCGCGCAACGCGTGGGAATTGGTTTCGATCGCGGAGGCCTGCGCGGACTCGGGGCACGAAATTCTCGGTGCCGTGCTGGCACGGGAAGTGCACGTCGCGGGCGGACCGAAGCAGAAGCCGGTCGCCAAGCCGCGGACCGATGAACTGGCTGGTGCGCGATGAGCGCCGGGCAGGCCCAGCCGCTGGTGGATCTCCAGCGGCTGGTGGTCGCGCTGCGGCGCAAGCGGCGGTTCTGGCTGACGACCGCGCTGGCCGGGTTGGTCCTCGGCTGCGCGGTGGCGATCTTTCTTCCCGCGCCGCCCACCGCGGTCACGAAGATCATGGTGATCCACCCGGACGATTCACCGACCGACAGCGGCACGCTCATGCGCACCGACGTCGCCGTGCTTTCGACGGCGAACATGGCGGCAGCCGCGCTGAAACGGATCAACAACTCCGAATCGCCGTCGGATTTCCTGAAGGACTACGCCGGGCTCGGCCTCACCAACAACGTCATGCAGGTGACGGTCAAGGGGAAGACCAAGGACGACGCGGTGGCGAAGGCGAAGGCGCTCGCGGACGCGTTCATCGCCAACCACACGCAGCGCACTCAAGCCGCCGCGACCGGCCGCTCGAAAGCGTTGCTGCAGCAGCGGGATCAGTCGCAGGCGCAGCTGGCGGACATCGACAACCAGGCCGCGGCCGAGGTCGCGAAGGGCCGCAATTCCAACGCGGGCGCGCTGGAACAGCTGTACACGCAGCGCGCGAACCTGGTGTCGAAGATCGCCGATCTGCAGAACCAGGCGCAGCAGGCCGGGATCGGGTCGCCGGAGGTCATCGCCGGGACGCAGATCGTGGACGCGCCGGCGGTCCAGCCGGTGTCGAAGCTGAAGACCTATGGCACGGACGGCGGCGTCGGGCTGGCCTTGGGTCTCGCGCTCGGGCTCGCTTTCGCCGCGGTGTCCGCGTTGGTCCGGGACCGGCCGGTCTTGCGTCGCGAAATTTCTCAGCACCTCGGGGCGTCGGTGATCGCGCAGGTCGGCGTGAAGCCGATCGGTCCGGCGAAGCTGTGGCGGCGTTCTAAGGCGGTCACCGAATCCAGCCGGGTCGCGCTCACGCTGGCGCGGGCTGCGCGGGAGGACCGGGCTTCGCTGTCGCTGCTGGAGATCGGCGCGGCTTCGACCGCGGCGGAGCTAGCGGTGGAACTCGGCCGTTCGCTGGCCGAGGACGGGCCGGTGGTGCTCGTGGACGACCTGCCGGGCAAGGAAGTGTCGCGGCTGCCGGTGGAGGGGAACGTCCAGGTCGTCGAGGCTGGCGACCCGGCGGTGGCGCGCGCGGTGCGTCGGGTCGGGGTCGGCACGGCCGCTCCGGGCACGGCGTGGACCGACCTGTCGGCGCTCGGCGCGGAGGCGGTGCTGGTGGTGCGCGCCGGGTTCGCGAACACGCAGTGGCTGCACACCGTCGCGCGGCAGCTCGCCGATTGTGGTGTGCCGATCCTCGGCGTGGTGCTGGTCGATCCGGATCCGAAGGACCGCACCGACGGCACGCTCTGGGACGGGCTGCACACGGCAATGCGCGGGCGGGCGGCGGTGGTCGCGAAGAAACAGGAAGACGCGGTCGAGCTGGCATTGCGCGAGGAAACCAAGCCGATCGAATGGCCGGGGAAGCGCGACAACGAGCGCAGGCGCCGTCCGCTCGACCGGACTCGTCCGCCGTCGCCAGTGGACCCGGACGCACCGACGAGGCGGCTCAAACCCGTACAGGAAAGCTAGGGGGACGAAGCGCATGTGCGGCATCGCGGGCGCGTACAGCTGGCCGGACGGCGGCCCGCTCACCGACCGGCTCACCCAGTGCCTCGCGCACCGGGGACCGGACGGCGACGGCCGCTACGACCACCGGGACGTCCACTTAGGACACCGTCGGTTGTCCATCGTGGACCTGTCGGAAACCGGCGCGCAGCCGATGACGGCCGAGGGCCTCGCCCTGACCTACAACGGCGAGCTGTACAACGCGCCGGAGCTGCGGGCCGAACTCGAAGCCGCCGGGGTCCGGTTCCGCGGCACCTCCGACACCGAGGTGCTGCTGCGGGCCTGGCGGGAGTGGGGGACGGACTGCCTGCCGCGGCTGCGCGGGATGTTCGCCTTCGCGGTGTACGACGAACGCACCGGTGAGCTGGTGCTGGTGCGAGACCAGTTGGGGATCAAGCCGCTGTTCTTCGTGCGGCGCGGGGGCGGGGTGGTGTTCGCGTCGGAGCTGAAGGCGCTGGCTCGCGAACTCGGCGACACCTTGAACGTGGACCAGGCCGCGATGATCGCGTCGCTGTTGTACTACTGGGTCCCGGACAGTCGGTGCGCTTACCGGGAGGCGGAGAAACTGCCGCCGGGTACTTGGTTGCGGTTCCGGCCGGACGGCAGCACGGACACGGGCGCTTACTGGTCGCTCCGTGAAGTCGCCGAGGAAGGTGCGGCGTATCGCGGCGAGGTCGACCTGCACGCGGTCGTCGAGGATTCCACCCGCAAGCACCTGCTGTCCGACGTCCCGGTGGCGACTTTCCTCTCCGGCGGTCTCGACTCCAGCTACCTCACCGCGCTGGCCGCGCGCGAGCTGCCGGGGATTTCGGCTTACACGATCGGTTTCCGTCCCGAGGACGCGAAATTCGAGGCGATGCCGGACGACCTGCGTTACGCCCGGATCGTCGCCCGGCAGTTCGGCGTGGACCTGCACGAGATCGAGATCGCGCCGGACGTCCAGGACCTGCTGCCGCGGATGACGCACCACCTGGACGAACCGATCGGCGACCCGGCGGCGATCAACTCGTACCTGATCTGCTCGGCCGCGCGCGAGGCCGGGGTGAAGGTGCTGCTGTCGGGCATGGGCGCGGACGAGCTGTTCGCCGGGTACCGCAAGCATTTGGCGAACCTGCTGGCGTTGCGGTACCGGCGGGTGCCGGGCGTGGCGCGCCGGGCGATCGGGGCGGCGGTCGACCGGCTGCCGGTCGCGTCGTCCACACGCGGCTACCGGTCGGTGCGGTTCGCGAAGCGGTTTCTGTCCTTTGCGGACCTTCCGGAGGAAACGGCGTTCCGGCGCAGCTACACCATGTACGACCGGGCCGAGCTGCTCGACCTGGTCTCGCCGGATCTCAAGTCCGAAGTGGACGATGTGCTCACCGAGCACGCCGACATCTACTACGACACGAAGCTGACCGACCAGGTCAACCGGATGTGCCTGGCCGACGCGCGGATGTTCTTGCCCGGCTTGAACCTCACCTACACCGACCGGTCCACCATGGCCGCTTCCACCGAGGTGCGAACGCCCTTTGTGGACATTGAAGTGGTCCGGGCCGCGTTCCGGGTGCCCGGCCGGGAGAAGATCGTCGGACGCCAAGGCAAGGTGGCGTTGAAGAAAGCGGCCACGGCGATCCTGCCCGACGAAATCGTGTACCGGCCGAAGGGCTTGTTCAGCGCGCCGCTGCGGGCGTGGATGAGCCGGGACCTCGCGCCGCTGGTGCGGGAGGTCATCGAGGACGGCGTCCTGGTCGAGTCCGGCTTCCTGCAGCGCGATGCCCTCCGCAAGCTGGTGGCCGAGGACGCCGCCGGGCGCGAGGACCGCGCGAAACATCTTTGGCACGTGCTGACCCTCGAGTACTGGTACCGCGGGGCCCTCCGCGGCGAGCGGCTAGGAGTCCAGTGAAACAGGTAGTGCAGAACTACAAGAGCGGCGAGCTGGCCCTGCTCGACGTCCCGGTGCCGGCGTGCAAACCGGGCGGCGTGCTGGTCCGCAGCCAGTACTCGCTGATCTCGACCGGCACCGAGATGATGAAGGTGTCCGAGGCGGGCATGTCGCTGCTGGGCAAGGCCCGGTCGCGGCCGGACCAGGTCGCGAAGGTCATGCAGAGCGTCGCGACGAACGGGCTCGCCGCGACGTATCGGAAGGTGTCCGGGAAGCTCGATTCCTATACGCCGCTGGGCTATTCGCTGTGCGGCGTGGTCGAGCAGGTCGGCGAGGGCATCGACGACGTCGTGGTCGGCGACCTCGTGGCGTGCGCCGGGAACGAGCACGCGCTGCACAGCGAGCTGAACTGGGTGCCGAAGAACCTGTACGCGAAGGTGCCGACCGGGCTGTCGCCGCGGCAGGCGGCGTTCGCGACCGTCGGCGCGATCGCGATGCAGGGCGTCCGTCGCGGCGAACCGCAGCTCGGCGACCTCACGTTGGTGGTCGGGCTCGGCCTGATTGGCCAGCTGGTCGTGCAACTGCTGGTAGCGAGCGGTGCGCGCGTCGTCGGCGTGGACCCCGACGCGCAGCGCTGCGAACTCGCGCGGGAACTGGGCGCGCTCGCCTGCGGGCACCCGGCGTCCGGCGAGATCGACCAGGCGGTGGCCGAGCTGTCCGGCGGACACGGCGTGGACCAGGTGTATCTCGCCGCGGGCGGGGCGTCGAACGATCCGGTGGAGCTGGCCGCGCGACTCGCGCGCGACCGCGGCCGGGTGGTGGACATCGGCAAGATCTCGCTGAACCTGCCGTGGAACGCTTACTACGAAAAGGAACTCGACGTCCGGTTCTCCCGGTCGTACGGGCCTGGCCGGTACGACCCGTCCTACGAGCTGGAGGGCCGGGACTACCCGATCGGCTACGTGCGGTGGACGGAACGGCGCAACCTCGAATGCTTCCTCGACCTGGCCGCGCGGGGCAAGCTCGACGTGACGCCGCTGATCAGCCACACCGCGGACTTCGCGAAAGCGGTCGAGACCTACCGGGCGCTCAACGAGGGCGAGCTGAAGGCGGTCGCGGTGCTGTTCCGCTACCCCGACGCGCCGCCCGCCGAGGACGAGAGCGTGGTGTCCGCAGTTCCGGCGGCTCCGATCGTCGATAAACGGACGGATCCGTTGCAGTGGCTGCGGATCGGGTTCATCGGCGCGGGCAACTACGCGTCGTCGATGATCCTGCCGCACCTGGCCGGGGACGAGCGCGTGCTGCTCACCGACGTCGTCACCACGTCGGCGCTTTCCGGGGCCAACGCGAAGCGCAAGTTCGGTTTCGTCGCAGCCAGCACCGATGTGGACGCACTGCTGGAGGACGACCAGGTCAGCACGGTCTTCGTGGTGACCCGGCACAGCTCGCACGCCGAGCTGACCCGGCGGGCGCTCCTGGCGGGCAAGGCGGTCTTCGTGGAGAAGCCGCTCGCGTTGTCGGAGAAGGAATTGCGCGGCGTCGTGGACGCGGTGGCGGAATCGGGCAACAACCGGCTGCAGGTCGGGTTCAACCGGCGGTTCGCGCCGCTGCTGGTCGAGGCGAAGAACCAGTTCGGCCCGCGCGTCGGCCCGGCTTCGGTGCGGTACCTGGTCAACGCGGGCCGCCTCGACGCGAACAGCTGGTACAACCAGGCCGATTCCGAGGGCAGCCGGTTCGTCGGCGAGGGCGGGCACTTTATCGACACGGTCAGCTGGTTCCTCGGCAGCGACCCGGTTTCGGTCTACGCCACCGGCACTCCCGGCAACCACGACCTGCAGGTGCTGCTGCGCTACGCCGACGGTTCGACCGCGACGATCAGCTACATCACCAGCGGCAGCACCGCGTTTCCCAAGGAAACGCTTGAGGTGCTCGCCGACGGGAAAGTGCTGAAATTCGACGATTTCGTCCGCGCCTCGGTGTTCGGGCGCAAGCGCTGGACCAGTTCGCGGCTGCCGAAGGCACGCGACAAGGGCCAGCAGGCCGAACTCGACGCGTTCATCACCGCGTTGAAGACCGGCGTCGCGATGCCGATCAGCCTCGACTCACTCGTCTCCACGACCCTGGCGACGCTGGCCGTGCACCGCAGCCTCGAAACCGGCGCGCCGGTGCGGTTGGAGCAGTGATGGACCCGTCCTGGTACCTGCGCCGGCTGTCCGCGATGGGACCGGCGGAGATCGTCGGCCGGGTCGGCGACGTCGTGCGCAAGCAGCGGTGGCGCGGCGAATCCCAGCGGCAGCCGACCTGGTCGCCGACCCGGACGTTCGCGGCCTGGCCCGCCGAGCCGGAGGTGCCCGCGACCGGGCGGGAGAGGCTGGTCGCGGCGGCGGATCGGCTGATGGACGGGCACGCCGAGTACTTCGGCGTTGCACGCGACGACCTCGTCGCGCCGGACTGGGCGTTCGACCCGAAGACCGGCCGTCGCGCGCCGGGGGACTGGTACTCCTTCGAGATCCCGTACCGCGACGAGAACGCGATCGGCGACATCAAGCAGATCTGGGAACCCTCGCGGCATCAACACCTGACCGTGCTGGCCGCGGCGTACCGGGTGACCGGCGACGACCGTTACGCACACCGGGTGGCCGACCACCTGAAGTCGTGGTGGGCGGCCAACCCGCCGATGCGCGGCGTGCACTGGCTGAGCGGGATCGAGCTGGGGATCCGGCTGCTGTCGTGGGTGTGGGTGCGCCGGTTGCTGGACGGCTGGCCCGGCGCGCCCGGGCTGTTCGAGGACAATCCCGAGGCGCTGCGGCAGATCTGGCATCACCAGCGGTGGCTCGCGGCGTTCCCGAGCCGGGGCACGTCGGCCAACAACCACGTGCTCGCGGAGGCGGCCGGACAGCTGGCGGCGTCGTGCGCGTTCGACTGGTTCCCGGAGTCCGCCAGCTGGCGGACGGACGCGATCCGCTCGTTGGACTTTCACCTGCGAGCCAACACCTTCACCTCCGGCCTGAACCGCGAGCTGGCCACGGAGTACCACGGTCTCGTGCTGGAGCTGAGCCTCGCCGCCGCGCTGGAAGCCGGACCGCGGCTGCCGCGCTCGACCTGGCTGGAACTGCGGGCGATGTGCGACGCCCTCGCGGCCATTGTGGACTGTGCCGGACGCCCGCCGCGCCAAGGCGACGCCGACGACGGCTACGGCCTGATCGTGGACGGACCGGAGACGGACCGCTGGCATTCGCTGCTGGCCACCGGCGACGCACTGTTCGGCCGCGCGGAATGGTGGCCGAAGCTGCCCGACGCCGACGTGCGCACCGCGTTGTTCGCAGCGCTGCGCTCCCGAGTGCCGCAACTCGACAACTCCCGCGAGCGTCCGGTCTTCTCCGACGCGGGCATGACCATCCTGCGCAGCGACAACGGCCCGGAGATCTGGTGCCGTTGCGACAGCGGCCCGCACGGCTTCCTCGCCATCGCCGCGCACGCGCACGCCGACGCGTTGTCCCTCGAGGTCCGGCACGACGGCGTCGACATCCTCGCCGACCCGGGAACGTACTGCTACCACGGCGAACCCGAGTGGCGCGCGTACTTCCGCTCCACACTCGGCCACAACACGCTGCAGCTCGGCGGTGTCGACCAATCGACTTCCGGCGGCCCGTTCCTGTGGACGCGGCACGCCAACTCGCGCACCCTCGCCGCGACGCCCGCCCAATGGCAGGCCGAACACGACGGTTACGCCCCGGCGCTGCACCGCCGCACCGTCGAGCTGTCCGGCCGGACGCTGACCGTGGTCGACGAGGTGACCGGCGGCGGTTCCGCCAAACTCGCCTTCCACCTCGGCCCGCTGCTGGCCGTCGAGCTGGACGGAAACACCGCGCAGCTCACCTGGCCCGGTCGTACCGCGACGCTGGAGCTTCCGTCGCAGCTCGCCTGGACCGCGCACCGAGGCGAGACGAATCCGCCGCTGGGCTGGTACTCGCCCGGCTTCGGCCGCCGCGAACCCGCCACGACGCTGCTCGGCTCCGGTCCCGTCACCGGGCCGCTGACCACCGTGCTCCGCCTGCCCTGATGCCGAGAGGATCCACCGTGCGAAGGATTTTGGTGCCGCTGCTGGGAGCGCTGCTCCCGCTCGCGCTGGCTTCGTGCAGTTCGTCCGGAGCCGCGTCCGCTCCGGTCGCCGGATCGACCACGCCGCAGGGCCCGGTCGCCGCGGTCTGCGACCACGCGCCGCCAGGTCCGGCGACCGCGCCCGCCGGGGCCGTCCCGGTGGATCCGGCCGTGGTGGACGACTTGTCGACCAAGACGAAGAACTCCCCGGCGGGCACCACGTTCTGGCTCGCCCCCGGCACGCACCGGCTCAGCGATGACGAGTACGCCCAGGTGCAGCCCAAGGACGGCGACGTCTACCTCGGCGCTCCCGGCGCGGTGTTCGACGGGCACAAGAAGAACCGGTACGCCTTCGCCGGTCCGGCCAAGGACGTCCGGCTCGAATCGTTCACCGTGCGGGGCTTCACCGCGCCGCGCGACGAAGGCGTGGTCAACCACGATTCAGCTCCCGGGTGGGTCATCCAGCACCTGACCGTGCAGGACAACGACGGGGCCGGGCTGATGGCCGGGCCGAAGCAGCAGATCCTCGACAGCTGCCTGCGGCGCAACGGCCAGTACGGCCTGAACGCCTACTCCGGCAACGCCGTGGTGACCGGGCTCGTGCTGCGGGGCACCGAGATCACCGGCAACAACACCGGGAACTGGGAGTCCAAGGTCCCGGAGTGCGGCTGCACCGGCGGCATGAAGTTCTGGGCGGTGGACGGCGCGGACGTCGTCGGCAACTGGGTGCACGACAACCGCGGCACCGGGCTGTGGGCCGACACGAACAACAACGACTTCCTGATCGAGGGCAACCTGATCGAGAACAACGACAGCGCTGCGATCATTTACGAAACCAGCTACAACGCGATCATCCGCGACAACACGTTCCGCCGCAACAACCTGCTCGACGGCCGCGCGCACGCCGACCGCGGCGACCCGTTCCCAGCTGCGACGATCTACATTTCCGAGTCCGGCGGCGAACCGCGGCTGAAGGCCCGCACGAGCAATCTCGAGATCTCCGGAAACGTGCTGCAGGACAACTGGAACGGCATTATCCTGTGGGAGAACGCCGACCGGTTCTGCAACAGCCCGGCGAACACCTCCAGCGGCTCGTGCACGAAACTCGTGCCGAACGTCGCGACCTGTTCCGCACCGGCGATCGCGAAGAAACCGCTGTACAGCGACTGCCGGTGGAAGACCCAGCGGGTCGTGGTGCAGCACAACCAGTTCACCCTCAACTCGAAGGCGCTCGGCTGCGAGGAAGTGTGCGCCCGGACCGGGGTGTTCGCGAATTTCGGCAGCTACCCGAATTGGTCGCCGTACCAGGGCGCGGTGATCCAGCAGTCGATCACGTTCCAGCAGGACAATTCCTGGCACGACAACGCGTACGCCGGACCGTGGACGTTCGTCGCCAGGGAAATGAGCAACATCGTCGGCATCGGCGAATGGCAGAGCGCGCCGTATCACCAGGACGCGAATTCGAGCTACAAGCCGAACGGGGGCTGACGTGGCCGAACTGACCGTCGCGCTGCCCGCCGAAACGAAATCGGTCCCGAAAGCGGTGAGCGCGGCCTGGGCGTTGCTCATCCTCAACACCCTCGGCTCGACCGGCGCGCAGACGGTGATCCCGTTGCCGCGCACGGTGATCCAGCTGGTGACCATGGGCGCGCTGATGACCGCGTTCCTGCTCGCGCTGATGCTGAACCTGCGGATCAGGATCCGGCCGAGCGCGTACCTGCTGCTCCTGACCTTCCTGCTGCTCACGAGCATCGTGGCCAGCGTGCACCTGGAATCCGGCTACGGCTCGCTGTTCCGGTGCTTCCGGTTCACGGTGTTCGTCGCGACGCTCTGGCTGCTCAGCGGCTGGTGGGACGGGTCGTTCGCGTTCGTGCGGGCGCACATCCGGATGTTCGGCGCGGTACTGCTGTCGGTCGTGCTCGGCCTGGCGATCGCGCCGGGCAAGGCGATGCCGGACATCTACGGCGGCCGGCTTTCCGGCGCGGTGTGGCCGCTGACGCCGCCGCAGGTCGGGCAGTACGCGGCGGTCATCGCCGGGCTCGCGGTGCTGATGTGGCTCGGCAAGAAGACGGACGCCAAGAGCGCGTTGCTCGTCGTCGTGCCGTCGCTCGGGCTGCTGCTGCTCACGCACACCCGCACCGCGACCCTCGGGCTCGTCGCCGGGCTGATCGTCGCGCTGGTGTCGCTGGGGCTGGTCAGCGCGCGGGCGCGGAAGGTGTTCGCCTGGATCGTGCTCGTGGCCGGCTTCGCCGCGGTGGTGCTGGGCGGCCTGCTGCAGGCCTGGTTCCTGCGGGGCCAGAGCACCGACGATTTCTCCAGCCTGACCGGCCGCGCGAAGGTGTGGGACGCGCTGCTTTCCGCGCCGCGAACCGGGTTCGAGTACATCTTCGGCGTCGGCCTCACCGACAAGTCCTACGACGGCCTGCCGATCGACAACAGCTGGCTCGCGATCTACCACGAGGAGGGCTTCGTCGGGATCGGGATCGTCGCCGCGATGCTGCTGGTGCTGGTCGCGATCGCGGTGCTGCGGCCGCCGTCGGTGGCTCGGGCGTCAGCGATTTTCCTGATCGCTTACGTGATTTCCGCGTCCTACACCGAAGCCGGGCTCGGCGACGCGTCGCCGTATCTGCTGCATCTGGCGGTGGCCGCGTCGTTGCTGGCCGCGGGCGAGGCTCCAGCGAGGGAGAGGCTGGCGTGAAGGTTCTGGTGGTGCACAACCGCTATCGGTCGGAGCAGCCGAGCGGCGAGAACAACGTGGTCGACGCCGAGGTCGCGCTGCTGTCCTCGGCCGGGATCGACGTGCGGCGGTTCGAGCGGCACAGCGACGACATCGCCTCGATGCCGTTGGCGCGCAAGGCGTTGGTGCCGTTGCAAGTGCCGTGGAACCGCGCGTCGCGGGCGGAGCTGCGGGCGCGGCTGGAAGTCGAGCGGCCGGACGTCGTGCACGTCCACAACACGTTTCCGCTGCTGTCCCCGTCGGTGCTGGCCGCGTGCGCCGACGCGCGCGTGCCGGTGGTCGCGACGCTGCACAACTACGGCCTCGTCTGCCCTCCCGGCACGCTCTACCGCGACGGCCGGATCTGTACTGACTGCGTCGGTGGCCTGCCAGTCCCCGCCGTCCGGCACGCCTGTTACCGCGACTCAGCTGCGGCAACCGTGCCGATGGCGGTGAACCTGCTGGTTAACCGTGATCGCTGGCGAACCGGCGTGACGCGGTTCTTCTGCATCTCCGACGCTCAGCGCCGCCTTCTCGTGAACGCGGGGATGCCTGCCGCGCGGATGACGGTGAAGCACAACTTCGTCCCCGATCAGGGACGGCGGCGCATCGGCGAAGGCGAGCATCTTCTGTTCCTGGGACGGCTCACTGAGGAGAAAGGCATCCCGCTGCTCAAGGCGGCCTGGGAGCAGTACTCCGGCAAGCTGCCGTTGCTGATCGCCGGGACCGGGCCGCTGTCCGACGACGTCGCGGCTTGGGCTGCCGATCGGGACAACGTGTCGTACGTCGGGCTCCAGGACCGGGCTTCGTGCCAGGAACTGATCGCCCGCGCGGCGGCGGTTGTGGTGCCTTCGACGTGGCTTGAGGCGTTCGGCCTCGTGGTGGTGGAGGCGATGGCCGCCGGGGTGCCGACGGTGGCGCCCGCGCACGGAGCGTTCGAGGAGTTGATCACCGACGGCGGCACCGGCCTGCTGCACACTCCTGGCGACGCGGCGGCGCTGGCCTCGTCTTTGCGCGAGGTGGCCGACGTGGAGCTGAACCGGAAGATGGGCGAGGCGGCACGGCAGCGGTACGACGCGGACTTCACCCCGGAAGTCGGGCTGAAACGGCTGCTCGAAGGCTACGAGGAAGCGATTTCAGCGGTATGAAGGACGGTGTGCGCGACCGACTGAAGACCTCGCCACTGGCGCTTCCGCTGGTTCTGCGCACGCCGTCGCTGGTCCTGGCCGTGCTCGGGCTCGTGGCGTTGATCGCGCTGGGCGTCCGTTTCGCCGGACACTCGGTGCCGAGCGCGTTCGACGCCCCGCTCCTGCCCGGCCCGGACCTAGTGCCCGACCCCTGGTGGTACTTCGCGACCGCGATCGACTTCTGCGGCGAACCACTGGGCGCGGTGCTGATCCTGCTCCTGATAATCGGCGGCTGCCTGCTGACCCACCGCCCGCGTACGGCTGTGCTGGCGGTTGTCGGCTGCAGTCTCACTGTCGGGGTGACTTCGGTGTTGAAACCGCTGACTGGCCGGACTATTCATGGCAGCTACCTGTCGTTCCCCAGCGGCCACACCGCCTTCGCTACGGCCTTGGCGCTGACCGGCGCTTACGTCTTGGCGGGTCGCTTAAGCCGGTTCGCTGCGGTGGCGTGGCTGCTGGGTCTCGCGTTGGTGGCTGGCTTCCTGATGGCCTGGGCCGAGGTCGGGCTGGGCGCGCACTACCCGACCGACACGATCGGCGGCTTCGCTGCCGCGCTGGCGATCGTGCCGGTCACGGGGTACTGGATCGACCGGATCGCCGACCGTCCGTGAGGGGAACCCTGAGGGAATCAGAGTCCCTCAGGGTTCCCCTCACGGACAGTCAGGCGTGCCGGAACAGCTCCAGGTCGAAGGCCTCGGCGAGCACCGCTTGCCCGGCGTCGTTCGGATGGACGCCGTCGGCGGAGACCAGTTCAGGGCGCGTCCTCGTCGGCTCGGCCGGGTCGCGCAGCGCCGCGTCCAGGTCGGTGACCGCGTCGAACTCGCCGCTGTCGCGGATCCAGCGGTTCAGCTGCTGACGGGCGTCCTCGAACTCCGGCGTGAACACCGGAGTGCCACCGATCGGCGGCAGCGTGCAGCCGACGATGCGCAGGCCGTGCGCGTGGGCTCGGGTGATCAGCAGGCGGTAACCGCCGACGAGATCCGCCGCGGTGGCCCGTTCGCTCTCCGGCATTCCCGGCATGGAGCCGAAAAACAGGTCGTTGACGCCCTCGGCCAGGATGATCCAGCCGGCACCGGGGCGGGCCAGCACGTCACGGTCGAAGCGAGCCAGCGCGCTGGCTCCCATGCCGTCGGTCTCGCGCAGGACGCGGTTGCCGGAGATACCCATGTTGACCACTGCACGGGGCGGAAAGCCAGGCTCGGCAGCGAGTCGGCGGGCGAGCACTGAAGGCCAAGACGCGTCGGCTCCGGGTGTGGTCTCCATACCGTCCACCACGGAGTCGCCGAAGGCGATGACAGTGGCGGCGTTGGCCGGCGCGAGCACGTCGATGCCGGTGAGCCACAGGTAGGACTGGAACTCGGTGGCGTCCCGCAGGTTCGGCTCGGCGGTTTGGTCGCCCGGGGCGAGCCACGCCGTGCGGAGGCCGACGTCGTGGATTGTCGGGGTGACCTTCTCGTCGGGGAGATACAGCGAGACGGTCAGGTCGGTCTGCGCGGAGACGGTGTACTCGATCGGGTCGCTGTAGGTCTGCGCGCCCGTCGGCAGTACCACTTCGGGCCGGTCGCCGAAGGTCAGCCGGGTGCCGTCGAGGAAGGCGGAGCCGACGCGGACCGGTGCGTGGCCGAAGGAGTTCGAAAGCGCGACGCGCACGGCGGTGCCGCCGACCGTGGACCGAGCCACCATGCGCACGGTCTGGGCGCTCAGCGTTTCCGGGGTGCTGGTGAAGTCCGGCGGCGCTTCGTCCGGCATTTCCGGCCCGCCGCCAAGCTCGGCCGCCGGTGCCAGCTGCTGCGCGGTTCCCCAGGCAGCGATCCAGTGGTTTTCCATGAGGTGAACCTCCACAATGGACAGTGGGTCAGAACCAGCGGGCGAGGGCGTTTTCGAACGAGCCGTGGCCGCTCGCCCAGGCGACGATGCCGTCCGGCCGGACGAGCACGGCGTCGTAGCCGAGGTCGTCGCGGGCCGGGACGGCCTGGTACCGGACCCGGTACCGCGCTGCCACGGCACGCAGTCGTTCGTCCGCGCAGAAGTCGAGGGCGACGCCTTGGCCGTCCCGCAGCAGTTCGCCGAGGCGGCTGCCGTCGGCGAGGCGGAAGTCCGGCGCGTTGTGGCCGACCAGCGGATGCTCGTCGCCGAGGTCGTAGCGGAGCGACAGTCCGGAGGCACGCTCGAAGACGTAGGTGGTGCCGGCCCGGGTTGTCATCAGGTCGCGCGTCACGGCCTGGATCGCCCGGGAGTGCGGGTCCGGGCGCATGACCGCCACCTGGGCTCGCGACCAGTCGAGCACCCGCGCGCCGGTCGGATGGCGTTCTGCGGCGTAGGTGTCGAGCAGCCCGTCGGCCGCGTCCCCGCGCACGGTCGCCGCGAGCTTCCAGCCCAGGTTCATGGCGTCGCCGATGCCAAGGTTGAGCCCCTGCCCGCCCAGCGGCGAGTGGATGTGCGCGGCGTCGCCGGCGAGCAGGACCCGGCCGCGCCGGTATTCGGTCGTCTGGAGCGCCCGGTCGGTGAAGCTGGAGGCGCGGTGCACTTCGTCGAGTGTGACGTCGGTGCCGGAAACCCGGCGCAGCACCGTTTGGAGGTGCTCGCGGGTCAGCGGCTGGGAACGGTCGTACGCGCCGCCGTCGAAGTCCAGCACGCCGAAGTGGCCGGGCGTGGGCATCGTGAGGTACATGCCCGCCGCGGTCAGATTGAAGCCTGGAGTCAGCTTGTCGGGATCGGCGAACGTCGCCAGCGCGACGTACCCGGTGAGCTGCGGTTCGGTGCCGACGAAGGCGAAGCCCGCGAGCCGGCGCACCGTGCTGCGTCCACCGTCGCAGCCGACGAGCCAGCGAGCTGGGTACTCGTGCTCGCCGGCCTGGACGACCACCCCCTCGTCGTCCTGGACGAGACCGCTGACCTGGACGCCGCGGCGGATCTCGGCACCGTGCTTGACCGCCCGTTCGGCCAGCACCGTCTCGACCGCTTCGAGGCTGGTCATGACGCCGTCCAGGGCGGGGCTGGGCAGCCGATAGGGCAGGGCGGAGAGGTCTACGTCGGCCGGGTCGAGGGAAGTGCCGGCGAAATGGCCGACCCAGCTCGGGCGCACCTGCTCTTCCTCGGCGGGGGCCGCGCCGGACTCGGCCAGCAGCGAACGCAGCATTCCGCGGCGGTAGAACGCCTCGGCCGACCCGCCCGACAGCCCCCGCATCCCGAGCGGCATCTTCCGCCACGGGGAATGCGGGTCCGCCTCCTTTTCGAGCACCAGCACCGAACAGCCGGCGAGAGCCAGTTCACCGGCGAGGAACAGGCCGACCGGCCCCGCCCCCGCGATCACTACGTCGTGCATGACAACCCCCTTCTTCTGTGGTGAGCCCGAGATTGCCCGCCACCGCTCACACGAGGCGCACACGGCGCGCACACCCCGGTTCAGTCGGCCATCGGGCGGGCACGCGAAGATCGAAGGGTGGCTGCTGTCCCGCTTCGCGTGACGCTGCTCGGCATCGTGCAGGTGTCTCGCGGCGATGCCGTCCTGTCCGTCCCCGGCGCACGGCTGCAGGCCTTGACCACGCGGCTGGCGCTCGCCGGCGGGCGCACGGTGGAGCCCGCCGTCCTGGTCGACGCGATCTGGGCCCAAGATCCGCCCGCTGATCCCGCGCATGCCCTGCAGGCTCTCGTCTCGCGGCTGCGTCGGGTACTCGGTTCGGCGGACGTCGTCGTACCGGCCGCTGGCGGCTACCGGCTGGACGTGGCTCCGGCGGACGTGGACGCGTTGCGGTTCGAACACTTGATCGCCGCTGGCCGGGACCACCTGCGATCCGGCGATCTGTCCGCAGCCGCGGAGGTGCTCGGCGAGGCCGTGGCGGTGTGGGGCGACCAGCCCCACACCGAGCCAGCAGCGGTCGCCGCGGTGTCGGTGGCCGCCGCGACCCGGCTCGCGCAGGTCTCCGTCGAAGCCGTGGCCGATCTCGCCGACGCCGAACTGTCGCTGGGCCGCGTCGAGGCGGCTGCCGCCCGGCTGTCCCGCTTGCTCGCTGAGCACCCGGTCCACGAGCGGGCGGCAGCGCTGCTGATGGACGCGCTCGCCGCACAGGGCCGCCAGGCCGACGCGCTCGCTCGCTACGAACAGATCCGCGAGGCGTTGGCCGAGACCCTCGGCGCCGACCCGGGCACCGCGCTGCGCGAGCGGCATCTGCGCCTGCTGCGCAACCCGGTCGCGGCGCTTCCCGCGAAAAGCCCGGGCAACCTCCCGGCGGCACTGACCAGCTTCGTCGGACGGGACGACGACCTCGCCCGGATCGGCGAACTGCTCGCCGCCGGCAGGCTGGTCACCGTGCTCGGCCCCGGCGGAGCCGGCAAGACCCGCCTTGCGCTGGAAGCCGCCCGCCGCCGCGAATACCCGGGCGGCGCGTGGCTGATCGACCTCGCTTCGGTCTCCGAACCGGCCGAGGTCGGCGCGGCCGTGCTGGCCGGGATCAGGATGCGCGGCGGCGCGCTGTTCGAGGCGAGGACGCGGGTCGAGGGTACCGAGCTGGATGTGCTCGCGGACCAGCTCGGCGGCCGGGAACGGTTGCTGCTGATGGACAATTGCGAGCACCTCGTCGACGCCGTGGCCCATCTGGTGGAGGCGCTGCTGTCCCGGTGCGCCGGGCTTCGGGTGCTGGCCACCAGCCGGGAACCGCTTGCCGTCGACGGCGAAGCGCTGGTGCCGCTCGGCCCGCTCGCCCTGCCCGAGCCGGACGCGGAGGTCGAACCCGCCCGGCGGACCGCGGCGGTGCGCCTGTTCGCCGAGCGGGCCGCGGCCGTGCGTCCCGGTTTCGTCGTTGACGAAGCGAATCTCGCCGACGTCACGACGGTGGTCCGCGGCCTGGACGGCTTGCCGTTGGCGCTGGAACTGGCCGCGGCCCGCCTGCGCACGCTCGCCCTGCCTGACCTGGCGGCCGGTCTGTCCGACCGGTTCCGGCTGCTCGCCACCGGCAGCCGCACCGCTTTCCCCCGGCACCGCACGCTGCGCGCGGTCATCGCGTGGAGCTGGGAGCTGCTCAGCCCGGACGAGCGCACGGTCGCGGAACGGATCTCGGTCTTGCCCGGCGGAGTCACCCGGGAGTCGGCCGCCGCGGTCTGCGCGGACGCCGCGCTGCCGTCCGGCGAGATCCCGTACCTGCTCGCGGACCTGGCCGACCGGTCGCTGCTGCGGCTCGTCCCGGACACCGGCCGGTACCGGATGCTGGAGACGATCCGCGAGTACGGGCTGGAAAGCCTTGCCGCACAAGAACTCCGGACCAGCGTGCGGGATCTCGCCGCCGAGTACTTCACCGGCCTGGTCGCCGAAAACGACCCGCTGCTGCGCGGCTCTCGGCAGCTGGACGCGCTGCGGGTGTTCCGCGCCGAGTACGACAACGTGCTCGCCGCCCTGCGCCACCTCTGCGACACCGGCGACGCTGACGGCGCGATCGGGCTCGCGGTGAACCTGACCTGGTACTGGCAGATGCTCGGCGGCCACACCGACGCGGTTCATTGGCTCGGCGAGGCGGTTTCGACGCCGGGCGCGCGGCCGAGCGTGCGGCGCGCCGTCGCCGAGCAGGTGCTGCTGGTCAACCGGTTCGCCGCGTATGCCCCGCCCGCCGACTGGCGCGAGCAACTGCGGGCGCTTGCCGGCCAGCCGGAGCTGCCGTCCTTCGGCGGCGCGCTGGTCGCGCTCCGACTGGCCACCATCCCGGAGACGAGCGCGTCGCCGGAGACCGTCCAGCGGTTCATCGACGGACCGGACGAATGGCTGTCCGGGCTGGCGCACCTGTTCCGGGCCCAGTTCGCCGAGAACGCGGGTCGCTTCGACCAGTTCCGCGGCGACGTCGCCGCCGCGCTGGAGATCTTCGGCCGGGCCGGCGACCGCTGGGGCCTCGCCACCGCGCTGCCGCTGCGCGCGCTGCTGCGGCAGTACGACGGCGATCTCGGCGGCGGGCTGGCCGATCTGGCCCAGGCCAGGACGCTGGCCCGCGAGTTCGGCTCGCTCAGCCTCAGCGACGAGGTCTTCCTCAACCTGCGCTCGATCGACCTGCACGTGCGGCGCGGCGAGACCGCGCGCGCGGCGGGGATGATCGCCGCCAACCGGGAGCGCGTGTCCTCTCCCGAGCTGGCGATCCTGACCGACGCGCTGGAAGCCCGGCTGTGGGTGCTGATCGGCGATCTGGACCGGGCCCGCGAGCTGATCGATTCGGCCGAGGCCGGACTGTCGGAACACCCGCGGTTCGGGGCCAGCGGACACAATCAGGCCCTGATCTCCGTGGCGCGCGGTGCGCTCTGCCTCGAGACCGGCGACGGACTCGGTGCCGAAGCGGCGCTGAGCCGGGCGTACGTCGCCGCGGTGGACAGCTCGGACATGCCGATCCTGGCGATGGTGGCAGTGGCGGTAGCCGGTGTCGCCGCGCTGTACGGGCACCACCGGGACGCCGCCGCCCTGCTCGGCGCTGCGGCCAGGCTGCGCGGTGCGCACGACCGGACCGATCTGCAGATCCGCGCGCTGAGCGCCCGCGGCCGCGCCGAACTAGGCGACGAAGGTTTCGCTGCCGCGTACGAGCGCGGCTGGCGGCTGACCGCCCCGTCAGCCCTGCTCTCGGCCGACCCAGCGCTGCTGCGGGACTTGGACCGGGAGGGTTAGGCCTTCCGGCGAAACACCGGCTTGATCGACCGCCCGCCCAGCCACGGCGTGGGATCCCCTGCTTCCAATGCCTTCCGGTACACCACGCATGCCGAAGCGACCACCTCCACAGTCCGGTCGATGTCCTCCTCCGTCATCGCCGCACTGACCACAAAGGACGGACCCAAGACCCCGTTCTCCAGCAGGCACCGCATGAACAGCGTCCGATACTCCTGCGACGGCTGACCGTCCGCGTCGAGGGTCGCGAACACCAGGTTGCTGTCCCGCCCCCGCACCACTACCTGCCCGCCGACCCCGTGCGCAGCCGCCACGTCAGTCACGCCAGCCGCCAGCCGAGCGCCGAGCGTGTGCAGCCGGGCCGTCACGTCCTCCGCCGCGTAGGCCTCCATCACCGCCATCGCGGCGGCGAGCGACGGGGTCTCGGCGCCATGCGTCGTCGAGAGCAGGAACACCCGATCCCGCGAATCGCGCAGACCGCCTAGCTCCATCAGATCCCGTCGACCCGCCAGCGCCGCGACCGCGAAACCGTTGCCGAGCGCTTTGCCGAACGTCGAGAGATCCGGCGTCACGCCGTAAAGGCCCTGCGCGCCGTGCTCGGAGTACCGGAATCCGGTGATCATCTCGTCGAAGATCACCAGCGTGCCGTGCTGATGCGCGAGGTCGAGCAGCCCGGCGAGATAGCCGTCCGGCGGGTCCACGCCCTTGGTGGGCTCCAGGATCAGGCACGCCACCTGCCCGCGGAACTGGTGCAGCATCTGTTCGGTCGCGGGGAGGTCGCCGTACGGGAAGGCCACGGTCATCGCCATCGTCGCTGCGGGAATCCCGGCTGACATCGGGGTGGTGCCGATGAACCAGTCGTCGGTGGAGAAGAATGCGTGGTCAGCGCATTGGGCGACCAGCGGCCGTCCGGTGGCGGCGCGGGCGAGCCGGACGGCGGCGGTGGTCGCGTCGGAGCCGTTTTTCGCGAACTTCACCATGTCCGCGGTCGGGACCGTCGCCAGGAACTGTTCCGCCGCTTCAAGCTCCACAATGGACGGTCGGACGAAGTTGTTGCCCCGTTCCAGCACATCGCGCACGGCGGCGGTCACGCGTGGATGGGCGTGGCCGAGGCTGACCGCGCGCAGGCCGGAGCCGTACTCGAGATAGCGGTTGCCGTCGACGTCCCAGACGTACGCACCGCGCCCGTGCGAGATGACCGGCGCGAGATGTTCGGGGTATTGGTCCTCGCCTTTGGCGTAGGTGTGCGCACCGCCGGGGATAGCGCGGTGCAGGCGTTCGTTCGCGATTCGGGAGAGTGGCAGGTCCATGACGGGTCACCTCAAGGCATCGGCCAGGGAAGGGGCCGACGCGTCGCGTTCGGACAGCAAAGCCGCGGGCAGCGGCCACGGGATGGCGAGCTCCGGGTCGTCGTGCGCGATGGCGACGTCCTCGGACGGGTCGTGCGCGCGGTCGATCCGGTACGACACGTCGGCGACGTCGCTCAGCGCCTGGAAACCGTGTGCGCATCCGGCCGGGAGGTAGATGCTCTCCTGGGTGTCGCCGGAGAGGTGAAACGTTTCCATGGAACGGAAAGTCGGCGAGCCCGGCCGCAGGTCGACCACGACGTCGAACACCTCGCCGAACGAACAGCGCACCAGTTTCGCCTCGCCCGCCCCGGAGCGCAGGT
This sequence comes from Amycolatopsis halotolerans, assembly GCF_042647905.1. Classification (NCBI taxonomy): domain Bacteria; kingdom Bacillati; phylum Actinomycetota; class Actinomycetes; order Pseudonocardiales; family Pseudonocardiaceae; genus Amycolatopsis; species Amycolatopsis halotolerans. Next base: position 57,676 of record NZ_JBHRWI010000062.1, read on the forward strand.
GCATCCCGCGCACCACGCCGCGCACCGAGCGGGACACGCTGTCCTGCGCGAACCCGTCCGGATCGATGCCGACCGACCGCGCGACCTCCGCGTCGAAGGTCCGCGAGAAGAAGCCGCGATCGTCTCGGTGCGGCGTCGGCCGGAACAGCCACACGCCGGAAATCGACGGCACGGGAACGGCTTTCACGACACCTCCGCGGGAATGAGCGACCTTGACAACAGGGCGAACTGGTCTTTCAACTGCTGGTTGCATTCTTCGTTGCGGGCGGCGAGTTCCGCCTTGAGCTCCGGAGCCCGCCGCTGCAATTCCTCGAACTGCTTGATCAACCGAGGCACGTCGACCGCGCGGGCCTCCTGGCAAAACTCGCCGAGCCCCATTTCGGCCATCAGCACGTCGTTTTTCTTCGCGTATCCGATCGCGACCGTCGGCCGCCCGATCTTCAACGCGCACAACACATTGTGGTATCGGGTAGCCACGACCGTGCCCACTTCGGCCATCGAACACATCAACTCGTCGAGGGTGCCGGGGACGGCCGCGGAGAGCAGCGGCGAGTCGACCGTTTCGACGATCTCGTCCACTACTTCGAGGTCCATCCGATCCCCGATGAAGAGCCGGACCGGACGCTCCTGGCGGACCAGATACCGCACGAATTCGGTCATCGCGTCCACGTAAGCCCGGTAAATCTCGTCACCGCGCGCACGATCGTCGTTGCCGCCGTAGTAAGCCATCACACCGATGCCAACTGCCCGCGGGTTCTCGATCGCGGCGGGAGTCGGCAAGGCGAAGGCGAGATCGGGATAGACGCGATCATTCGTGACCGGTACGCCCATGTCAGCCATCGCCGAGCGCGACAGGTCATCGCGGAAGGACCGATACGTCGCGAGCTGCGTCGCGTACCGCACCAGAAACCGCGTGGCCGGCACCCGAATCCGATCGGCGCCCACGCTGACCAGCGCGACCTTCGTCCGTCCCAGCCGCCCGCACAGCGAAAGCAGGAACAGCGCGTACGGGAATCCCCACGGCCGCAACGGAAGCGTCGCCTCCAGCACGCCCATGCCGGGAACGATCACCACGTTCTGCCGCCGGACCCACCAGGCCGTGCGGAAAACGTCGATGATCTTCCCGAGGGCTTTGGCCGCGATCGACCGCGGCCCGGACGCGTGCCGGTATTCGCCGCTGTACCAGTTCAACCGGGCCGCGGGGATCCCGTACCGCGCGCGAATGGTGTCCGCCCCACCACAGAACGCGGACACCTTCGCGTACGGATGTTCAGCCCGCAGGAAGCGCAGTACCGCCTCCAGCGAGCCGTCGTTGCCGAGGTTGCCTGAACCGAGCAGTCCGAAGACCCCGACCCGAACGGTCACGGCACCCGCCGTTCGCGCCCGGCGACCACGCGGTCGACAGTGAGGTTGAGCTCGGCCGCGTGCACCGGGGCCCGGTCCTCGACGCGTTCCCCGCCTCCGCCGGGCCGGGCCCGGCTGGTGAACCACTCCACCAACGCGAGGTAGCAGGCGCGGCGTTCGCCGGACGACAGCGGCGCGGAACGGATCCCGTGCACGAAACCCCAGACGTACTCGGCGAGCAGCCGCGCGGTCGGGTTCAAGATCGCGTTGCCGCGCTTCGGATCGAGGTTCGCGCACCGGGAGCGCTTGCTCGGGTTCGCCCGCTCCGCTCGGTCGGGGTGATCGCGCCGGAAGTACAGCAGCTCAGGCACTTGGTAGAACGGCCCGTGCAGCGCAAGTTCGGCCACATAGGTGCGGTCCGCGTGGTGGTAGCTGTCCATCGGGGTGACGCGACGCAGCACCTCCGTGCGCATCACGCCGTAGAAATCGTCGCCGCCGGGCTCGAACAGCAGGCTTTTGAACCGTGCCGAAGGTCGCGGTGCATCTGTCTTGTGCCGGTAGTCCAGCGGCACCGTCACCGCGCCGTTCTCGTCGATGATCGCCTGGTGCGAGTGCGCGAGGATCATCTCCGGCCGCGCGTCGAGCGCGGCCACGCACTTCGCCAGCAGCTCCCGGCCGTAGAGGTCGTCGTGCGACGCCCACTTGAACAGCTCGCCGCGTGCCTGGTCGAGCAGGACGTTGTGGTTCGGGGTCGCGCCGATGTTGCGCGGCTGGCGCAGATACCGGATCCGCGAGTCCTCCTGCGCGTACTTCCGGACGATCTCTTCCGTGCCGTCTTCGGACGCGTTGTCGGAGATGATCAGTTCGAAGTCCTCGTAGGTCTGCCCGAGCAGCGCGTCGAGTGCTTCGCTGAGGAATTCCTCTCCGTTGTAGACGGGCAGACCGATGGTCAGCCGGGGCGGCGTGCTCATGCCGGTTTCATCTCCTCGGAAGCCGAATGGAGTTCTGCTTGGCTGAATGAACCTGACGCGACGGGAAACTCGGGCACCGCCGCGAAGTGGTCGCGGAGCGCGCTGCGCAGCTGCCACCACCACACGGCCGAACCGGTGAGCGTGGCGGCCGCGACGCCCCACTCCGAGCCGGCCGCACCGCCGAGCGCGGCCCCGATCAGGCCGAACACGACGTAGCACGCGGACGCGATCAGCTGGGACCGCAAGCTCCGCCGCGCCATCCCGAGCGCGCGCAGCCCGGCCGTCGCGCCGGTGGTGAAGCTCGCGCCGACGACCGCCATCGTGACCGCCGGGACCAGCAGCGACGAGCTGTCCCACAGCGAACCGAGCACGAACCGGCCGGCGTCGTCGGGGATGAAAAACCACAACCCGAGACCCCACACCAGCGCGGCCGCGGCCTGTGCGGCGCCGAGCACCACGCAGAAGTGCCACAGCCGATGCGGCGATTGCCGGAGCACCCGCGCTCCCTCGGCGACAGTGACGAGGGAAAGTCCCATGAGCAGCGCGAGAAACGGCCCGAGCAGCTGTTCCGCGCCGCGGACCGTGCCGACCGCGGCCAGTCCGGAAATCGCGCCCAGCCCGTACGCCCGCAGCTGCGACGAACCGCTGTTGCTGACGTTCTCCACGAGGTAGCGCACGCCCAGGTCGCGATGGTCCCGCAGCCACGCGCGCACCCCGTCGAGCCTTGGCAGGACGCTCGTCTGGACCCAGCCGAACGCGGCCGCGACCCCGGCGGAACAGCCCCAGGCCAGCAGGAACGCGACCACGGTGTCGTAGCGCGCGGCGAGAACCAGCGCCGGGAACAACGCGACGGCCTGGATCCCGTCGTTGAGGAACGCCTTGTGCCCGGTGCCCTGCGCGAAGAACCCGAACCGCCAGGCGTCCTGCACGAGCAGGAACGGCAGCACCACCCCGAGCGCGACGAACGCGGCCCCGAGCGAACCGCCGACCAGGAGTCCGAAAAGGACACTGACCAGCCCGGAAGCGACCCCGACCACCAGCGCCGTCCCGACCGCCTGGCCCACCGCGGTCCGCCAGCTGGCCCTGGCGACCCCGGAGAAGCGCACCATCAGCGGGTCGGTGGCGATCCCGCGCGAGATGTTGAGCATGACGCCGTAGGTCACCCACGCGATGCTGAACAGGCCGAACGCCGTCGCGCCGAGCGAGCGCGCGACGTACAGCCCGACCACGAAGTTGGTCAGGCTCGAAACAGCCTGGTCGCCAAGGCCCCAGCTGAGCCGTCCCGCCATCGCGCGGACGGCTCGCGAACGCAGGATCGACGGCACGGCCTCACTCCTTCAGCAGTCCGGCGGCCTGAAGGGCATCAGCCGCCGCGGCTACGGCACCGAACGGCAGGTCCGCCCGTTCGGCGATGTCGAGGAGGCTGTGGTCGCCGTCGGAGAGGCTGAGCACCCACAGCATGGCCAGCTGGGCTTGTTTCGCGTCGCTGCGCCCGCCGAGCGAGTCGTACAGCCCGCGCTTGCCGAGCTGCGGTTCGCCGTACGGGCTGAGGTTCACGTAGCGCCGGTTGCGGTCCAGCACGGAGAACGCCGTCCGCAGCGTGTCGAGGGTGTCGGCCATCGAGTCCGGGTCGACGAAGGACGGGTTGTCCGCCGAGGTGTGGTACTCCGGGTAGCCCGCGTACGGCGTGCGTGTGAGCGAACCGACGCCGAGGTTGAAGCCGGGGGAGCAGAACTGGCGCTCGTCGTAGCCGTACGGGGAGAAATCGCGGATCTCGTGCGGTTTGTCCTTGAGGATGTGCGCGAAGACGCGGTCGATGTCGGCGTCACCGCGTCGGCTGCGCTTGTACGTCAGCGAACCCCGGTCCCCGGCGCAGGCCAGCACGACGCCGTGCTTGACCTGGTCGATGCGCTCGGAATTGCGCGCCAGCCAGGTGATCGCGCCGATCGTGCCGGGCATGAACAGGAACCGGTAGGTGTAGTACGGCTTTTCCCCGGCCAGCGCCTGCGCGAGCGCGACGGCCACCGCGATGCCGGCGAGGTTGTCGTTGGCCAGCGACGGATGGCAGAGGTGGCACGAGACGAGCACCTCGTCGGACACCTCGCCCGGCACGACGTGCTCGGCGTAGGTGAGGTGTCCGTCGGCGAGCGTCGAGTCGATTTTGACGTGGTAGTCGCCGTCCGGCAGCGTGTCGAGCACGTCCTGCGCGAGGCAGAAACCCCAGGTGGGGGAGTAGTAACTGGTGCGGTACGGGATCAGCGACGGCTGCTGCGGCAGCGTGTGCAGGTGCGTGCGCAGTTCGGTCAGGCTGACGACCCGGTCGACCGGGACGCTGTAGCCGACCACGTGCAGGTTCGACTTCCGGAAGTCGATCACCCGCCGCCCGGAGGAATCCGCGACGAACGCGTCGCGGATGTTCCACTCCGCGGGCACGGTCCAGTCCAGCACCTCGGTGCCGCTCGGCACCTCGTACCGGTCGAGCGGGAGGTGCTCGCCGATGACGGCAAGGGTCTGCCGTACGCCGTCGCCGGTGATGCTCCGGCAGAACGGGTACAACCGTTCCACCAGAGCGTGCATCTCGGGCCCCGTGCGCATCAGGCGTGCCGCAGGGTGGCGTCGACCGCGCCGGCGGCCTGCCGGTCGCTCAACCAGTTCAGTCGCGTGAAGCGGTGCTGGAACTGTTCCTGGGTGAGGCTGTTGCGGCGGTAGGCGTCGAACAGTTGCAGCGCACCGTCTTTCACGCCCCACTTGCAGTCGAAGGACGGGACCGCCTCGCGGAACCGGGAGAAATCGACGCGGTACGAACGCGGGTCGGCCCCGGCCTCGCCGGTGATCCGCAGCTTGGAACCGGGAACCACCGCGACGACCTCTTCGGCGATCTCGGCGACCGTCACGTTGTTGCGCTCGGTGCCGATGTTGAACGCCTTGTTGTGCACGGCTTCGCGCGGCGCTTCGAGGGCGGCGGTGAAGGCGTGGGCGATGTCGTCGGCGTGCACCAGCGGCCGCCACGGCGTCCCGTCGGAGAGTACGAGGACCTCGCCGGACAGGTAAGCGTGGCCGACCAGGTTGTTCAGCACGATGTCGGCGCGCAGCCGGGGCGAGAAGCCGAACGCGGTGGCGTTGCGCATGTACACCGGGGTGAAGTCGTCGTCGGCCAGTTCGGAAACCTCGGCCTCCACGCGGACCTTCGACTCCGCGTACGGCGTGACCGGCCGCAGCGGCGCGTCCTCGTCGACGAGACCGCTGCCGCCGGAAGCGCCGTAGACGGAGCAGGTCGAGGCGTAGAGGAACCGGGAAACCCCGGCCTCCTTCGCGAGTTTCGCGAGCTTGACCGACGCGTGGTGGTTGATGTCGTAGGTCAGTTCGGGCGCGAGCGAGCCGAGCGGGTCGTTGGACAGCGCGGCGAGGTGGATCACCGCGTCGAAACCCCGCAGGTGCTGGGCTTTCACGTCCCGCAGGTCGACGGCCAGCCCCACCGGGTCGCTCGGGGCCGGGCCGAGCACACAAGCGGCGAACAAGCCCGAGTCGAGGCCGATGACCTCGTGTCCCGCCGCGGCGAGCACCGGCGCCATCACCGTGCCCAGATATCCCGTGTGCCCCGTGAGCAGCACGCGCATGCCTTCAGCCCCTTAGGTCGATGACGAGTTTGTTCGCCTCGAACGCCTCGGCATAGCGTTCTTGGCATTCGATTCCACGGATCCGCGCGAGGCCAAGGAAGGCTTCGCGGTCGTACCACGGCCGGTGCTGCTGGGAGCCGTAATGCTCGTGCAGCAGTTCGATCTTGCGCTGCATCACGTCGTCGGACAGCGGCGCGTAGGCGGGCAGCCGTCCGAGGTCCCCGTCCCATTTGACGATCTCGTAGCCCAGCGTCAGATGGCCGCGGAACACCGTGGGCACGAGCTGCGCGAGCCCGCGGTGGTCCTGGTGCGCGTCGATGGTGCGGGGCGCGAACACGACGTCCGGATCGGTGCGGCGGCGGAGGTCTTCCAGCGCGTTCTTGGCTTCCTCCCAATGCGAGGGGAGGCGACCGTCGGGCAGCTTGAGCACCGTGACGTTCAGCTCGGCGCCCGGGCAGAACGCGGCCAGCGCGGCGCGTTCCTCGGTCTCCCGGTCGGTGCCGCCGCCGGACAGCACCAGCGCGTCGACCTGAAGCCCGGGACGCTGTTCGCAGATCTCGAGGAGCGTGCCGCCGGCTCCGATGGCGATGTCGTCGCAATGCGCGCCGAGCACGACGATGCTCTTCACCTCGGCGCCGAGGCGGATCACGCGTGCACCTTTTCGCGTTCCCACAACGCCCACGGCCGGTCGCCGTGCGTGTAAGCGGCGTCGAGTGCGTAGCGTTCCTTGACCGTGTCGGTCGGCTTCCAGAACCCGCGATAGGGGTAGGCGAGCAGCCGGCCGCGCTTGGCGAGTTCGCCGCAGCCGTCGGCGACCAGGTCGCCGTTCTCCGGGATGTGGTCGAAAATGTCCTGCCGCAGCACGAAATAGCCGCCGTTCTCCCACAGCGGGAGTTCGCTGACCGGCGTGATCGCGCCGATCCGGCCGCCCTCGTCCATCTCGACGCAGTGGAACGACGACTGCGGCGGCACGACGAGCATCGAAGCGCCCGCGTCGCTGTTCCGGAAGCGCTCGACGATGTTGTCCAGCGGCGCGTCGGTGAGGACGTCGGCGTAGTTGGCGAGGAACATCTCGTCGCCGTCGAGGTGGTCGCGCACCCGGCGGAGCCGCTCGCCGATCGGCGATTCGATGCCGGTCTGCACGAAGGAGATCGTCCAGTCGGCGATGTCGGTGGACAGCAGTTCCGGCTTCCCGCCGCGCAGCACGAAATCGTTGGACGTCGTTTCCTCGTAGTGCAGGAAGAAGTCCTTGATGTGGTGCGCGCCGTAGCCGAGGCACAGCACGAACTCGGTGTGCCCGAAATGCGCGTAGTAGCGCATCACGTGCCAGATCAGCGGCCGGGGACCGACCATCGCCATCGGCTTGGGCACGTCGGACGCCTCGCTGCTGCGCATCCGCATGCCGTAACCGCCGCAGAACAGAACGACCTTCACTTCACTGCCACCTCGACGATTTCCAGGCGCGGAATCGGGAAGACGAGCTTGCCGCCCCACGCGCCGACGTAGGAAAGCTGTTCGGTCAGCTCGTCCCGCAGGTTCCAGGGCAGGACGAGCACGTAGTCCGGCCGGTCGGCCGCGATCCGGTCCGGTTCCACGACCGGGATCCGGGTGCCCGGCGTGAACCGGCCGTGCTTGTACGGATTGCGGTCCACCGTGTAGGCCAGCAGGTCCGGCCGGATGCCGCAGTGGTTCAGCAGGGTGTTGCCCTTGCCCGGCGCGCCGTACCCGACGACCGTCTTCCCGGCTTTCCGGGCGGCAAGAAGAAATTCGAGCAATTCGAGCCGGACGCGGGTGACCCGGTCGGCGAATTCGGTGTACCCGGACAGCTCGTGCAGCCCGGCCGCCTTCTCCCGGGCCAGCACGTCGGTCATCCGGGCGCTCGGCTCGCCCGCGGCCTCGGCCGGGCGCGCCCAGAGCCGGATCGACCCGCCGTGCGTGGGCAGGAGTTCGACGTCGACCAGGGTCAAGCCGCCGGTCGCCAGCGCCTGCCTCGCCGATTCGACCGTGTAATACTGGAAATGCTCGTGGTAGATCGTGTCGTACTGGTTCTTCTCGATCAGCGTGAGCAGATGCTGCACCTCGATCGACACCCAGCCGTCGTTCGCGACGAGCGCGCGCAGCCCGTGGGTGAACCCGCGGATGTCCGGAATGTGGGCGTAGACGTTGTTCGCCACGACCAGGTCGGCCGGGCCGTGTTCGGCGCGCACCTCGCGGCCGGTGTCCTCGGAGAGGAACGCGGTGTGCGTCGGCACCCCCGCCTCGCGCGCGGCCTGCCCGACGTTCACCGAGGGTTCCACGCCGAGACAACGGATTCCGCGTTCCACGACGTGCCTCAGGAGGTACCCGTCGTTGCTGGCGACCTCGACGACGAAAGACCGGTCGGTCAGCCCGAGCCGTTCGACGGCGGCGTCGGTGAACCGTTTCGCGTGCTCGACCCACGAGGTGGAAAAAGACGAGAAATACGCGTAATCCGTGAAAGTGTCGGCCGGGTCGAGCAGCGGCGGGAGCTGCGCGAGCCAGCATTCCGTGCACACTTCGAGATGCAGCGGGAAAGTCGGTTCGGGTTCGGCCAGCTGCGCGGCGGTCAGGAACCGCTCGCACGGCGGGGTCGCGCCGAGGTCGACCACGCTGGCGGTTCTTTCCGAACCGCAGAGTCGACATGTGGTCATGTACCAGGCTCCTCCGGTAGCGACGCGATCTGCGTAGGGCAGGTCGATCCGCGCCCGGCCGTCGTTACAGCGCGCCGGGAAGCTCACCGGAGTCGATTCGGAACCGAGACAATGACGGCGGCGAAATGCCGCTGAGTGCTGCGACGAACGGGTGGGCGACCGGCACCGGATGGCGCAGCCGTCACCCGTTCGTCAGCGGGTCACAGCTTTTCCGCCGCCGGGATCACTTCGGTGGCGAACCGTTCGAGCACCGCCGGGTCCGGAACGCCGTGCGCCCAGCCGGTCGCGACGCTGAACCCGAGTTCCGCCAGCCGGCCCAGTTCATCCAGCAGTTGCCCGGTTTTCTCGCCGTTTTCACCGGTATCGAGGCGCAGCGAAGCGGTTTTCGTGATCTCGGAGTAGTCGCGGCCGACGTCTTCGCAGTGCTGCTTCAGGACCTCCAGTTTGCGCGGAAGGTCCGAGTTGGGCATCAAATTGCAGATGTCGCCGTATTGCGCGACGAACCGCAGTGTCTTCTTTTCGCCGCTGCCCCCGATCAAGATCGGCGGATGCGGCCGCTGGATCGGCTGCGGGCTGTTCAGCAGCCGTTCGGCGCTGACGTGCGTGCCGGTAAAGGGTTCGTCGCCTTCGGCCCACATCTGGTGGACGTACCGGAGCGCGTCCTCGAGTTGTTCGAAGCGCTCCTTCATCGGCGGGAACCGGAAGCCGAGCGCGCGGGACTCCTCCTCGTTCCAGCCCGCCCCGATGCCGAGGATCGCCCGCCCGCCGGACAACACGTCGAGCGTCGTCGCCGCTTTCGCGAGCAGGCCCGGGTGCCGGTAAATGACGCCGGTGACGAGCGTGAGCAGTTTGACCCGTTCGGTGTGCGCGGCCAGGAAGCCGAGCGTGGTCCAGGCTTCCAGCATCTCGTGCTCGGGCGGGCCGTAGCTGGAGATCTGGAAGAAGTGGTCCATCACCGACAGGTATTCGAACCCGGCCTCGTCCGCGGTCCGGGCCACCCGCGCCAGGTCCGCGCCGAGCGCCGCCGGGCCGTTCGGCCAGGTCTGCTGAGCGAGATGCAACCCGAGTTTCATGCCAACTCCTTAACCGCCGGAATGATGTCTTGCGCGAAAATCTCGATCTTTTTCCGGTCGAGCCCGCCAGGCAGCGGGCCGATCACGGCCTGGACGCCGAGCCGGTGCAGCCTTCGCGCCTCGGCGAGAAATTCGCCGGTTTTCTCCCCGGACGGGCCGATGTCCAGGTAGTGGTAAACCGTCTTGGCGATCTCGGCGTAGTCGCGGCCCTCGGTTTCGCAGTGCCGCTTGAGCACGTCGAGCTTGTGTCCGAGATCCGGGCCGTTGCCGATATTGCAGAAGTCGCCGTATTTCGCGACGAGCCGAAGAGTCTTCTTCTCCCCGCCACCGCCGACCATGATCGGCGGCCGTCGCAAGGACTGCGGGCTGTTGAGCAGTCGTTCGGCGGAGAAATGCTTGCCGGAGAACGGTTTGTCTTCCTCGTCCCACATCTGCCGGACATACCGCAGGTTCTCCTCGAGCAGCTCGAACCGCTCCGTTCTGGACGGAAACGGAAAACCGAGCCCGCGGGCTTCTTCCTCGTTCCACCCGGCCCCGATGCCGAGCATGGCGCGTCCGCCGGACAGCACGTCGAGCGTGGTGACTGCCTTCGCGAGCAGGCCGGGATGCCGGTAAATCGCGCCAGTGACGTAGGTGAACAATTTCGCGCGCTGGGTGTGCGCGGCGAAATAGCCGAGCGTGGTGTAGGCCTCAAGCATCGGGCGATCGCTCGGGCCGACGCTGGGAATCTGGAAGAAGTGGTCCATCACCGCGAGATAAGCGAACCCGGCGTCGTCCGCCGCCCGCACCGCTCCGGCCAACTCCTCGCCGAGCGCGGCAGTCCCTCCCGGCACGGTGAAGTCGGGGACCTGGAGACCAAGTTCCATACCGGACACCGTATACCTGGAGTAACTTCATGCGTGCGGTCAGAAATCGCGCACGACGGTGATGGTGCCGTGCAGCGGATCGGTCACGTACACCGTGCGCGTGCGCTGGTCCACCGCCACGGCGCCCGGGTTCACGCCGAGACCAAGCTCCCCGGTAAGGGTTTCCGTGCGTCCGTCCACACGAGACAGTCCATTTTGCCCGCCGTTGGTGTACACGACATCGCTGCCCTGGTGCACCGCGAGCGACGACGCCTCGCTGCGCAAGAGAACCGTCTTGACCTGCGCCCGCGCGGATCCGTCCACAATAGACAGATGGTGGATCGCCGAATTCGCCACGAACACCGAACCGCTCAACTCGTGCACGCCGATCCCGGTCGGAGAAGCGCCCACCGGCACGCTGGCCGTGAACGCCCCTTGGTCGAGGTCGCAGATCTCGACCGAGTTCGTGGTCGGGCTGGTGCAGTAGGCGCGCCGCCGGCCGCGGTCGAGCGCGATCCCGGCGAGCCCCGGCTTCGGCGCGGGCAGCAGGTCCTGCTGAGTGAGACTGATGCTGTCGAGCACCGCGAACGTGCCAGTCTTGCCGCTCACCGCATATACGAGGTTGGCCTGGGGATCGATCGCGAGCGCCGACGCACCCGCTCCCGCGCCGACGACGCTGAGCAAGCGATGGGTCTGGCTGTCGAAGGCGAGCACCGTGCCGCCCGGCGGATTGGCGACGTAGATCCGGTCGGTGCCCACCACGACGTCGCTCGGCTCCCCGCCCACCGCGAGCGCGGACACGACCTTCCCCGCGTCCGGATCGAGGACCAGGACCGCGCCGGACGCCTGGTCGGCCGCGTAAACCAGCCCGGTGACCGGACTCACCGCGATAGCCGAAAGTGTCCCGCCGACCTGCACGGTGCTGACCCGCCCGGCCGCCGCCGCGCTGCCTTCCAGCAGTACCGCCGCGCCCGCGCTGACCAGCGTAAACAGCCCTCGCCGGGATATCTGGGAACCGTGCATCGCTCACCTGCCCCGGTCGGTTGGGTTGCCCGCTGACCCTAACTCGGACAAGGATCATGCGAAGGAACTTCGGGTCCCCCGATCGCGTTGTTTCCAGTGAGTAACCCACTTTGCGGCACCCTGCCAGGGCGGACGGAGGCGAGCGCGCGTGCACAAGCACCACAACGGGCTGAAGACGGCGATGCTGCTCGGTCTGCTCTCGGCGATCATCGTCGGGATCAGCGGATTGTTCGGGCGAGGGGCCCTGGTGATCGGGCTGATCGTGGCGCTCGGGATGAACGCCTACGCCTACTTCAACTCCGAGAAGATGGCCCTGCGCGCGATGCACGCGCGGCCGGTGTCGGAGGTCGAGCAGCCGGCGATGTACCGGATCGTGCGGGAGTTGGCTACTTCCGCTCGGCAGCCGATGCCTTCGTTGTACGTGAGTCCTACCGCGGCGCCTAATGCGTTCGCTACAGGACGTAATCCGCAGCATGCTGCTGTTTGTTGCACTACGGGGATCCTGGAACTGCTCGACGAGCGCGAGTTGCGTGCCGTGCTCGGGCATGAGCTGTCGCACGTGTACAACCGGGACATTTTGATCTCTTGTGTGGCTGGGGCGTTGGCGAGTGTGGTCAGTGTGCTGGCGAATATCGCGTTCTTCTTTGGGGGGAATGATCGCGAGGGCAATCCGTTCATGTCGCTGCTGTTGGTGCTGATCGGGCCGATCGCGGCTGGGGTGGTGAAGATGGCGGTGAGCCGGTCTCGGGAGTATCAGGCGGATGCTTCTGGGGCTGAGCTGACCGGGGATCCGTTGGCTTTGGCTTCGGCGTTGCGGAAGTTGGAGCGGGGGACCCGGGCTGCTCCGCTCGCGCCTGAACCGGCTGTGGTGTCGCAGTCGCATTTGATGATTGCCAATCCGTTCAGGCCGGGGGCTGGGTTGAGCAAGATGTTCTCGACCCACCCGCCGATCGAGGACCGGATTCGGCGGCTTGAGGAGATGGCTCGGCGGGGGCGGTGATTCCGGCTCGTCGCCTGGCGGCGACATCGGCCTTGGCGTGCGTGGGGCACCCCGAAGCTTGATTGTGCTGACGGTTCGGGGGTGCTTGTCAAGGCGGGAAAGATGCCTTGACAAGCACCCCCGAACCGCAGGGCGGCTTCGTATCGGGGTTGGGGGAGGGGCTGGCTGCCTCGACCGTTGGGTGCACCGGTGCGGGGGTGGTTACTCCCAGACTGCTGTTTCTGGGTTCACTCCGTGTGCGATCGCGTTGGCGAAGATCACGTCTCGTAGCCAGCTCGCGAGTCCGGGTGCCAACGCGTCGTAGTACTCCGTGTATCCGGTCTCTTCCACGAACTTTCGCCCGATGCACACGTGCATCGAATGCGTGCAGTCGAAGTAGCGCGACAGCGTTGCTCGGTGCCGCTCCGCGAGGGTGTTCGCCTCTGCTGAGCCGGGTTCGACGCCGGACTGTCGTGCTGCGCTGAGGTCCGTGTGGAGGGTTTCGTGTTCGGCCGCGGCTTCCTGCCAGTCTTGCGGGGTCAGGTCGGTGGTTCGCTCGCGGTATTCCGCCCACTGCTTCGTGTCGCCCCAGCGTTCCGCGGCTTCGTCTACCCACTCCGGGTTCCAGTCGGAGCCGAAGATCTCGATCTGTTCCTCGGCGGTCAGCTGCATTCCGCCGCGGGTGGCCGCTGCCATGCGGTCGACGGCGGAGACCATGTGTTCCAGTTGCTCGATCCGCTCCCGCAGTTCGCGGCGCTGGCGGGTCAGGTGGGCGTGCGCGTCGGCGGTCGGGTCGTCCAGGAGGCGGCCGATTTCCGACAGGGGGAAGCCTAGCTCGCGGTAGACGAGAACTCGGTGCAGGCGCGCGATGTCGTCGGCGGAGTACACGCGGTAGCCGGACCTGGTGCGCTCGCTTGGGCGCACCAGGCCGACCGCGTCCCAGTGGTGCAGGGTTTTGACACTCACGCCGACGAGCGTCGCCGTGCGTCCGACAGTGAGGCCGTCTTGCTCGGTCACAGCCTCAGTGTCGCAGCTCACTACCGTGGGACGTCGATCCCCACGGCGCGCATCCGCTCCGCGACGGGGCCGTCGGGGTCGATCGGCTCCGCGGCGGTCATCACGACCTTCGTGCCTTCCGGCGTGACGACCGTCAACTCCCGCGAGTTCCACGGCATCAGCTCCGGTCCGCTCGTGCAGCCCGGCGTGATTTCCTCGCACCGCTTGGCGATTTCGTCGAGTTCGCCGAGCACACAGGAGAAACTGATGCTGGCCTCGCTCGGAGCCGCGGGCGTCCCCGGCTTGAGCAGCACATCCTGAAACGCCCAGCGGCGCAGGTGCACGACCTGCCCGGGCAGGGTGAAAAGGTTGTCGAAGCCGAGCCCGCGAAGCCAGAAATCAGTGGAAGCTTCGAGGTCGGCGGTGGGCACGTTGGGAAACATCGGCATCCCGTAGAAGCCGAGGTAGTTGCCCGGGGACACCGCGTCGTAGGCGGGCATCGGAACCGGTCCGCGAAATTCGTTCATGCCGCCGAGCGTGCGGCCTCCTGTTGCAGGAGGGTCAAGCCCATCCGCAGCGGCCGAGCGGGTTTCTCCGACATACGTGCAGAGCCTTCGACGACTGCCAGAGCATTTCGACGTCGCCAGGCAAGGAGGGAGGTTCAGTGGATTTCGTCCAGTACCCAGACGGACGCGGGGTCCGGCTCGCCGCCGGGAGTCTCGTTCAGTCTGCTGTGGACCTTCGACCCGGAAACCACGCAACTCTCGCCCGGTGACTGCACAGCGGCCCAGGGTGACGAGACCCGCTTGGAAAGCGATACGGCCACCTGGCCCGATGTCCTGAAGCAACCCATGGACAGCGCCGCGACCAAGTTCGCCTGCTGACCCTGAGCCCGTCCGAGGCCGTCCGGGCAACACAAAAGCACCCCGTGACCTGGTTGGTCCCGGGGTGCTCTGGGGGTGGCAGGTGAGGGATTCGAACCCCCGAAGGCTGAGCCGTCTGATTTACAGTCAGATCCCTTTGGCCGCTTGGGTAACCTGCCATGGCCGGGCGAACCGGCCGGAAAGAAGGATACCCAACGGTCCGGACGGCCGGTCAACCGGGATGCCCCGGCGCTACGCTGGGGGTCCCTGACGAGCTGAGACAAGGTGTGAGGACACGTGGCGGATCCCTCTTTCGACGTGGTGAGCAAGGTCGACCGCCAGGAGGTGGACAACGCGCTGAACCAGGCCAGCAAGGAACTGGGCACGCGGTTCGACTTCCGCGGCACCGGAACCGGCATCAGCTGGTCCGGCGAGGAAGCCATCGCGATCGAGTCGGAGACCGAAGAGCGCGCCCTCGCGGCGGTGGAGGTCTTCAAGGAGAAGCTGATCAAGCGGAACATCTCGCTGAAGGCCTTCGAGGCAGGCGAGCCCGCGATCTCCGGCAAAATTTACAAGATCAGCGGCAAGATCCTGCAGGGCATCGCGTCGGACAAGGCGAAGCAGATCGCGAAGTTCATCCGCGATGAAGGCCCGAAGGGCGTGCAAGCCCAGATCCAGGGCGACCAGCTGCGGGTGTCGGGCAAGAAGAAGGACCAGTTGCAGGACGTGATCTCCCTGCTGAAGGGCGAGGACTTCGAGATCGCGCTGCAGTTCACCAACTACCGGTGACTCTCGGGGCCTGCTGGCGTCCGGATCAGGATTCCAGCAGGCCCTCAAAAGGCGGTAAAGGTCCAATCCGCCTCGAACGTCTCCACCGCCACATACGTGGGTCCGGTGAGCGGGAACTCCCCGGTGGTCTCGCCGATGTGGTTCACCGCCAGATGCGGATACCCGTCGACCAGGACCCAGACTCCGTTCGAGCCCTTCGAGCCGGTGAAGAACTTCCCCCAGTTCGTGTTCGGGGGTACCGCCAGGACCGCGTCCCCGTGGCCGTTGTACGGCTTGCCCGGTTCGACGACCGGCACTCCGCGGTAGTCGGTGATCGTCGCGGTCCACGAGCCCTTTGCCTCGACCGTCAGCGTGTGCACCGATTTGCCGCCGGGGGAGACGTTGAACCAAGCCGTCCCGTGGTAGGCGTCGCCGTCGTTGACCAGCAGGCCTTCCGTGCCGTCCGTCGTCACGGCGACGTGCCCGGTGCACTTCGGACAGTCGAAGGTCAGGAACCCCGAGACCCCGGACGGCCAGGTCAGCGGAACTGTCGCGTTGTTCTTGCCCTGGTGGGTTTCCGTCGGGTTCTCGGCGAGGCGAGGCTTGTTCGGTTGTGGCGGCGGAGGCAGCACCGGCGCGGGGACGTCGCTGGGCTCGTCCGGCATCTGGCGCACGATCGCCCCGACACCCGACGGCTGCAGCGAGCACGACGCGGTGATCGCCACCGCCGCGCAGACGGCGGCGAGACGCCCGATGGTGCGGCGCATGGTTCCCCCTAGCGTGCCCCGACGGGGCCTCCGGATGATCTTTCGTCACGCTCCGCCCGGTCGTTACGCAGCGGGTGCCCCTGAACAGCCCAGCGATCTCCTCGAAGGGGTGGACTCACGCGGGTGACCAGGCGAAATCGATGGTGTCGAGCCGACCACGTGGTGTAATCGCCCGTCTGATCGTGAGAGGAGTTCCTGGATGCGCCGCTGGACCCCCGTGCTTGCTTTCCTCACCTCGCTGGCGGTCCTCGTGACCGTGCTCGCGCCGGTCGCGGAAGCAGCGGGCAAGAAGCTGCTCGTACCCGGTTTCGGCTCGTACCCGAGGCTGGTGCGGCTGGAGTACTCGCCGTTCGGTCGCGGGAACATCATCGCGGCGCTGACCAGCGAGGACGGCAACGGCCGGTTCGCGCCGATCCTCGAAAGCACCGACGAGGGCGAGACCTTCCACCGGATCAGCGAGATCCGCGACCCGGACGCCAAGTTCGGCCAGTGCTGCGGAACCCTCTACGAACTGCCGCAGCGGGTAGGCCGGCTGCGCGCGGGCACGCTGCTCTGGGCGGCGACCTACCGGCAGGACTCGGGCCCGCAGCGCCGGATGGGGATCAAGGTGTGGGCCAGCCGCGACGGCGGCCGCAACTGGCGGTACCTGTCCGAAGCCGCGCTCTCGCACAACCACGACGGCATCTGGGAGCCGGAGTTCACCGTGGACGCCGGCGGCACGCTCTGGCTGCACTACGCCGACGAGACGCAGGCGCCGAAGTACGGCCAGGTGCTCAACCGCGTCGCGTCGACCGACGGGATCAACTGGGGAACCAAGCAGCTCACGATGGCCATCGGGCCGTCCAGGGTGCGGCCGGGCATGCCGAACATCCGCAGGCTGCCCGACGGCCGGTACTGGTTCGGCTACGAGATCTGCAACTACCGCGACCGCTACTGCGATCCGTATTACAAAATCTCCGCCGACGGCGCGAACTGGGGCGACCCGGCCGACCCCGGCACCAGGGTGAACACCGCGAACGGCTACTACTTCCAGCACGCCCAGACCACCACCCTGTTCCCCGGCGGCCCGAACGGCGTGCGGCTGGTGATGGTCGGCCAGATCTACACGCGGGCCGACGGCACCCCGGTGTCCGGAAACGGGCAGACGCTGCTGGCCAACGACAACTTCGGCGCCGGGAACTGGTACGAACTCCCCGCGCCGGTGCACATCACCGGCATCTACAACAACTACTGCCCCAACTATTCGTCCACCGTGCTGCCGGTCGACGGCGGGAAGAACGCGCTGGAGATCGCCACCGAGTACGCGAACGGCTGCCAGGCGTATTTCGGCAAAGGCCCCGCGTTCTGAGTTGAGCGGAGTCCCAGACGGCCTCGAAGCTCACTCGGTACGGTGAACACCACCACCGCACGTGAGGAGGGGCTGTGAAGGGCATCGTGCTCGCCGGGGGCAGCGGAACCCGTCTGCACCCGATTACGCAGGCCGTGTCGAAGCAGCTGCTGCCGGTCTACGACAAACCGATGATCTACTACCCGATCTCGGTGCTGATGCTGGCCGGGATCCGGGAGATCCTGATCATCTCGACGCCGGCCGACCTGCCGAACTTCCGCCGCCTCCTCGGCGACGGCAGCCAGTTCGGCCTGTCCTTCTCGTTCGCGGAACAGCCGAGCCCGAACGGCCTCGCCGAAGCGTTCGTGATCGGCGCGGACTTCGTCGGCGACGATTCGGTCGCGCTGGTCCTCGGCGACAACATCTTCTACGGCCAAGGCTTCTCCACCACCCTGCGCACCGCGGCGACCGACCTCGACGGCTGCGTCCTGTTCGGGTACCAGGTGAAAGACCCCGAGCGCTACGGCGTCGGCGAGATCGACGAGAACGGCACCCTGCTGTCCATTGAGGAGAAGCCGGAGAAACCGCGGTCGAACAACGCGATCACCGGACTGTACTTCTACGACAACGAGGTCGTCGACATCTCCCGCAACCTGAAGCCCTCGGCGCGCGGCGAGCTGGAGATCACCGACGTCAACCTCTCCTACCTGCACCGCGACCGCGCCAAGCTGATCGAGCTGAGCCGCGGCTTCGCGTGGCTCGACACCGGCACGCACGATTCGCTGCTGGAGGCCGGTCAGTTCGTGCAGGTGCTGGAACACCGGACCGGCGTGCGGATCGCGTGTCTGGAAGAGGTCGCGCTGAAGATGGGCTTCATCAGCGCGGACGAATGCCATGCGCTGGGGACCAAGCTGGCCAAATCGGGGTATGGCGAGTACGTGATGAACGTGGCTTTGCTCGCGGGGGCGCAGAGCTGATTCCTGCTGGAAGGGAATTGTGAGCTACGACCTGGGGGTCTGGGCTGGGGATGCCGATGATCCGCAAGCCCGCTACGTCCGTCTTCGCGAAGGCTCGGGCCCGGCTGACTCGTCGCTTGACGGGTTCTACCGCGACCTGACCGCGAAATACCCGGAACTGCACGAGGCTTCGGACCCTGAAGAATCCCCATGGAGCGCGGCGATCGAGCGCTCCGGCGACGGCGCGGTATTGACGATGCAACACCCGCGCGCGGCCGAGGTGACGCGCGTTGTCCTTGACCTGGCCCGAAAACACGACTTGACGGTGTTCAACCCGCAGACCGCTGAGGTGCACCGGCCGAACGTACTGGACCTGACCATGTGCGACGGCTCCCGAGTGGAAAACCCTGACGCAGCGGGCATCAAGGCGGCGCTGGGCCGGTTGTCGGCAAAGAACTGGTACGCGGTCTTGGAACGCGGCGATCATTATGTCCAAATAGGACAGGGCAAGTTCGCGGCGGTGCCGAAGGGGAAGTTCGCACTGGAGCGTCGGGATGGGTCGCCGGAGCGGCATTACCGCACGGAGGCTGGGAACTTGGCGGAGGTGGTGACAGCGTTCACCGGCTTCGCGGAGGGCGACTCGGCTTGGGTGGAAGGCTTTGAGTGGGAGAAGGTCGACTTCTCCTGACGTGCCGTGAAGGGCTCCTTGAGGGAATCTGATTCCCTCAAGGAGCCCTTCACGAACCTACGATCAAGCCGCCTGCCGAACCTCCGAAGAAGCCGGCGTAAGCGCCAACTCCAGCACCTCCCGCACGTTAGCCACCGCATGCACCTCCAGCTGCGACAACACCTCAGCGGGCACGTCATCCAGATCCGGCTCGTTCCGCTGCGGGATGATCACCGTCTTCATCCCCGCGCGGTGTGCGGCCAGCAGCTTCTGCTTCACCCCGCCGATCGGCAGCACCCGCCCGGTCAGCGAAACCTCGCCGGTCATCGCGACATCAGCCCGGACTACCCGCCCGGACAGCAGCGACGCCAGCGCGGTCGTCATCGTGACACCGGCCGACGGGCCGTCCTTCGGCACCGCACCCGCCGGGACGTGCACGTGGATTCCCCGCTCTCGCAGGTCTCCCACCGGCAGTTCCAGCTCCGCCCCGTGCGACCGCAGGTACGACAGCGCGATCTGCACCGACTCCTTCATCACGTCACCCAGCTGCCCGGTCAGCTGCAGGCCCGAAGCCCCGCTCTCCGGATCGGCCAGCGACGCCTCGATGTACAGCACGTCCCCGCCAGCGCCGGTAACAGCCAAACCCGTTGCCACGCCTGGCAAAGACGTCCGCTGGGTCGCCGTCGGCAGCGACGATTCCGGCACGTGCCGCGGGCGGCCGAGGTAGGTCTCCAGGTCCGCGGCGGACACCGAAAGCGGCAGCGAGACCGAACCCAAGGCCACCTTCGTCGCGATCTTCCGCAGCACCTTCGCGATCGTCCGGTTCGCGTCGCGCACCCCGGCCTCGCGGGTGTACTCGGCGGCGATCCGGCTGAACGCGTCGTCGGTCAGCACGACGTCGCCGGACGCCAGGCCCGCCCGCTCAAGTTCGCGCGGCAGCAGGTGATCCCGCGCGATGGTGACCTTTTCGTGCTCGGTGTAGCCGTCCAGCGTCACCAGTTCCATCCGGTCCAGCAGCGGGCCGGGGATGGTTTCCAGCGCGTTGGCCGTGGCCAGGAAGACCACATCGGACAGATCCAGCTCGACCTCGAGGTAGTGGTCGCGGAACGTGTGGTTCTGTTCCGGGTCCAGCACTTCGAGCAGCGCGGCCGTCGGGTCGCCTCGGTAGTCGGCTCCGACCTTGTCGATCTCGTCGAGCAGCACGACCGGGTTCATCGACCCGGCTTCCTTGATGGCGCGCACGATCCGGCCCGGCAGCGCGCCGACGTACGTGCGCCGGTGGCCGCGGATCTCTGCCTCGTCCCGGATGCCGCCCAGCGCGACGCGGACGAACTTGCGTCCCATCGCCTTCGCCACCGACTCGCCCAGCGACGTCTTGCCGACCCCGGGAGGACCGGCGAGCGCGAGCACGGCGCCGGAACGCCGTCCGCCGACCGGGCCGAGGCCCGATTCCGCGCGGCGCTTGCGCACGGCCAAGTACTCGATGATCCGTTCCTTGACGTCGTCCAGGCCCGCGTGGTCCGCGTCGAGCACGGCCCGCGCGGCGGCGATGTCAAAATTGTCGCTCGTCCGTGTTGTCCATGGCAGCTCCAGCACCGTGTCGAGCCAGGTCCGGATCCAGCCGCCTTCGGGCGACTGCTCGGACGTCCGCTCCAGCTTGTCGACCTCGGCCAGCGCGGCCTTGCGCACCTCGTCCGGCAGATCGGCGGCTTCCACGCGGGCGCGGTAGTCGTCGTCGGCCGCGGTGCCGTCGAGTTCGCCCAGTTCCTTGCGGATCGCTTCGAGCTGGCGGCGCAGCAGGAATTCCTTCTGCTGCTTCTCCATCCCATCGGCGACGTCCTTGCGGATCGTCTCGGTGACCTCAAGCTCGGCCAGGTACTCCCGGCTCCACTCGAGGGCCTTCTCCAGCCGGACGCTGACGTCGAGCGCGCTCAGCAGCTCCAGCTTCTGATCAGTGGACAGGTACGGCGCGTTGCCGGCCAGGTCGGCGATCGCGGACGGCTCCTCGACCTGCTGGACGGCGTCGATCATCTGCCAGCCGCCGCGTTGCTGCAGCACGGAGATGACCACGGCCTTGTACTCCGCGGCGAGCTGCGCGGTGCGGTCGTCGGAAGTTTCGTCAGCGGCGTCCGCGTGCACCCAGCGGGCCGCGCCGGGGCCGTCGGCGATCCGGCCGACGGAGGCGCGCGCGGTGCCGCGGAGCAGCACGGCGGTCTTGCCGCCGGGAACGCGGCCGATCCGTTCGACGGTCGCGACGGTGCCCAGCTCGGCGTACTCGCCGTGCACGCGCGGGACGATCAGGACTTCGGCCTTGCTCGCCGCGCCCGAGCGGATGCCGGGGAACGACGCGGTCGCGGGGGTCTTGGCCTGGGCGGACTCCACTGCGGCCCGGGTCTCCGCGTCGCCGAGGTCGAGCGGGACCACCATGCCCGGCAGCACGACGTCGTCATCGAGCGGGAGGACGGGCAGGAGGCGGGGGTCGGTCATGTGCACTCCTCGAATAAGTTGAGTCTAAGGTGCTCAACTCTCCGAAGGGCGGGTTTGTTTCCCAGGGAGTGTTCGCTGGGAGAGAAGTCAGGGCTTCACCGCGACGGCGCCCCACGCGAACGGCCGGACCTCCGCGGCGAACTCCGACACCGGCTCGTCCGGCCGCCAGTCCGGCAGCGCGCTCATCCCCGGCTCCAGCAGCGGCCAGCCGTCGAAGAACGGCCGGATCTCGTCATCCGAACGCAGGTACGCCGGGTTCGACGTGTCCTTGTACGCGTCGACGAACGCGCGGACCTCGGCCGCGCGCTCCGGCGGCGCGTCGTCCCGGCAGGTGCCATGCGTGACCGCCAGCCAGGAGCCGGGCGCGAGCTGGTCGCGGTAGGCGGCGACCAGCTCGTCCGGCCGATCGCCGGGGCCGAGGAAATGCAGCACGGTGATCATCAGCAGGCACACCGGCTGCGACCAGTCGATCAGCTCCCGCGTGACCTCGTCGGCGAAGATCGCCTCCGGATCGCGGATGTCGCGCTCGACGATCCCGGCCCAGTCGGTCGCCTCCTCGCCTTCGAGGATCACTCGCGAATGCGCCGCGGCCACCGGTTCGTAGTCGACGTACACGACCCTCGCCGGCAGCTGCTCGCGGACGATCTCGTGCACGTTGCCCGCGGTCGGCACGCCGGACCCGAGGTCGACGAACTGCCGGATCCCCGCGTCCAGCGCCGCCCGCACGACCCGGTTCATGAACGCCCGGTTCTCCCGCGACATTGGCCGGATCAGCGGCCACACCTTCTCGACACGGCGGCCGAATTCCCGGTCCACCGCCCAGTTCTGGGTGCCGCCGAGGTACCAGTCGTAGATCCGGGCGGCGGACGGCTTGTCGACGTCCACGCCGCGGGGCGCGTCGGGTGCGGTCACGGCTTGCGCGCCACGGCGCACCAGGCGAACGGGCGGGCCTCCGCCTCGACGGCGTTCAGCTCGCGCTCCGGCCGCCAGTCCGGCAGATGCGTGATCCCCGGCTCCAGCAGCGGCCAGCCGCCGAAGAACGGCTCGATCTCGTCGCGGTCGCGCAGCCACATCGGATTGCTCGTCTTGCGGTACTGCTCCACGAACCAGCGCAGCCCCTCCAGCGCCGGACCGCTGCCGTCGCCCTCGCTCATCTGCGAGATCGCCAGCCAGCTGCCGGACACGAGCTTGTCGCGGTAGGCGCGCACGACGGCGTCCGGATCGTCGTCCGGGCCGACGAAGTGCAGCACCGCCATCAGCATCACGCACACCGGCTTGTCGAAGTCGATCAGCTCGCGGGTGCGCGGGTCGCTCAGCACGGTCCTGGGGTCGCGCATGTCCGCCTGGACGATGCCGGCCCAGTCGGTGGCCGCCTCGTCCTCGAGGATCAGTGTCGCGTGCGCCACGGCCACCGGCTCGTAGTCGACGTAAACCACGGTCGCCTCGTCGTCGTCCCCGAGCGCGGCCTCGACCACCTCGTGCACGTTGCCCGCGGTCGGCACGCCGGACCCGAGGTCGAGGAACTGGCGGATGCCCGCGTCCAGCGCGGCTCGCACCACGCGGTTCATGAACTCGCGGTTCTGCTTCGCGCCGGGCCGGGCGAGCGACCACATCTTCTCGACCTTGCGGCCGAATTCCCGGTCCACCGCCCAGTTCTGCTTGCCGCCCAGGTACCAGTCGTAGACCCGCGCGGCCGAGGGTTTCTCGACGTCGACGCCTTCCGGCGCCTTCGGTGCGGCGTCGGGCTTTTCGGTCACTGGGACTCCCCTCGGACGGTCTGGCAACCGCCAGACTAGCGAGAACGCACCGCGGGCCGACGCTGCCAGCCAGTCCACAGCGGACGGTAACCCTGCGCGTACCAGAACGGCGTCGACCGGGGATTCGCCACGGCGTGGTGAAGCAGCACGACGTCCGCGCCAGCCTCGTCGAAGACCTGGTGCGCGTGCGTGGCCAGCGCGGTGCCGACACCGGACGACCGAGCCGCCTCGGAGACCGCCAGCGACGACAGATAACCCACCCGGGAAGCGGCGACGCGGTGCCGGATCCAGCCGGTCTCGTCGGGCATCTGCAGCACGACCATGCCGAGCGGCTGGCCGTACAGCTCCGCGATCCACACCTGCGGCTCAGGCCGTTCGAGGTGGTGGAGCAGTTCCTTGGTGATCAGCTCCTCGACGCCGGGACGGAGCGTGATCCGGCCGAACTGCGCGTCGTACCGCTGCAATTCCAGCTGCAGCGCGACCGCGGTGGAGAGGTCGTCCGGGGTCGCGTGCCGGATGCAGACACCGGGCGTCGCGTCGGGTCCGGTGGCCATCCGCTGCGCCGGGCGGACCGCGAGCACGCCCACCGGGGCGAAGCCGTGCCGGAGGAGTTCGGTGGCCCCGGCGGTGTCGCGGCTGGGCCGGGAGAGCACCGCGGCGCACTCCGTATCCCCCACTCGGGCGAGGGACCCCAGGTGTTCATCCCATCGAGTGAGCAAAGCGTCGAGGCCGGCGGCCGGATCCGGACCGGCGAGCTGGACTTCCAGCCGGTGCTCGACGAGCGCCCGCCACATCGAGCGCGGGCTGTCCGGGCCGAGTCCGGTACAGGTCGTCAGACCGGCCGCGGTGGTGTCGCCGACCTCGGCGGAAAGCAGGGCGGAATCCCCTCCGACCTCGAAGGGGAGCGGCGCGGGAAGCAGCGCGTCCACCGTGGCGATGCGCGCCGCATGGCCGGTGGCTGTCACGTCGTTGTGCATGCCGCCATTGTCCGCCGACCGGGCCGGAAAAGACCCCCAGAACACTCCCCGGCTCGGGGGTTCCGGGACGAACCGGGAGTTTCACTCCTTGGTCCACGCAGGTCAGAGAAGAACGCCCATTGTTAACCCTGGGGTGATCTCCTACTGTCTCGAAAGGGACGCCGGTACGCCCTACGGGGTAAGGTGGCGCCCTCGCCCACACCTGACGTCACGGACGAGCGCGACCGGGCAGCCGGGAAGGAAGGTCGGATGCCGGACAGCAACGCCCATCCCGGTACCGCGCCGGAGGCGATGGGCTCGGGAGGTGCTGGCTCCGCACCGGCCGAAGGCCGCACGGACGAAAGCCGCTTCCGCGTTTACACCTTCTTCGTGCTGGGCCTCGGCCTGCTCGCGGCCTTCGCCGTCGGCGCCTGGCTGCCGTTCCACGGCTCGGCCAAGCTCTGGTGGATCGGCCCGGTGCTCGCGGTCGCGTTCCTGCTCGCCGAACAGCTCGGCATCAACGTCGACGTCCGCAGCGGCATTTCGTGGACCATCTCATTCACCGAGATCCCGCTGGTAATCGGTTTCTTCGTCGCCCCGTTCGAAGTGGTGCTCGCCGCGCATCTCGTGGCGGGCATCGGCACGCTGCTGGCCCGCAAGGTCGCCGGCCGGGTCCTCTACAACGCGGGCGCGTTCCTGCTCGAAATCACCGGCGCGTTCGCCGTCGCCGGGCTCGTGCACCTGGCCATGGGCGGCGGGCCGACCATGCCGTGGGTCGCCGCGCTCGCCGGAACGCTCACCGCGCCGCTGGTCAGCACGCTGCTCGCGCTGGCCGCCGTGCGCGTGCTGCGCCGCCGGATGCGCGTGAGCACCGCGATCCGGCTGACCGGCCGCATCCTCGTGGTCGGGTTCGTCAACGCCTCGGTCGGCCTCACCGGCTACCTCGTCATCGCGAGCACTCCGCAGGCCTGGCCGCTGGTGCTGGCGGTGTTCCTCGGCCTGACCGCGCTGTACTGGGCTTACTCCGATCTGCTCCGCGAACAACGGGACATGGAGGCGCTGTCCGACGTGAGCCTGATGGTCGCGCGGTCCGGTCAACAGGCCGCGGCACGTCCGGCGAGCCGCGCCGAGGAACTGGTGGGCGGAGTCGACGTGCGCGAATGGGCCACGATCGCCGAGCGGATCAAGGACCAGCTGGCCGCCGGACGCGTCGTGCTCCGGCTGCGCCTCGAGGCCGACGATCCGATGCGGGTCGTGGTCGCGGGCAACGAACTTCCGGCCTCCGACCCGGCCCACGACGATCCGCTGCTGCGCCTGCCCGGCGCGCACGTCCGGCACTTCCGGATCACCGAGGCCAACCCGGACGTCCGCGCGGCGCTGCTGGAACGCAGTGCGCAGGAAGCCCTCGTGGTGCCGTTGCGCAGCGCGAACAAGCTGCTCGGCGTCGTCGAAGCGCACGACCGGCTCTCCCGCTGGCGCGGCTTCGGCAAGTACGACGTCCAGCTGCTCGGCACGATGGCCAGCCACCTCGCGACGTCGCTCGACAACCGGCGGCTGCTCGCCACGCTTCGCCACGACGCCTACCATGACCCGCTCACCGGGCACCTGAATCGGCCGGGATTCCAGCAGGTCTCGCGGGATCCGCTGCGCGAATCGGCGGAGGTCGTGGTGCTGCGGATCGACCTCGACGTCTTCTCCACGGTCAGCGACGCGCTCGGCTACTCGTGGGCGGACCGGATGGTCGTCGCCGCGGGCACCCGCATCCGCGGCGCACTCGGCCCGGACGTCCCGCTCGCCCGGCTCGAAGGCGCGTCCTTCGCCGCGCTGCTCGTGGACTGCACCGTCGATGACGCCCACCGCGCCGCCGAACGACTGCGCGTCCAGCTGTCCGAGCCGTATCCGGTGGACCGGCTTTCCGTCGAGGCCAACGCGATGATCGGCTACGCCAGCTCCGTGGACGACAACGGCGAGGTCGACGTCGACGGCCTGCTGCAGCGCGCCGACGTCGCCGTCCGCGCCACCCGCGGCGGCGAGGAAGTGCGCGGCTACGTGCCGAGCATGGGACAGATCTTCCTGCGCCGCTTCCAGATGGTCACGCAGTTCCGGCAGTCGCTGGAAGACGGCCACGTCTCGGTGCACTACCAACCGAAGGTGACGCTGCCGAACCGTCAGGTGCAAGGCGTCGAGGCGCTCGTGCGCTGGGTGCACCCGGAGTTCGGCCGTCTCGGCCCGGACGAGTTCGTGCCCGCGATCGAAGCGGCCGGCCTGATCGGCGTGCTGACGTCGTTCGTGCTGGAGGAATCGCTGAAGCGCGTGCGCAAGTGGCTCGACGAGGGCCTGCGCATCTCCGCGGCGGTGAATCTCTCGGTGCGGAATCTGGCCGACGAGGACTTCCCGGCAAAGGTTCAGCGTGAACTGGAACGCTTCGACGTGCCGCCGGAACTGCTGACGTTCGAGCTGACCGAGTCCGGCGTGATGTCCGACCCGCAGAAGGCACTGCCGATCCTGCGCGAGCTGCATTCGCTGGGCATCGTGCTCGCGGTGGACGACTTCGGCACCGGCTACTCGTCGCTCGCGTACCTGCGCCAGCTGCCGGTGGACCAGGTCAAGATCGACAAGAGTTTCGTGCTCGGCATGGGCACGGATCTCGGCGACCTCGCCGTGGTGCGATCGATCGTCGAGCTCGGTCACTCGCTGGGCCTGACGGTCGTGGCGGAAGGCGTCGAAGAGGACGTGGCACGCGATCAGCTCGAGGCGATGGGATGTGACGTCGCACAGGGTTATCTGATCTCGCGGCCGCTGCCGGAGGACCGCCTGGAGGCGTGGTTGCAGGCCCGCACGGCGCGCTCGCCCGGACGGCACTCGGAGACCGTGCTGACCCTGCTGACCTGAGGTTTTGCGGTTAACCGACCCCGGTTGCACAGCCGGGTGAACCCCCTTGCTAATCTTTCCAAGTCCTCGCGAGAGGCAGGCCCCTTTAGCTCAGTCGGCAGAGCGTCTCCATGGTAAGGAGAAGGTCTACGGTTCGATTCCGTAAAGGGGCTCGCGAGTCCGCGAGCTATGTCTGCAGAAAGCGCAGACGTGGCTCGCTTCGCGGCGTCCATCTGGGGGTCGAACCCCCAGACCCCCGCCAGGGGGCTAGCCCCCTGGACCCCCGGCCGGGTCAAGTTGGTTTGGTCGGTCCGGTTTGGTTTTTTCGGGGCGGGCGTCACGGTAGGGCGGTGTAGCTCAGTTGGCAGAGCAAGCGGCTCATAATCGCTGTGTCGCCGGTTCAAGTCCGGCCACCGCTACGCGGTAACGACGGGGCTGGCCCCCGGATCTGAGAGAGAAGGAAACGCTGTGGCTGCCACCGACGTGCGACCCAAGATCACGCTGGCGTGCGAGGAGTGCAAGCACCGCAACTACATCACCAAGAAGAACCGGCGCAACAACCCGGATCGCCTGGAGATGAAGAAGTTCTGCCCGAACTGCGGTACGCACCGGACTCACAAAGAGACCCGCTGACGCAGGCGGTCTTTTACCAGCTTCGAAGAGCCGCCCCGGCCACTCGCCGGGGCGGCTTTTCGCTGTCTACTGGCCGGTTCAGGCACCCGCGCGGGTCGGCGCCGCGGTTCGGTTAGCCTTCTTCGCGTGCCTTTGGACCAGTCGTTCACCGGGCGGGAGTACCCGTCGGACAGCAAGTACTTCGTGAGCCGGGAGAAAATCCGCGAGTTCGCCGACGCGATCGGGGACCCGAACCCGGTGTACCGGGACCAGGAGGCGGCCCGCGCGGCCGGCCACCCGGACGTGCTCGCGCCGCCCACCTTCCTCACCATCCTCAACCTGCCGAAGATCAACGGCATCGTGACCGACCCCGCGCTCGGCCTCGACTACTCCCGGATGGTCCACGGCGACCAGGGCTTCCGCTACGAGCGCCCGGTGCACGCGGGCGACGAGCTGGAAATCTCGGCCAAGATCGAAGCGATCATGGCGCGGGCGGGCAACGACTTCATCAACCTCCGCGCGGAAATCACCGACGCGGACGGCAAACTCGTGTGCACGACGCGGGCCCAGCTCGTGGTTCGGGGGGCGGAAGCGTGAACATCGGCGACGAACTGCCTCCACTGGAGGTCCGCATCACGCGCGACCAGCTGGTCCGCTACGCCGGGGCCTCGCTCGACTTCAACCCGATCCACTGGAACGAGCACTTCGCGACCAAGGTCGGCCTCCCGGACGTGATCGCGCACGGCATGCTCACCATGGCCCTGTCCGGCCGCATCGTCACCGACTGGCTCGGCGACCCGGCCCGCCTCGTGGACTTCAGCACGCGCTTCACCCGCCCGGTCGTGGTCCCGGACAACGACGAGGGCGCGCTGGTCGAGGTGACCGGCAAGGTCGGTGCCATGACGGACGACGGGCTGGCCCGGATCGACCTGACGGTGAAGTTCGAGGGCAAGACCGTGCTGGGCAAACCGCAGGCCCTCGTCCGCCCCTGACACCCATCCCAGCTCGGCCTGACCACCCCAATGTGGCGTTGGGTGCATCTGACGCACCGAACGCCACATTGGGTGCGTGGGACGCACCCAATGCCACATTGGGGCGGCCTCAGTGCACCCCGAGCACGGACTCCACCACGCCAGCCATCCCAGCCTCACCCCGCGCATTCGGGTGCAGCGCCGCGGCCGAGGACGTCGGGATCACCCCCTCGATCCACTTCACATCCGAATTCGCGCAGACGTCATGGCCCTTGCTCGGCTGAGCCGTATCCGCGAACCCGGCGTCGTGGGACTTGGCCTGGTCGGACAAGGCATCGTTGAGTTTCCCGAGCGCGTCCCGCAGATACGCCACATCGCCGGAGCCCAACGGAAGAACCGGCCAGCAACCGTCGCCGTCCGGGAGGACCGTCGGGTAGCCGACGACCACCACCCGCGCCTTCGGAGCCTTCTTGTGGATCTGATCGAGCGCGCTGCCGACCTTCTTCGCGGCTTCGCTGATGCGGTCGGCCAGCTGGTCCTTGCCGCCCGCGGTGAGCCGGTCCTTGCACGGCGAGGCGCTCTCGTGGGCGGTCACGCAGGTCTGCGCCAGTGCGATGAATCCCACATCGTTGCCGCCGATGCCGAGGGTCACCAGCGTCGTGTCCGCGGTGACCGAGTCGAACTGCGGCGGGTTTGAGCCGTTGCGCGTCGACTGGGTGTCGGTCAGGTCGTCCGTCGTCGCGCCGCTGCAGCTGACGTCCACGAACTTCGCCGGCTTCAGCTTCGCGGACACCAGGTGCGGATAGTTGTTGTCCGAGCGCGCACATCCGGCCGGCGATCCCGACTGCTTCCCGGTGCGCGGCGCCGACGTGTACGAGTCGCCGAGCGCGACGTACCGGCCGCTGCCGCCGCCGGTGTCCGCGCCGGACGGCGGTGCGGCCGACGAATCGTGCTTCGACTTGTAGTAGCCGACGGCCAGCAGCGCCCCCACGACAACGAGGACGAGCAACCCGCATCCACCGCTCTTGTTAGCCCCCACCCGACCGTTTTACCGGTCCCGCCCCTCGCCGACGACCCGCTTACGGGTGATCACGCAAAGACAGCACCGTGCAGCTCGCCCGCGAGCTCCAGCGCGTGCGGGACGGTTTCGGCCACATAGTGCAGATCGACCAGCGCCTCGGTGATCCCCTCGGCTTCGGCTGCCTTGAGCTGACCTGCGACGTCCTCGATGGTCGCGACCTTCGAACCCGGCGTCGGGTTGATCCGCAGCACCCGGCGCAGCGACTCCGGATCCCGGCCGGCCTTCTCCGCGGATTCGACGACCACCGCCCACTTCTGGCGCAGCATCGGGACCGGGAGCCCGGCAGGCAGCCAGCCGTCCGCGATCCGGCCGACGCGCCGCAGCGCCGCGTCCGACGCCCCGCCCAGCAGCACCGGCGGGCCGGGCTGCTGCATCGGCCGGAGGCCGATCAGCGAGTCCGGGATGTCCCAGCGTTCGCTCTGGTGCCCGGCCGGATCCGCGGTCCACAGCGTCCGCAGCACCTTGACCAGTTCGGCCAGCCGCGCGCCGCGGTGCTCCCACGGCACCCCGGCGGCGGTGTACTCGTCGCGGAGCCAGCTGAGCCCGAGGCCGACGTCGAGCCGGCCGCCGGACAGCAGGTCCAGCGACGTCAGGGAGCGCGCCAGCAGCACCGGCGAGTAGAGCGGGCCGTTGAGGGTGCTCGACCCCAGCCGCGCCGACTCGGTCGAGTTCGCGGCGATCGTGAGCGCCAGCAGCGGATCGACGAAGCGGACGAACTCCGGCGGATACGGCCGTTCGGGTGTTCCGGACGGGTAATAGGTCTTGGGGGAGACCGGAGTCAGGACCCGGTCGCCGACCCACAGCGAGGCGAAGCCGATGCGCTCCGCTTCGGTGGCGAAGCCGGCGATGGCGGAGGGGTCGGCGAGCTTGCCGTACTGCGGCAGCGCCAGTCCGAGCCGGAATGTGGTCACCGGGTCTCCTTGATCATGAGTTTCGCTTGCCGGGCAATGAAGATCATCTTCCGTCGGGATGATCTTGGTGCCCCGGCGGGGAAATTCGCGGCGGCAGCGCCGATTTCGCTGGCCGCACAATGAATCCGAATGCCTGTGAAACGGGAGGACCCGGCGAGCGAGAGGGGCCCGTCGGCGGTTTCGCGATTAATCGGATTACGGTGCACGGGCCTATATTCGCACGTTCGGGTGATCTTCGCCGAGGGTTCCGGGATGCCGTCCGAAGGGCCCGGAACGGCCGCCTCCGGGGCGCCGTGAGACCGCCGCGCGGGCGTCGAGGGGGCTGGGTTGCAAGGCAACATCCGCCTTGCCGTAGACTTCGGAACTCGGAACGCACTACGGTCATCCCCGCCGGATGGTGGGGACGATGGAATGCGTCCTCCGGAGCCAGGGTGACCGGGCTCCACAGGGGTGTAGCTCAATTGGCAGAGCAGCGGTCTCCAAAACCGCAGGTTGCAGGTTCAAGTCCTGTCACCCCTGCGTACGGGAACTGGTGGAGCGGAGGAGTGGTCGTGAGCGACAGCGACGCCAGCGGCGAGCACGAGCAGGACGATTCGGGCAAGCCCGGAGTCGAATCCCGCCCGGTGTCCGCCGCGGCTCGGCGCGAACGCCGCGCTTCCGCTCGGCCGGCAGGCAAGTCCGAGGCACGGCCGGGCTCGACCCGTCCGTCCGGCAAGGCGGGCGACAAGGTCGCGAAGCCCGCCGACGCCAAGGGCGCGCCGACCCCTAAGCGGGACCGGAAGGCGAAGAAGGCCTCGGTGTTCGCCCGGTTCACGCGGTTCATCCGCGAGGTCTGGGCCGAACTGCGCAAGGTCATCTGGCCCAACCGCAAGCAGATGGTCACCTACACCGCGGTCGTGCTGGTGTTCGTGGTGTTCATGGTGGCCCTCGTGAGCGGTCTCGATCTCGGCTTCAAGGAGCTGGTCGGGCTGGTCTTCGGCTGACGCCCGACGGGCGCGCCACCGCGCTGGCCGGGCCCCGGTCCGGCCCGGCAAGCGATCAACTGAGAGGACGGAACGT
This sequence comes from Amycolatopsis halotolerans, assembly GCF_042647905.1. Lineage (NCBI taxonomy): Bacteria > Bacillati > Actinomycetota > Actinomycetes > Pseudonocardiales > Pseudonocardiaceae > Amycolatopsis > Amycolatopsis halotolerans. Next base: position 89,246 of record NZ_JBHRWI010000062.1, read on the forward strand.
GACCTCCGACAACGGCACCGAAGCCGGTCGCGACCTGACCGAGCTTTCCGACGAGCAGGTGCAGACGGCACCCGGCGACGAGGAGTCCGCCGAGTCCGTCGAGGTGCCCGTCGCCGAGGACGAGGTCGCCGCCGCCACCGACGAGTCCGAGGAATCGGACGACGACGTGACCGAGCCCGCCCCCGAGGCGGACGACCCGGTCGCCGCGCTGCGCGCCGAGCTCAAGGCCGCGCCGGGCGAGTGGTACGTCGTGCACTCGTACGCCGGTTACGAGAACAAGGTCAAGACCAACCTCGAGACGCGTACCCAGACCCTGGACGTCGAGGACTACATCTTCCAGATCGAGGTTCCGACCGAAGAGGTCACCGAGATCAAGAACGGCCAGCGCAAGCAGGTGCAGCGCAAGGTGCTGCCCGGCTACATCCTGGTCCGGATGGACCTCAACGACCAGTCGTGGAGCGCGGTGCGCAACACCCCGGGCGTCACCGGGTTCGTCGGGGCCACCTCGCGGCCGTCGCCGCTGACCGTGGACGAGGTGCTGAAGTTCCTCGCCCCGCAGGTCGAGAAGGAAGCCCCGGCCAAGGCGGCCAAGGGCGGGGACTCCGCCGCGGCCGCGTCGTCCGGCGCGCCCGCCGTCGAGGTCGACTTCGAGATCGGCGAGTCGGTCACCGTCATGGACGGCCCGTTCGCCACGCTGCCCGCCACGATCTCCGAGGTCAACGTCGACGGGCAGAAGCTGAAGGTCCTGGTGTCGATCTTCGGCCGGGAGACCCCGGTCGAGCTCTCGTTCAGCCAGGTCTCCAAGATCTGACGGCCGGGCCATCCCGGTCGGCAGTCCCCGCGTACTGGCAGGTGTGCGGGGGACTCACGTCAGTTAAGAAGGACACAAGGTAATGCCACCCAAGAAGAAGAAGCTTGCGGCGATCATCAAGCTGCAGATCAAGGCGGGTGCGGCCAACCCCGCGCCGCCGGTCGGCCCGGCGCTGGGTCAGCACGGCGTCAACATCATGGAGTTCTGCAAGGCCTACAACGCCGCGACCGAGTCGCAGCGCGGGGACGTCGTCCCGGTCGAGATCTCCGTCTACGAAGACCGGTCGTTCGACTTCAAGCTGAAGACGCCGCCGGCCGCCAAGCTGCTGCTCAAGGCCGCGGGCGTGGAGAAGGGCTCCGGCGAGCCGCACAAGACCAAGGTCGCCAAGGTCACCTGGGACCAGGTCCGCGAGATCGCGAAGACCAAGGAGACCGACCTCAACGCGCACGACATCGACCAGGCCGCGAAGATCATCGCCGGCACCGCCCGCTCCATGGGCATCACGGTCGAAGGCTGACTTTCAAAGCAACCCGTGGGAGAGCCAGTGCTGGCTCGCCACCACACTGATCCATTGATTTGAGGACAGAAGCATGACCAAGCACAGCAAGGCCTACCGCCAGGCCAGCGAGCTGATCGACAAGGCGCGGCTGTACGCGCCGCTCGAGGCCGCGAAGCTGGCGAAGGAGACCTCCAAGACGAAGATGGACGCGACCGTCGAGGTCGCGATGCGTCTCGGGGTCGACCCGCGCAAGGCCGACCAGATGGTCCGCGGCACCGTGAACCTGCCGCACGGCACCGGCAAGACCGCCCGCGTCATCGTTTTCGCCGTCGGCGACAAGGCCGCTGAGGCCGAAGCCGCCGGCGCGGACGCGGTCGGCACCGACGAACTGATCGAGCGCATCCAGGGTGGCTGGCTCGACTTCGACGCCGCGATCGCGACGCCGGACCAGATGGCCAAGGTGGGCCGCATCGCCCGCATCCTCGGCCCGCGCGGCCTCATGCCGAACCCGAAGACCGGCACGGTGACCCCCGCGGTCGAGAAGGCCGTGAAGGACATCAAGGGCGGCAAGATCAACTTCCGCGTCGACAAGCAGGCGAACCTGCACCTGGTGATCGGCAAGGCGTCGTTCGACACCGAGAAGCTGGTGGAGAACTACGCGGCCGCGCTGGACGAGATCCTGCGCGCCAAGCCGTCGTCGGCGAAGGGCCGCTACGTCAAGAAGATCACCTTCACCACCACGATGGGCCCGGGCATCCCGGTCGACCCGGCGCGGACCCGCAACCTCCTCACCGAGGACTCGGCGGTCTGAGTCGCACATCACGCGAAAGGGTGGTCACGCTTCGTGCGTGACCACCCTTTTTTCGTGTCTCATGGACATATGCCAACGACGTTCATCGCCCCCGACGGGCTCCAGCTGAGCTACACCGTCTGGGAGGGCGACGGACGGCACCGGCGGCCCGTCGTGCTGCACCACGGTTTCGCCGCCGACTCCCAGGTGAACTGGGTCAACCCCGGAGTCGTGGACGCGCTGGTCAAGGCGGGCTTCACGGTGATCGCGCTGGACGCGCGCGGGCACGGCGAGTCGGAGAAGCCGCACGATCCGGCGGCCTACGGCGAGGACATCATGGCCGCGGACCTGACCGCGCTGTTCGACGAACTCGGTCTCGAAGAGGTCTGCCTGGCGGGCTACTCGATGGGCGCGATCGTCTCGCTGCTGGTGGCTACGCGTGACCGGCGAGTCCGCTGCCTCGCGGTCGGCGGGGTCGGGGCGGGAATCGTGGACTTCGGCGGCGTGGACGCCCGGGTGGTCAACCGGAGCCAGATCGCCGCGGGGCTGCTGGCCGAAGACCGGTCGGAGGTGCCCTCGGCGGCGCGCCCGTTCCGCCGCCTGGCCCGCCGGGCGGGCGCGGACGTCGAAGCGCTGGCCGCGGTCATGCACGCGACCCCGCACGGCCCGATGCGGCTGTCGAACCTCTCGGCGGCGACGCTGATCCTGGCCGGGGAATCGGACGAACTCGCGACTCAGCCGGAGCGTCTCGCGGCGGGGATCGCGGGCGCACGACTGGTGCGGGTCCCGGGGAACCACATGGAAGCGGTGGCGCACCCGGCTTTCGCGGCGTCGCTGGTGGACTTCTTCGCGTACTCGGACACGGGGGAGACCCGGTTGCCGATCAGTTCGCCTGCCTGACGGTCAGCCCGGAGTAGAGGTCGCTGTCGGCGGCGCGCATTTCTCCGGTCCGCGCTGGTGTCCGGAGATCAGCCACTGTCCTTTTTCGACCTGCTTGACGGTGAAGTCGCCGAGGGCCGGACCTCCGGTGATGGGGAAGTCGCACGACTTGACCACCACGTCCTCGCCCGGTGGCCATCCGGAACGCTTCGAGATCGACTCGGCGTAGGCGTCGACCGAACCGGGCGCGCGGTCGAGCCGGTCATGCAGACCCTGGACCGCGGCGGCGCAGTCGGTGAAACCGAGATCAGTCGCGAACTTCAGCTGCGTGGCCTGGTCGAAGAGGCCGCAGACGTGGTCGACCATGCTCTTCTGCCCGGGACCGTGCTGTGCGATGCCGTCGTAAACGCGGCGGACTGATTCGTACGGCGAGGCCGTCGTGAGGATCTGGTTCGTGTGGTAAGTCCCGCCGCCCTCGGCGGCGATCTGGGCTGAGGTCTTGCCGTCGTCGCTGGGGAAGATCTGGTGGTAGCCCCAGTTGATCAGGATGCCGAGGATGACCAGGGCGATCACCCAGCCCAGGATCTTCCCGCCGAGGCGTTTCACCCAGCGCGGCACCGGGCGGCGCTCGCGCGGCGGTTCCTCGTACGCGGTCAGCGCGCCCGGCTGGTGCGGCGGGGCTGGCGGCTGGCCGCCGGCGAGTGGCTGCGGCTGGCGGTTGCCGACCGGGACCAAGCCCGCGTCGGGGGCCGGAGCCGGTTCGGTGCCCTGCTGGGACTGGGTGAACCGCAGGTACTCCTGGAACCGCTGGAATTCCTGGAACTGGCGCAGCTGCTCGGGATCCAGCTGGGGCTCGGCAGATCCGCTCGGCTGCGGAAGCGCGGGCGGCTCGTTCGGAGCCGCCGGTTGAGCGGGAGTCCGCGGCGCGATCTCGGCCCCGCCCGGCTGCGGAAGTGCGGGCGGCTGCGCCGAGGACCCACCCGGGCCGGGAGGGGGAGTTTCTTCCGGCTTTCCGTGATCACGCTGTTCCGCCACGTCACCAATGATGCCCGCTCCGCCGCGATTTCCCGAGACTGCCCCGGTTCTCGCAGCTCAGCCAGGGGGTGCCCGCGAACCTCGAACCGCCCTCCCGTATGCTGGTCGACGGTTCTACCAAAGACCGCTGGTTTTCTCCGGATTCCCGGGGAACGAAGGTTCCGCAGTACGGCGGACGGCCTGCGCAGGAGGAACGAGGCTTTCACCCCGGTCGCGAGACTGGGCAACGCCCCGCGTCTGCTGCGCGTGGGCGTTTTTGTCGTTCGGAGGCGCCTCCGTCATGGCCAGTGGTGACACTAGCCAAGAGAGGAGGCGACCATGGCGAAGCCCGACAAGGTGGCGGCCGTCGCCGAGATCGCGGAGAGCTTCCGCAGCAGCTCGGCCACCGTCGTTACCCAGTACACCGGCCTCTCCGTGACTCAGCTGTCCCAGCTGCGCCGCGCTCTCGGCACCAGTGCCAAGTACCGGGTCGCGAAGAACACCCTCGTCAAGCGTGCCGCTGAGGACGCCGGCCTCGAGGGGATCGAGGACCTGTTCGTCGGCCCGACCGCGATCGCCTTCGTGCAGGGCGAGGCAGTCGACGCCGCGAAGGCACTTCGCGACTTCGCGAAGGACAACAACGCGCTTGTCATCAAGGGCGGCTACATGGACGGCCGCGCGCTGTCCGTGGACGAGATCTCCAAGATCGCTGATCTCGACAGCCGTGAGGTGCTGCTCTCCAAGGCGGCGGGCGCGTTCAAGGCGAAGCTTTCCCAGGCCGCGGCGCTGTTCCAGGCGCCGGCGTCCCAGGTTGCCCGCCTGGCTGCCGCGCTGGAGGAGAAGCAGCGCAACGCCACCGGTACCGAAGCAGCCGAAGCACCCGCCGAGAGCTGAACCACCCCACCCCGAACGTTTTAGTTCGTTTTTCTGAGAGGAAGCCATCATGGCGAAGCTGAGCACCGCCGAGCTGATCGACGCCTTCAAGGAGCTGACCCTCCTCGAGCTGTCGGACTTCGTGAAGGAGTTCGAAGAGGTCTTCGACGTCACCGCCGCCGCCCCGGCCGCCGTTGTCGCGGCCGCCCCGGGCGCCGCTCCGGCCGAGGCCGCCGCGGAGCAGGACGAGTTCGACGTCGTCCTCGACTCGGCCGGCGACAAGAAGATCCAGGTCATCAAGGTCGTCCGCGAGGTCGTCTCCGGTCTGGGCCTGAAGGAGGCCAAGGAGCTGGTCGAGGCCGCTCCGAAGGCGCTCCTGGAGAAGGTCGACAAGGAGGCCGCCGAGGCCGCCAAGGAGAAGCTCGAGGCCGCTGGCGCCAAGATCTCCATCAAGTGATCCCGGGCGCGCAAGCGCCTGCGTCACGTCGAAAAGGGCGGACACCCGACACGGGTGCCCGCCCTTTTTGCTGTCCGGGACAAAAAGACGCACAGTCGCCGAACCGGATCGCGAGCACCCTCGTTCAGGCGAACAAATCGTTCACCCGACGGGTCCGGGTCACCCCCTGTTTGCCGCGTTTCCGCCGGTTAACCCGTCAGGGTGAGCGCGGGTCGGCCATCTGGATCTGCGCCCGAACGTGACGTGCACTACCGTGCTGCCAGCGGTCGCCGTACTGGATCCCCGTCGCGTGAGGTGTGCACGGGGGCTGGCCAGAGAACAAAACTGGTGAGTAACCTGTTCGCGCTCAGCTCGTTGCACCTGGTTGAAGCGGAGTTCGCCGCGCGAGCTCCGCCGCTGCCAGCGGTGACGGGGCGGCGGTGCGCGACGACGCGGAACAGCTCCTGGAGGTGCGATGGGTGCCGAGGTGGTCATCGAAGGTCTGACGAAGTCCTTCGGAAAGCAGACCATCTGGCGGGACGTGACGCTGACCCTGCCTCCCGGCGAGGTCTCGGCGATGCTCGGCCCGTCCGGAACCGGCAAGTCCGTGTTCCTGAAGTCGATGATCGGCCTGCTCAAGCCGGACCGCGGACGGTGCGTCATCAACGGCGTCGACATCGTCACCTGCTCCGAGCACAAGCTGTACGAGATCCGGAAGCTCTTCGGCGTCCTCTTCCAGGACGGCGCGCTGTTCGGCTCGATGAACCTCTTCGACAACGTGGCCTTCCCGCTGCGGGAGCACACGAAGAAGTCCGAGACCGAGATCCGCCGGATCGTGCTCGACAAGCTCGAGATCACCGGTCTGGCCGGCGCGGACAAGAAGCTCCCCGGCGAGATCTCCGGCGGTATGCGCAAGCGCGCCGGCCTCGCCCGCGCCCTCGTGCTGGACCCGGAGATCATCCTGGTCGACGAGCCGGACTCCGGTCTCGACCCGGTCCGCACGACCTACATCTCGCAGCTCTTCCTGGACGTCAACGCCCAGATCGACGCGACGTTCCTGATCGTGTCGCACAACATCAACCTCGCCCGCACGGTGCCGGACAACCTCGGCATGCTGTTCCGCAAGGAACTCGTCATGTTCGGCCCGCGCGAGGTGCTGCTGACCAGCGACGAACCGGTGGTCGAGCAGTTCCTCAACGGCCGCAAGCTCGGCCCGATCGGCATGTCCGAGGAGAAGGACAGCGCCCAGATGGCCCGCGAGCAGGCCGAGGCCGAGGCGGGCCACGGCGACGTGCTCAACGAGGACGTGCGCGGTGTCGTGCCGCAGATGCAGGTCAGCCCGGGCGTGCCGGAGCGCGGCGGGGCCAAGCGCCGGATGGACCGCGTGATGCGGATCCTGCACACGCTCCCGGCGGCGGCGCAGGAGGGGATCATCGAATCCCTCACCCCGGAGCAGCAACGGCACTACAACGTGCGGCCCAACCCCGGTGCGTTCCACCACCAGACGGGCCCCGAGGACACCCAGCAGCTGCCCCCGGTCAGCACACCGGGCCCGGTGCCGAACCAGCACCAGGGACAGCTTCCCGCCGACCAGGTCGCGCGCATTCCGGGCGCGGACCGCCGGTCGCCCCGGCACGGGCAGGGTGGCGCGTGACCACCAGCACGGCCAAGATCCCCGGCTACGGAATGCTGCGGGAGACCGGGAACCTGTTCGCGCTCGGCCTCGACATCATCCGCGGCATCTTCCAGCGCCCGTTCCAGTTCCGCGAGTTCATCCAGCAGGCCTGGTTCGTCGCGAGCGTGACGATCCTGCCGACCGCGCTCGTCGCGATCCCGTTCGGCGCGGTCATCTCGCTGCAGTTCGGCGCGCTCGCCCGCCAGCTCGGCGCGCAGTCCTACACCGGTGCCGGTTCGGTGCTGGCGACCGTGCAGCAGGCCAGTCCGCTGGTCACCGCGCTGCTGGTGGCCGGCGCAGGAGGAAGCGCGGTCTGTGCTGATATTGGCGCGCGGACCATCCGCGAGGAGATCGACGCGATGGAGGTGCTGGGCGTCTCCGCGGTCCAGCGCCTGATCGTGCCCCGCACGCTCGCCATGATGCTCGTCGCGCTCCTGCTCAACGGCATGGTCAGCGTCATCGGCGTGCTCGGCGGCTACTTCTTCAACGTCGTGCTCCAGGGCGGCACCCCTGGCGCGTACCTGTCCAGCTTCTCCGCGCTCGCCCAGCTGCCCGACCTCTGGGTCGGCGAGATCAAGGCGCTGATCTTCGGCTTCATCGCCGCGGTCGTGGCGGCCTATCGCGGCCTGCACCCGAGCGGCGGCCCGAAGGGCGTCGGCGACGCGGTGAACCAGTCGGTGGTCATCACGTTCCTGCTGCTGTTCGTGGTGAACTTCGTGATCACGCTGATCTACTTGCAGCTCGTGCCCGGAAAGCTGGACTGACCATGACGTTCCTTTCGGGGGCGAAGCGGATCGCCAACCGCCCGCTGGAGACCCTGGACACGCTCGGCGACCAGATGTCGTTCTACGGCCGGGCTCTGCTGTGGACACCGCGCACGCTGCGCCGCTACACCAAGGAAGTGCTGCGGCTGCTCGCCGAGGTGAGCTTCGGCTCCGGCTCGCTCGCGGTCATCGGCGGCACGGTCGGCGTGATGGTCGGCCTGACGCTGTTCACCGGTGTCCTCGTCGGCCTTCAGGGCTACTCGGCGCTGAACTCGATCGGCACCTCGGCCTTCACCGGCTTCCTCACCGCGTTCTTCAACACCCGCGAGATCGCACCGCTGGTCGCCGGGCTGGCGCTGTCGGCGACGGTCGGCGCGGGCTTCACCGCGCAGCTCGGCGCGATGCGGATCTCCGAGGAGATCGACGCGCTCGAGGTGATGGGCGTGCCGAGCCTCCCGTACCTGGTGACCACGCGGATCATCGCCGGGTTCGTGGCCGTGATCCCGCTGTACGTGATCGGCCTGCTGAGCTCGTACCTCGCCTCGCGGCTGGTCGTTATCTATATCTACGGACAATCCGCGGGTACCTACGACCATTACTTCGACCTGTTCCTACCACCGCAAGACGTGCTCTATTCGTTCATCAAGGTGCTGATCTTCAGCGTTTTGATCATTCTTTCGCACTGTTACTTCGGGTACCGGGCCAGCGGCGGGCCCGCCGGGGTGGGCGTGGCCGTCGGCCGCGCGGTGCGGCTTTCCATCGTCACGGTTTCGGTCGTGAACTTCTTCATCGGTTTCGCGATTTGGGGAACCGACGTCACGGTGAGGATTGCGGGATGACCACACTACGGCGCAGGTTGCTCGGCCTGCTGCTGGTGGCGGTGCTCGTCGGCGGGATCGCGCTCAGCATCGCGATGTACGACAAGGCGTTCAGCAAGTTCGTCACCGTGAAGCTCGACGCGGGCCACATCGGCAACCAGTTGCTCAAGCAGTCGGACGTGAAGGTCCGCGGTTTGATCGTCGGTTCGGTGCAGGACATCAAGGCGACCGAGAACGGCGCGGAACTGACGCTGGCGATGGACCCGGAGTCGGTGAAGCTGATTCCGGAGAACGTGTCCGCGCGATTCCTGCCGAAGACGTTGTTCGGCGAACGCTATGTGTCGCTGCAGATTCCGCAGGACCCGTCGGGCAAGACGCTTTCCCAGGGCGACGTGATCACCCAAGACCGCACTTCCGGCGCGGTCGAGCTGGACCAGGCGCTCGAACACCTGATGCCGGTGCTGCAGGCGGTGCAGCCGCAGAAGCTGTCCAGCACGCTCACCGCGATCTCGACCGCGCTGCAGGGCCGGGGCAAACCGCTCGGCGAGACGCTTTCGCAGCTCGGCCAGTACATCGGCGACCTGAACCCGCACGAGCCGGAACTGCAGCACAACCTGCAGGCGCTCGCGGAGTTCTCCGGCCACCTGAGCAACGCGACGCCGGATCTGGTGCAGAGCCTGGACAACCTGAGCACGACCACCCGCACCGTGGTGGCCGAGCAGGGGAACCTGTCCAGCCTGTACGGCAACCTCACCACCGCGTCGCAGGACCTGCAGTCGTTCCTGGAGGCGAACTCGCAGAACCTCATCAGCCTCGCCAGCACCGCGCGGCCGACCGCCGAGCTGCTCGCGAAGTACTCGCCGGAATACCCGTGCGTGCTGAAGCAGATGGCGAAGGTCGTGCCGACGGCGGACGCGGCGCTGGGCAAGTTCAACGGCAAGCCCGGCCTGAACGCCACCATCGAGATCGTCGTGAACCGCGGGCCGTACAAGCCGGGCGAGGAGCCGAGGTTCGAGGACAAGCGCGGTCCGCGCTGCTACGACCTCAACCCCGCGCCGGACCCGTTCCCGCAGCAACCGCCGGACGGCCCGTTCAAGGACGGCACCAAACAGGGCGCGGCCCCGAAGACCGTCGGCGAGGGCCTGAACCCGGCCAACTTCAAGGCGGACGCGGCCGGGATCAACGGCGGCGGCGCCTCGGGCGGCAACCCGGTCAACACCGCGGCTGAGAACAACTTCCTCGCCGCGCTGGTCAGCCCGGAGATGGGGATGTCGCAGAACCAGTTCCCGGGCTGGGGCTCGCTGCTCGTCGGCCCGCTCTACCGGGGCACGGAGGTGACGGTCAAGTGAGGGGACTCGCCGCACCGCTGATCAAGCTGGCGATCTTCGTGGTGATCACGGTGCTGTTCACGACCGTGCTCGGCATCAGCATCGCGAACATCAACACCACCAGCACCAGCTCCTACTCCGCGCGGTTCACCGACGCCACGCTCCTGCTGCCGAACGACGACGTGCGCATCGCGGGCGTCCGCGTCGGCCAGGTCAAGGACGTGAAGATCGTCGACAAGCGCCAGGCGCAGGTGGACTTCGAGGTCGACTCGGGACGCAAGCTCCCGGCGGGCGTCACCGCGCAGATCAAGTTCCGCAACCTGGTCGGCCAGCGTTACGTCTCCCTCGGCGAGGGCGACGACACCAGCGGCGCGACGCTCAAACCGGGCGATTCCATCCCGCTCGAGCGCACCACGCCCGCGCTGGACCTGACCGAGCTGTTCAACGGCTTCAAGCCGCTGTTCACCGCGCTGAACCCGGCCGACGTGAACAAGCTGTCGTACGAGGTCATCCAGGTGCTCCAAGGCGAGGGCGGCACGGTGCAAAGCCTGCTGTCGCACACCGCCTCGCTGGCCACCACGATCGCGAACAAGGACCAGGTGATCGGCGAGGTCATCGACAACCTCAACTCGGTCCTCGACACGGTCAACCAGCACACCCCGCAGCTCAACGACCTGATCGTGAAGCTGCAGCAGCTGGTGTCCGGCCTCGCCGCGGACCGCAAGCCGATCGGCGACGCGATCGAGGGGCTGGGCAACCTGGCCACCACGACCGCCGGGCTGCTGACCGACGCGCGGGCTCCGCTGAAGGACGACATCGCGGCCCTTGGCAAGCTCACCACGAACCTGAACCAGAACGAACCGCTCGTCGAGCACTTCATCCAGTTCATGCCGAAGAAGGTCAGCGCGCTCACCCGCACCGCCGACTACGGCTCGTGGTTCAACTTCTACGCGTGCGAGATGACGGGGACGGTCGGCGCGCCGCCGCTGCTGCCGAACACGAACTTCACGCTCTTGCCGACGAACCGGGACAGGTGCAAGGGATGAAGTCCTTCCAGAAACGCAACCCGATCCCGATCGCGCTGGTCGGCATCGCGGTCATGGCGCTCGGCCTCGTCGCCGCCATGAACTCCGAGGACCTGCCGGTGATCGGCGGCGGCACCACCTACAGCGCGGACTTCTCCGAAGCGGCCGGGCTGCAGAAGGACAACGACGTGCGGATCGCCGGCGTGAAGGTCGGCAAGGTGTCCGACATCAAGCTGGACGGCGCGTCGGTCAAGGTGTCGTTCAAGGTCAAGGACGCCTGGATGGGCGACAAGACCACGGCGGCGATCAAGATCAAGACGCTGCTGGGCCAGAAGTACCTCGCGCTCGACCCGCAGGGCAACGGCAACCTCGACCCCGGCGCGCCGATCCCGCGCGACCGCACGATGTCGCCGTACGACGTGCTCGACGCGTTCCGCGGCCTGTCGCAGACGGTCGACGCGATCGACACGAACCAGCTGTCGAAGAGCTTCGAGGCGATCACCCAGACGTTCTCGAACACGCCGCAGGACGTGAAGGGCGCGCTGTCCGGGCTGTCGAAGCTGTCGGACACGATCGCCAAGCGCGATTCGCAGCTGGCGAACCTGCTGGCCAACACGCGCCAGGTGTCGCAGACGCTGGTCGACCGCGACGCCGAGGTGCAGAAGCTGATCACCGACGGCAACCAGTTGCTGGACGAGATCGGCAAGCGCGAGCAGGCGATCAAGACGCTGCTGGATGGTTCGAAGCAGCTGTCGACGCAGTTGCAGGGCCTGGTCGACGACAACGACGGCCAGCTGAACCCGGTGCTCACCCAGCTCGACCAGCTCACCTCGATGCTGCAGCGCAACCAGGATTCGCTGGCGCAGGGGATCCAGAAGTTCGCCCCGTTCATCCGGGTCTTCAACAACACGATCGGCACCGGGCACTGGTTCGACAACTACATCTGCGGCCTGGTGCTTCCCTCGGTCGGCCCGCTCAATCCGGAGGGGTGCAACTCCAAATGACCGACACCCGCTTCGGCCAGTCGCTCACCCGCGGCTTCACGATCGCGATCGTGCTCGCGCTCGTGGTCGCGGGCGCGCTCTGGTGGACCCTCAAGGACGCCGGCCGCAACCACCTGACCGCGTACTTCGCCGGCGCCGTAGGCCTTTACGAGGGCAACAGCGTCCGGATGCTCGGCGTGGACATGGGCACGGTGACCAAGATCCAGCCGATGGGCAACCAGGTCAAGGTCGACCTCGAATACGACCGCTCGGTCGCGGTGCCCGCCGACGCGAAGGCGCTGATCGTGTCGCCGTCGCTGGTCAGCGACCGCTACATCCAGCTCGCCCCGGCCTACACCGGCGGCCCGCGCATCTCCGACGGCGCGACGATCGGCCTCGACCGCACCGAGGTGCCGCTGGAGGTCGACCAGCTCGCCGCCAGCCTCGCCAAGGTCAGCGAGACGCTGGGACCCAACGGGGCCAACAAGAACGGCTCGCTCTCGGACCTGCTGAACACCGCGGCGAACAACCTCGACGGCAACGGCAAGGCGCTGCACGACACGATCACCAAGCTCGGGCAGGCGTCCGGCACGCTGGCGGGCAACAAGGACGACCTCTTCCAGACGGTGCAGAACCTCGGCAAGTTCTCCCAGTCGCTCGCCAACAGCGACGGCCAGGTGCGCCAGTTCGAGAGCCAGCTCGCCGACGTCAGCGGATTCCTGGCCGGGGAGAAGGACAATCTCGCCCAGACCGTGCAGCAGCTCGGCACCACGCTGCAGTCGGTGCAGGGTTTCATCGAACGCAACCGCGGCCGGTTGAAGTCCAATGTGGACAAACTGGCCAGCGTGACCAAGGTGCTGGTGGACCAGCGCAGCTCGCTCGCCGAGATCCTCGACGTCGCGCCGGTCGCGCTGTCCAACATCGTCGGCGTCTACAACGGCTCGTCCGGCACGCTCGACGCGCGGCCGAACCTCAACGAGCTGACCCAGCCGCCGCTGGTGATGATCTGCAGCCTGCTCAAGCAGACCTCGGTGACCAAGCAGCTGCTCGGCAACGCCTGCGACGGCATCGCGAAGGTGGTCGACGGCGTGGTTCCGCTCCCGTCCACCGCGCAGGTGCTGCAGGCGATGCAGAACGGCCAGCTGCCGCCGCTGCCGCTCCCGCTGCAGGGCCAGGTCTACGGGACGCAGGGGAGCTGACGTGAAGCGACTGACCAAGTTCGCCGCGGGCGGGGCGCTCACCACGGTGACCGCGCTCGTGCTGAGCGGCTGCGCGTTCAACGGCGTCTACGACGTCCCGCTGCCCGGCGGGGCCGACCTCGGCAGCCACCCGTACACGCTGAAGATCCAGTTCAAGGACGTGCTCGACCTCGTCCCGCAGTCCGGCGTGAAGGTCAACGAGGTGCCGGTCGGGCAGGTCAAGGCGATCGGGCTGACGCCGGACGGCTGGCACGCCGAGGTGACCGTCGAGGTCAACGGCGACGTGAAGCTGCCCGCCAACGCGATGGCCAACGTGAAGCAGTCGAGCCTGCTCGGCGAGAAGTACGTGGAACTGGCCTCGCCGGGCGGCACCGAGGCGACCGGGCAGCTGGCGAACGGGGCGACCATCCCGCTCGCGCGCACCGGCCGCGACGTCCAGGTCGAGGAGGTGCTCGGCGCGCTGTCCCTGCTGCTCAACGGCGGCGGCGTGGAGCAGCTCAACACGATCACCAAGGAGCTCAACAACGCCACCGCCGGCCGCGAGCCGGACATCAAGGCGCTGCTGTCCAACGCGAACGAGCTGGTCACGAACCTCGACAACCAGTCGGCCAACATCACCCGCGCGCTCGACGGCCTCAACCGGCTGTCGATGACCCTGCGGGACCAGAAGGACAAGCTGGTCGGCGCGGTCGACAACCTCGGGCCCGGGCTCGGGGTGCTGGAGCAGCAGCGCGGCCAGCTGGTGACCATGCTGAACGCGCTCAACAACCTCTCCGGTGTCGCGACCGACACGGTGAACAAGAGCAAGGCGGACCTGGTGGCCGACCTCAAGGCGCTCACGCCGACGCTGCAGAAGCTCGGCGAGGCGGGCAGCGACCTGCCGAAGGCGCTGGAGATCCTGCTGACCTACCCGTTCACCGACCAGGCCTACAACGACGTCAAGGGCGACTACTTCAACCTGTTCGCCAAGGTCGACCTGAACCTGAAGAACGTCATCGACAACCTCGGCCGCAGCAGGCAGAACGGGCTCAACGGGTTGGTCCCGCTTCCCGGGCTGACCGGCGGCGTCGAAGGCACGCCGTCGAACCAGCCGCCGCCGCTGTCGTTCCCGGGCAACCAGCCCGCGCCGCAGCAGCAGGCTCCGTCCTCGACCGGCGGCCAGGGCGGCGGGCAGCCGTCGCAGGGCGGGTTGTCCGGCCTGTTCGGGGTGCTTTCCGGAGGTGCTGGCTGATGTTGCTGCGCAGGACGAAAATCCAGCTGGTGCTGTTCGCGATCATCTCGGTCGTGGCCATCGTGTACGCGCTGATCCGCTTCGCCGGCCTCGGCACGGTGTTCGGCAGCAGCGGCTACACGGTGAAGCTGCAGCTCAACGAATCCGGCGGGATCTTCACCAACGCCGAGGTGACCTACCGCGGCTTCAACGTCGGCCGCGTCGGGCAGCTGCGGCTGACCCAGACCGGCCTCGAAGCCGACCTGAACATCGACCCGTCGGCCCCGCGCGTGCCGTCCGACCTCGACGCGGTGATCGCCAACCGGTCCGCGGTCGGCGAGCAGTACGTCGACCTGCGGCCGAAGAACGATCAGGGCCCCTACCTCGCGGGCGGTTCGGTGATCCCGGCCGCGCGCACGACGACTCCGGTCAGCACCGACCGGCTGCTGGGCGACCTCGACTCGCTGTCGGCCTCGGTGCCCACCGACGCGCTGCGGAAGGTCGTCGACGAGTCCTACGACGCGTTCCGCGGCACCGGCGGCGACCTGCAGCAGCTGCTCGACACCGCGCGCAGCTTCACCACCACCGCGCAGCAGTACCTGCCGCAGACCGTGCAGCTGCTGCAGGCCGGCGGCAAGGTGCTGGACACGCAGAACGACGAGGCGTCGAACTTCGCGTCCTTCTCCAAGAGCCTCAACCAGCTCAGCGGGACGCTCAAGAACTCCGACGGCGACCTGCGCAAGCTGATCGGCGTCACCCCGCAGGTGGCGACCCAGATCAGCCAGGTGGTCAAGGACACCGGGCCCGGCCTCGGCGCGCTGACCGCGAACCTGCTGACGACGGCCAACCTGACCGTGACCCGGCTGGACGGCCTCGAACAGGGCCTGGTGACGTATCCGGCACTGGCGGCCGCCGCGCCGTCGGTGGCCCCCGGCGACGGGACCGCGCACCTCGGCCTGGTGCTGAACCTGTTCAACCCGCCGTCGTGCACGAAGGGCTACGTGCCCTACAGCCAGTACCGTCCGGGCTCGGACACCTCGTACCGGCCGGAGGACGACAAGGCCTACTGTGCCGAGCCGAAGGGGAGCCCGATCAACGTCCGGGGTTCCCAGAACGCGCCCTACAACGGCGTGCCGGTGCAACCGTCCCAGCAGGACATCGCGGCCAACCAGAACCGGCCCGCGCAGCAGTTGCAGGAGCAGCGCGACGCGCAGGTGCCCGGTGTCGTCGGCAGCCCCGGGGTCTCGCTGAACAGCATGGGCTCGCTGCTGGGACTCGGCTGACCGGGATTTGATGACTGTTACCTACTCTGGAGTGTTATGAGTGCCGAGCACGCGGTCGCCGAGGAAGAGGTGACCGCTGATACGCCCGAACCGGCTTCGGCCGGTGCGGCGCAGGAAAAGTGGACGCTTCCCGGATCGCCGCGCGTCTGGCTGCTCGGGTCCGGGGCGTTCGCCCTCGCCGCGCTGGTGGTGGCGATCGTGTTCGGGATCATGTGGCTGGTCGCGGAGATGGACGGCGACCGGGACCTCGCCTCGGCGCGCGACGACGTGCTCAAGGACGGCTCGGCCGCGGTGCTGGCCTACACCCAGGTCGACTACCAGCACCTCGACGACTACTTCGCCAAGCAGAAGTCGGTCTCCAGCGACGACATGGCCAAGCAGATCGCGCAGGCCCAGCCGAACTACTCGAAGGCGCTGACCGACCAGAAGGTCAAGGTCACCACCACGATCCAGGACATCGCGGTCGAGGAGCTCAACGACCACGACGGCAAGGCCAGCTTCCTGGCCGCGATCAGCACGGACACCTCGGCCGGCGGCAAGAACGCCACCAAGGCGCTGCGGCTCGAGGTCCAGATGACCCGGGTCGGCAGCGACTGGAAGCTGTCCGGGATCGACCAAGTGCCGCTCGTCGCCGCCGGCCAGTAGCTTCACCCGCAGATCGGAGTTCCGCAGTGCCCCCCTCCCGTCGCCAGCCACCGCGCAGCAGCAGCACGCCACCGGCTCGCAAGCCGAAGGTCGCCGGGCTGCGCAAGCCGTCGGACCCGGCGGCGCCGGCGGCCTCGCCCAAGCCGCGCCCCCGGCCGCGGCCGCTTCCCGACGCGGATCCGGCCGAGGTGACCCAGGAGCTGCGGATCCCCCGCGGCGGGCTGGTGCGCCCGGCCGAGCCTGAGTCTGTTGACACCGAGCCCGTGGAGGCCGAGGTCGCCGAGACCGCGCCCGCGGTCGAGGAAGACACCGTCGAAGCCGCTGAGCCGGAAGCCGAGGTCTCCGAGGTTTCCGGCGTCAGCAAGGAAGCCCCGGCCGAAGAGGTCGACGCGCTGACCGGCGAGACGGTCGACGAGGAACGGCCGAGCCCGCGGCGGAAGAAGCGGGACACCGGTTCGGCGAAGCCCTCCGACGTCGAGGAAGCCGAGACCAAGGCACGGGCCGAGGACGACTCGGTCCCGGCTCAGCGGTCCGTGGTCAGCCGCAACACGGTGCGGGTCGCGCTGCTGCTGGTGGTCGCCCTCGCGCTGGTCGCCGCGGCGGTCATCTTCCAGGTCAAGGGCTCGGACGCGGCCGATTCGACGAGCAACCGCGCGGTGCTCGACGTGGCGAAGACCGCGCAGGTGAAGGACCAGGTCTCGAAGGCGATCGAGACGCTGTTCTCCTACGACTTCAACAACATCAAGAAGACCGAGGACGCGGCCAACCAGCTGCTCGCGACCGACCAGGTCAAGACGAGCTACAACGCGCTGATGGGCCAGGTCAAGAAGCTCGCGCCGCAGCAGAAGGTGGTCGTGACCTGCAAGGTCACCCGCAGCGCGGTGATCCGGCTGAACGGCGACCTCGCCCGGGTGATGCTGTTCATCGACCAGACGTCGACGCGCGCGGACACGAAGCAGACCGCGGCCGGCACGGCGCAGATGCACGTGGACGCCCAGCTGCAGGGCGACACCTGGAAGATCACCGACATGGACACCTACAAGGCCGCCGGACCGGCCGCTGGCGCACCGGCATCGTCTGCGCCCGCCTCGGCCCCGCCGTCGAAGTAGACAGTCCTCAGCAGACGTCACGGCCCGCTCCCGGAACCTCTGGGGGCGGGCCGTCGTCGTGTCTCGTGATTGCTTATCCCGGTTCTACCCGGGACCAGCACTCACGAGTGTCGCTGAGCGAGCGTCCGGAAAGCCGTCCGGAGCGGCTCCTGTTTCAGCTCGTCCGGCGTTTCCGGCGGTGTGAGGGGTTCGGAGCCGGTCGCGGCCAGCCGGTCCAGCAGAGCGACTGTGAGGCCGTCCAGTTCGGCGCGCAGCACAGACAGGTCAGGGCCGCCGGTCGGCCGGTCTCCGGGATGCTCGGTCCAGCGCTCGAAGAGACGGCGCTGGACCTGCTTGCTCGCGGCGATCTGGTCGGAGAGAAACCCCGCGGCGAGGTCCGGGTCAAGGCCGATTTCACGGGCCAGGTTCCGGACGCGGGCCAGCTCGCGTTGTTCGCGGACGGGATCGTCGACCGCCCGCCCGGCCCCGAACTTCGCGGCGGCGACCTGCTCGCTGATCGCCAGCCTGCGCAGGACCAGCGCGGGAAGCGACGCGTCGGGTTCCGGCATCGTGCGCACCTCCGGGAGTTCGGCCCCGCCCAGTTGATCACCGGGACCGCGCCGTTGCCAACCGCTCCCTCCCACCGCGCGCAACCCCTGCCCGGGGGACCCGGAATCCGGGTTCGAGCTGCCCGAAGTTCCCCTATTCCGCTCTGCCGCTCAGCGCACGACCGCTCGCGGAATGTGATCCATCCCGCGCCCGCCGCGCCGTGCGGAAAACGGCCGTCGCGCGTGCGTGCGGGCCGCCGACCTGCGTCGTGGCCGGGCCGACCTGCGCGGCGGGCCGCGGGTACCCGGCGGTAACCTCGGTGGCCGCCGGATCGGTCACCCTGCGCTGTCCCGCTTCGACGCTGCGCCAACCGGCGGGACCGCCGCGCGGCATCTTGACTCCAAAGCCGCGTGGGTTCACGCTTACTGCCAACGGTCACGGCCGGGGAACGCGAACCTTGCGGGAGGGGCGCGAAAACCCGGGCGAACCGGGAGCCAGAGGACGCAGTGAGGCTCAGGGAGACGCACTGCCCCAAGGTGACGCGATGCAGGCTGGGCCCCGTCGGGAGTGCCCCCTGGACAGACCGCGTCATGGGGGCTAGACTGCTTCTTTGCGCTGCCCTCTTTCAGGCTGCCCGGAGCCGGTAGTTAGGATAGTGGGCACACGGCACCCCTGACAGTCCGCGACAGCTGTTGCCATCGCGGCTGCTCACCGCTCATTGTCCCCGGAAGGACGCATCTTGGCAGTCTCTCCCGCGAACCAGGCCACTGCTGCGACCACCTCGGCTGAATCCCGCGCGCAGGCCACGGGAATCCCCGGAGCGCCCAAGCGGGTCTCCTTCGCGAAGATCCGCGAGCCACTCTCCACCCCGAACCTGCTTGACGTCCAGATCCAGTCGTTCCAGTGGTTCACCGGCAACGAGGCGTGGTTCGAGCGCCGCGTCAACGAAGGCGAAGAGAACCCGGTCGGCGGTCTGGAAGAAGTCCTCAACGAGATCTCTCCGATCGAGGACTTCTCGGGCTCGATGTCCCTCTCCTTCTCCGCCCCGCGCTTCGACGAGGTCAAGGCCTCGATCGAGGAGTGCAAGGACAAGGACATGACGTACGCGGCCCCGCTGTTCGTCACCGCCGAGTTCGTCAACAACAACACTGGCGAGATCAAGAGCCAGACGGTCTTCCTGGGCGACTTCCCGGTGATGACCGACAAGGGCACCTTCATCATCAACGGGACCGAGCGGGTCGTCGTGTCCCAGCTGGTGCGTTCTCCGGGTGTGTACTTCGACAGCAGTGTCGACAAGACGACCGACAAGGACGTCTTCAGCGTGCGCGTGATCCCGAGCCGCGGCGCGTGGCTCGAGTTCGACGTGGACAAGCGCGACACCGTCGGCGTCCGCATCGACCGCAAGCGCCGCCAGCCGGTCACCGTGCTGCTGAAGGCGCTCGGCTGGTCCACCGAGGCGATCCGCGAGCGCTTCTCGTTCTCCGAGACGCTGCTGGCCACCCTCGAGAAGGACCACACCGCGGGCACCGACGAGGCGCTGCTCGACATCTACCGCAAGCTGCGCCCGGGCGAACCGCCCACGAAGGAGAGCGCGCAGACGCTGCTGGAGAACCTGTTCTTCAAGCCGAAGCGCTACGACCTGGCCAAGGTCGGCCGCTACAAGGTCAACAAGAAGCTCGGTCTCGACTCGACCTACGACACCGGCACGCTGACCGAAGAGGACATCGTCTCGGCCATCGAGTACCTGGTCCGGCTGCACGCCGGCGAGGACAAGATGACCAGCTCCGCCGGCGTCGAGGTGCCGGTCGAGACCGACGACATCGACCACTTCGGCAACCGCCGCCTGCGCACCGTCGGCGAGCTGATCCAGAACCAGATCCGGGTCGGCCTCTCCCGCACCGAGCGCGTCGTGCGCGAGCGCATGACCACCCAGGACGTCGAGGCGATCACGCCGCAGACCCTGATCAACATCCGCCCGATCGGCGCGGCGATCAAGGAGTTCTTCGGCACCTCGCAGCTGTCGCAGTTCATGGACCAGAACAACCCGCTGTCGGGCCTGACGCACAAGCGTCGTCTTTCGGCCCTCGGCCCGGGCGGTCTGTCCCGTGAGCGCGCCGGCATGGAGGTCCGCGACGTCCACCCGTCGCACTACGGCCGGATGTGCCCGATCGAGACGCCGGAAGGCCCGAACATCGGCCTGATCGGCTCGCTCTGCTCCTACGCGCGGGTCAACCCGTTCGGCTTCATCGAGACGCCGTACCGCAAGGTCGTCGAGGGCCAGGTCACCGACCAGGTCGACTACCTGACCGCGGACGAGGAAGACCGCTACGTCAAGGCGCAGGCCAACGCGCCGCTGACCGACGACGGGCACTTCGAAGAGGACAAGGTCCTCGGTCGCCGCAAGGGCGGCGAGGTCGAGCTGATCGACCCGCTCGAGATCGACTACATGGACGTGTCGCCGCGGCAGATGGTCTCCGTCGCCACCGCGATGATCCCGTTCCTGGAGCACGACGACGCGAACCGCGCGCTGATGGGCGCGAACATGCAGCGTCAGGCTGTGCCGCTGCTGCGCAACCAGGCTCCGTACGTGGGCACCGGCGTGGAGCTGCGCGCCGCGGTCGACGCCGGGGACGTCCTGGTCGCCGAGCAGGCCGGCGTGGTCGAGGAGCTGTCCGCGGACATCATTACGATCATGCACGACGACGGCACGCGGAAGAGCTACGGACTGTACAAGTTCCGCCGCTCCAACCACGGCACGTGCTTCAACCACCGGCCGATTGTCAACGAGGGGGACCGGGTCGAGCAGGGCCAGGTCATCGCCGACGGCCCGTCCACCGAGAACGGTGAGATGGCGCTCGGCAAGAACCTCCTCGTCGCGGTCATGCCGTGGGAGGGCCACAACTACGAGGACGCGATCATCCTCTCCGAGCGCCTGGTGCAGGACGACGTGCTGACGTCGATCCACATCGAGGAGCACGAGATCGACGCCCGCGACACCAAGCTGGGCGCCGAGGAGATCACCCGGGACATCCCGAACGTCTCCGAGGAGGTCCTGGCCGACCTCGACGAGCGCGGCATCATCCGCATCGGGGCCGAGGTCCGCGACGGCGACATCCTGGTCGGCAAGGTCACGCCGAAGGGCGAGACCGAGCTGACGCCGGAAGAGCGCCTGCTGCGCGCGATCTTCGGCGAGAAGGCCCGCGAAGTCCGCGACACCTCGCTGAAGGTGCCGCACGGCGAGACCGGCAAGGTCATCGGCATCCGGGTGTTCTCCCGCGAGGACGACGACGAGCTGCCCCCGGGCGTCAACGAGCTGGTCCGCGTCTACGTGGCCCAGAAGCGCAAGATCCAGCCGGGCGACAAGCTCGCCGGCCGGCACGGCAACAAGGGTGTCATCGGCAAGATCCTGCCGGTCGAGGACATGCCGTTCATGGAGGACGGCTCCCCGGTCGACATCATCCTGAACACCCACGGTGTTCCGCGACGGATGAACATCGGCCAGATCCTCGAGCTGCACCTCGGCTGGCTGGCCTCGCAGGGCTGGACGATCGAGGGCAACCCGGACTGGGCGAAGAACCTGTCCGAGGAGCTCTACGACGTCGCGCCGAACACGAACACCGCCACCCCGGTGTTCGACGGCGCGAAGGAAGAGGAGCTCACCGGGCTGCTCGGGGCGACCAAGCCGAACCGCGACGGCGAGCGCATGGTCAAGGAGAACGGCAAGGCCACGCTGTTCGACGGCCGCTCCGGCGAGCCGTACCCGTACCCGGTGTCGGTCGGCTACATGTACATCCTGAAGCTGCACCACCTGGTCGACGACAAGATCCACGCCCGCTCCACCGGCCCGTACTCGATGATCACCCAGCAGCCGCTGGGCGGTAAGGCGCAGTTCGGCGGCCAGCGCTTCGGCGAGATGGAGTGCTGGGCGATGCAGGCCTACGGCGCGGCTTACACGCTGCAGGAACTGCTCACGATCAAGTCGGACGACGTGGTCGGCCGCGTCAAGGTGTACGAGGCGATCGTGAAGGGGGAGAACATCCCCGAGCCGGGCATCCCGGAGTCGTTCAAGGTGCTCCTCAAGGAGCTCCAGTCGCTGTGCCTCAACGTCGAGGTGCTCTCCAGCGACGGCGCGGCGATCGAGATGCGCGACTCCGACGACGAGGACCTCGAGCGCGCGGCGGCGAACCTCGGCATCAACCTGTCCCGCAACGAGTCGCCCTCGGTGGACGACGTCGTGCACTGATTCGGTGTCGAGCCGGGATCTGCCTCCCGCGGATCCCGGCTCCACCGCCGACCCCTCCTCTAGCCGAATCAACCCCAAGGGGATCTAGACGTGCTGGACGTCAATTTCTTCGATGAGCTCCGCATCGGTCTCGCGACCGCCGACGACATCCGTCAGTGGTCCTTCGGCGAGGTCAAGAAGCCGGAGACCATCAACTACCGGACCCTCAAGCCGGAGAAGGACGGGCTCTTCTGCGAGAAGATCTTCGGTCCGACCCGGGACTGGGAGTGCTACTGCGGCAAGTACAAGCGCGTCCGGTTCAAGGGCATCATCTGCGAGCGCTGCGGCGTCGAGGTCACTCGCGCCAAGGTGCGCCGTGAGCGGATGGGCCACATCGAGCTGGCCGCGCCGGTCACCCACATCTGGTACTTCAAGGGCGTTCCGTCGCGCTTGGGCTACCTGCTGGACCTGGCGCCCAAGGACCTCGAGAAGATCATCTACTTCGCGGCTTACGTCATCACCGGCGTGAACACCGAGCTGCGGCACAACGACCTGCCGACCCTCGAGAACGAGATCGGCGTCGAGCGCAAGAACCTCGAGACGAAGCGCGACTCCGACATCGAGGCCCGCGCGCAGAAGCTGGAAGCCGACCTGGCCGAGCTGGAGGCGGAGGGCGCGAAGTCCGACGTGCGCCGCAAGGTCAAGGAGGGCGGCGAGCGCGAGATGCGCCAGCTGCGCGACCGCGCCGGCCGCGAGCTGGACCGTCTCGAGGAGGTCTGGACGACCTTCACGAAGCTCGAGCCGCGTCAGCTGATCGCCGACGAACTGCTCTACCGCGAGCTGATCGACCGGTACGGCGAGTACTTCACCGGCGGCATGGGCGCCGAGGCGATCCAGAAGCTGGCGACCGAGTTCGACGTCGCCGCGGAGGCCGACAACCTGCGCGACACCATCCGCAACGGCAAGGGGCAGAAGAAGCTCCGCGCGCTGAAGCGGCTCAAGGTCGTCGCCGCGTTCCAGGCGACCGGCAACGACCCGCGCGGCATGGTGCTCGACGCCGTCCCGGTCATCCCGCCGGACCTGCGCCCGATGGTGCAGCTCGACGGTGGCCGCTTCGCCACGTCGGACCTGAACGACCTGTACCGCCGCGTGATCAACCGCAACAACCGGTTGAAGCGGCTGATCGACCTCGGCGCGCCCGAGATCATCGTCAACAACGAGAAGCGGATGCTGCAGGAGGCCGTCGACGCGCTGTTCGACAACGGCCGCCGCGGCCGTCCGGTCACCGGCCCGGGCAACCGGCCGCTGAAGTCGCTGTCCGACCTGCTCAAGGGCAAGCAGGGCCGGTTCCGGCAGAACCTGCTCGGCAAGCGTGTTGACTACTCGGGCCGTTCGGTCATCATCGTCGGCCCGCAGCTGAAGCTGCACCAGTGCGGTCTGCCGAAGGACATGGCGCTCGAGCTGTTCAAGCCGTTCGTCATGAAGCGGCTGGTCGACCTGAACCACGCGCAGAACATCAAGTCCGCCAAGCGGATGGTGGAGCGCTCGCGGCCGCAGGTGTGGGACGTGCTCGAAGAGGTCATCACCGGCCACCCGGTGATGCTGAACCGTGCGCCGACCCTGCACCGGCTGGGCATCCAGGCCTTCGAACCGCAGCTGGTCGAGGGCAAGGCCATCCAGCTGCACCCGCTGGTCTGCGAAGCGTTCAACGCGGACTTCGACGGCGACCAGATGGCGGTGCACCTGCCGCTGTCGGCCGAGGCGCAGGCCGAGGCCCGGATCCTGATGCTGTCGGCGAACAACATCCTGTCGCCGGCGTCGGGCCGTCCGCTCGCCATGCCGCGACTGGACATGGTCACCGGTCTGTTCCACCTGACCCGGCTCAGCGAGAACGCCGAGGGCGCGGGCAACGCGTACTCGTCGCCCGCCGAGGCGATCATGGCGTTCGACCGCAAGGCGCTGAGCCTGCACGCCCCGGTCAAGATCCGCGTCACCGACCGTCAGCCGGCCAAGGCCGACGAGGCGCGGCTCGCGGAAAAGGGCTGGGAGCCGGGCAAGGCGTGGCTGGCCGAGACGACGCTGGGCCGCGTGCTGTTCAACGACCTGCTGCCGGCGGACTACCCGTTCATCAACGAGCCGATGCCGAAGAAGCGGCAGGCGGCGATCGTGAACGACCTCGCCGAGCGGTACTCGATGACGCAGGTCGCGCAGACGCTGGACAAGCTCAAGGACGCCGGTTTCTACTGGGCGACCCGCTCGGGCGTCACGGTCGCGATCTCGGACGTGCTGACCCCGGTCGGCAAGAAGGCCATTCTCGACGAGTACGAGGGCAAGGCCGACCAGGTCGAGAAGCGGTACCAGCGCGGTCAGCTGTCGCACACCGAGCGCAACAACGAGCTCGTCAAGGTGTGGACGCAGGCGACCGAAGAGGTCCACAAGATCATGGAGACGGCGCTGCCGGACGACAACCCGATCGCCATGATCGTGAAGTCGGGCGCGGCGGGCAACATGACGCAGGTCCGTTCGCTGGCCGGTATGCGCGGTCTGGTGTCGAACCCGAAGGGCGAGTACATCCCGCGCCCGATCAAGGCGAACTTCCGTGAAGGCCTGTCGGTGGCGGAGTACTTCATCGCCACGCACGGTGCCCGGAAGGGCCTGGCGGACACGGCGCTGCGTACCGCCGACTCGGGTTACCTGACCCGTCGTCTGGTGGACGTTTCGCAGGACGTCATCGTCCGCGAGGTCGACTGCGGCACCACGCGCGGCATCATGATGCCGATCGGCGAGGACCTCGGCGACGGCAAGGTCGTGCGCGACCAGCACGTCGAGACCTCGGTGTACGCGCGGAACCTCGCGACGGACGCGGTGGACGCCAAGGGCAACGTCGTGCTGAACGCGGGCGACGACATCGGCGACCCGGCGCTGGACAAGCTCATCTCCAGCGGCATCACCAAGGTGAAGGTCCGCTCGGTGCTGACCTGCGAGTCGGCGGTCGGCGTGTGCGCGACCTGCTACGGCCGTTCGATGGCGACGGGCGAGCTCGTCGACGTCGGCGAGGCGGTCGGCATTGTCGCCGCCCAGTCGATCGGCGAGCCGGGCACGCAGCTGACGATGCGTACCTTCCACCAGGGTGGTGTCGCCGGTGACGACATCACGACCGGTCTGCCCCGTGTTACCGAGCTTTTCGAGGCTCGGGTGCCGAAGGGCAAGGCTCCGATCGCGGACGTCGACGGCCGCGTGCGGATCGAGGAGAGCGAGCGGTTCTGGAAGATCACCCTGATCCCGGACGACGGGTCGGAGGAGATCGTCTTCGACAAGCTGTCCAAGCGGCAGCGGCTCGCGAACACCCCGAACGGCCCGCTGGGCGACGGCGACCACGTCAACGTCGGCCAGCAGCTGCTCGAGGGCACGCCGGACCCGCACGAGGTCCTGCGCGTCATGGGCCCGCGCGAAGCGCAGATGCACCTCACGGACGAGGTCCAGAAGGTGTACCGGGCGCAGGGTGTGTCGATCCACGACAAGCACATCGAGGTCATCGTGCGGCAGATGCTGCGCCGCGTGACGATCATCGACTCCGGTGCCACGGACTTCCTGCCGGGCGAGCTGCCCGAGCGGACGAAGTTCGAGGCGACGAACCGCGCCTCGGTCGCCGAGGGCGGCGAGCCGGCTTCGGGCCGTCCGGTGCTGATGGGCATCACGAAGGCGTCGCTGACCACGGACTCGTGGCTGTCGGCGGCCTCGTTCCAGGAGACCACGCGAGTCCTGACCGACGCGGCCATCAACGGCCGCTCGGACAAGCTCGTGGGCCTCAAGGAGAACGTCATCATCGGTAAGCTCATCCCGGCCGGTACGGGCATCAACAAGTACCGGAACATCCAGGTGCAGCCGACCGAGGAGGCGCGGGTCGCGGCGTACGCGATCCCGTCCTACGACGACGGTTACTACACCCCGGACGTGTTCGGTTCGGGCACCGGCGCCGCGGTTCCGCTGGACGACTACGACTTCGGTCGCGACTTCCGCTGAACCACGCGTAGCTGAACGAAAAGCCCCCGGTCCTCGTGACCGGGGGCTTTTTCGTCGCGGTGCGTAGCGGGTCCGGAGACGGTACTTGTACGGTCGTGGGGCTTCTCCGGTTGGCTTAGATTCGCGCGCGTGGCTGATGTCGTGCCGTTCACGGACAACTTCTCGGATCTCTCCAATGCCCAGGGCTACCAGTTCGAGTTCCACTGCGAGCGCTGCGGAAACGGGTACCGCTCCGCGTTCCAGCGGGACACGATGGAGACCGGGCGCAGCATGCTGCGCGCGGTGGGCTCGTTCTTCGGCGGGACGCTGCAGCAGCTGAGCAGCTCCGCGGACCAGTGGAAATACGACCGCGCGACGAACTCGCCGGCGAAGGACCGCGCGCTGACCGCGGCGGTCGAGGAGATCACCCCGCGCTTCCGGCAGTGTCGCGGCTGCAGCGACTGGATGTGCGCGGATCAGTGCTGGAACGAGGAAATCGGCCAGTGCCTGCGATGTTCTCCCATCGTGGCTGAGGAGATTTCGCGAGCGCAGGCGGCGGCGCAGCGGGACCAGATCTGGGACCAGGCGCGCGAGAAGAACTGGACCAAGGACCTGGATCTGGGCACCCGTGCGAAGCTCACCTGTCCTGATTGCGGGCTGAAGGTGAACGGCGGGAAGTTCTGCACCGGGTGCGGGAGTTCACTGGCCCCGACTGTCCATTGTGGAGAGTGTGGGAAGGAATCCAAGGCGGGGGCGGTGTTCTGCGCGGATTGCGGGCACCGGCTCTGAGTGGTCAAACCTTGGCGAGGGTTTCGCGCCGCTTGCGCACCCGGCGGGGGACGCTCGGGAAGTAAGTGCGTTTGATCAGCAGGAGCCCCGGAACAAGCCAGATCAACGCGCCGAGCAGATCGACGGCCGCGAACGCCGAGCCGACCTGATATCCCGGATGTCCCCAGAACGGGCCGACCGCGATGTCGACGACGGCACCGCGCGTTGGAAGGTCATTCTGCGACCAGTCGGCGGTGATTTCGCGCGTACTGCCGTCGTGCTCGTAGGTTCCGTCGACCTCGGCCCGGTCCGCGGTACAGGACATGCCGCCGCTCGTGGTTACGCAATGGCGGGTGCCGCCTTCGCTGACGCGCGAGACGGTCGCTTGCACCTGCGGTGCCAGCCCGGTCAGCACGGCGATCGAATTGCCCGCAGGTCCCACGCCGATGACGATCAGGGCGAGCGCGGTGAGAGTCCGCGCGGTCAGCGAAACCGAGGTGACCGGTTGCCGGTCCCGGGCGTCGCGCCTGCGGTTGAGCGGGGTGCGGATGAACCCGCCGCGCTTGCCGATCCACGCGTCGTAGCGGGTGTCGGCACTGGTCGCGGCCGAGCGGAATCGCCGGTCGCCAGCCCACTTCTCCCAGATCGCCGAGGGCACGGCCGCGGCGAGCATCGCGAGCTTGCGGGAGTTGTCGAACATCCGGTCTTCGGTCAGCCCGCCGGTGTCGGTGGTCCAGATCGCGTCCTCGCGGAACGCGACCTGGTGGACCCGGAACCACCGGTCGTTCAGAATCAGTTCGCGGACCTCGCCGGTCAGCATCTCCCGGGCGAATTCCGGATCCGAGGTGTAGACGGAGAACCGGCGGTCGAATTCGGGGTCGACCTCGAACTCGTGCAGTGTGGTGTCCGGGCGCAGCCAGCTGAATTGGTTGCGGGTGATCCGCATGTCTTCCAGCGGCGTGAAATGGTCCGAGGCAAAGGCTTTGGTCTTCGGAGAGATGGTCAGCGCGGGCACGTTCGGGATGCGCAGCTCCACGACCGAGCAGATCGAACCGAGCGCTTCGGCTAGCTTCGACTTCCGGCGGAAATTCTCGTCCCGGTAAGGAGATTCGGTCGAATACTCGATCCCGAGCAGCCGGTGCCCGTGGTGAGTGAACTCGACGGTGGCCCGGCTCGGCCAGGGATCGGGATGGTCCCGCGGGACGGCGAGCCCGTGGCGAGGCAGGAAACCGAAGCTGGGTTCGCCGGTCGAGTCGACGCGGGTGACCCAGCGCTGCTGATGCCAGCCCCGCCAGGCGAGCAGCGCAGCGACGACCAGCGGCACGCCGTACCAAGCCAGCGGATGTACGGCCACGCTGGCGGAGAACCAATACAGCGTCGTCAGGGAAACCGTGATTCCGCAGAGCGTATGGAAAACCGCCGCGAGGACCGCGCTGCGTCGCTCGGCCCAGGCGGCGATCCACAGCAGGCCGAAGGCCAGTGCGTAGCCGCCGAAGAAATACCCAGGGACAATCAGCTCTCCGGTCACGCACAACCCTTACAGTTCGAGATTTCCGCGGACCTTTTCCCCGGAGCGCCATCCCGGATATGTCGGTGGCTTCCCTTGCCTTGCCGAGCGCGGTCGAGCACTTTCGCGACAAGTTCTGCGGCTCAGGCCGTGGCGAGGGCTTCGCGGGTCTTCCGTACCCGGCGCGATGCCCTCGGCCAGTAGGTCACCTTGACGATCAGCAAACCGAACAGCAACGGGAACAAGCAGGTGAAAATGACTCCCTGTGCGGCTCTGCCGCTCTCGAAGATCGGGCTCCACCACAACGGTCCGAGCTGAACCTTGACGATGTCGCCCACTTCCGGCATTTCCTCGGACCACCGGGTGGTCGAGGTATAGGCGGAGCCGTCGAGCACGTAGGTACCGCGGACCCGAGCGGCGGAGCCCCCGGTGCACTTCCCCGAACTTCCACGACAGACCGGCGCGGCACCGCGGTCGATCCAGGTCACCTTCAAGTCCACCTCGGTGCCCTGTCCGTTCATGACGAGAAGCGAATTGCTCATCGCGAGGACGGCGCTGACGATCATGACCGCCGCGACCAGCGAGCGCATCGCGAGCGACGTGGACGTCACCGGCTGCCGGTCCCGCGCTTCACGGCGGCGGTTCAGCTTGGTCCGGATCAGTCCGCCTCGATCGCCGTACCACAGGTCGTAGCTGGTTTCGGCGCGTGCGGTCACCCGGCGGAAGCCGGCCGCCGCGGAGCTGGTCCACTGGCCGGAGGGCAGTTGCGCGGCAAGCAGGGCGAGCCGCCTCCCGTTGCCCAAGACCCGTTCTTCCGTCAGCCCGCCCGCTTCCGCGGTCCACATCGCGTCGTGGTCGAACACGACCTCGTGCACCCGGAACCACAGGTCGGTCATGATCATCTCGCGGACCTGGCCGGTGAGCACCTGACGGGCGAACTCCGGGTCGCTCGTGGTCACCTCGAACCGCCGGTCGAAGTCCGGATCCAGTTCGAACGCCGTCAGCGCCGCGGAGGGTTTCGGCGAACCGGCCTGGTTGCGGGTGATCTTGGCGTCTTCCAGCGGGGTGAACAGCTCCGGTTCGAAGGCCTTGGTCCGCGGGCTGATCACCAGGGTCGGCCCGGCGGGGATCCGCAGCTCCACGAGGGTGTAGATCCCGTCGACCTGATTGGCGACCGAATCGAGCACGCCATCGGGCGTACCGGAGGAATACTCGACGCCCAGCAGCCGGTGCCCTTGCCGCTCGAACTCCGCGATGCCGCGGGTCCTCGGACGATCGGGTTCGGTGATCGCGACGGTGCGGCCCTGCCGGGGAAGAACCCCGAAAGTCGGCTCCCCGACGGCGCCCAGCCGTCGGATCCAGAACCGTTGCCGGAAAATCCGCCAGAGCGCGAACCCGGCCATCGCGAGCGGAATGCACACCCAGCCGATGGCCGGTCCGCTGCTCTCAGTCCCGGCGGTCAGCCAGTACAGCGTCGTCCCGAACAGCGCGGCGAGGCTGAGTGCTTCGCAGACGACAGTCTTGACCACGCTGCGGCTCTCGAACCGGCCGGCGAGCAGCAGCAGGAGCAGTGTCAGGACGTAGCCGCCGACTATGTACCAGGGTTCGAGCAGTGCTGCCATTTTCGCGGCTCCTGTGGGCTGCTCTTCGGCACCCGGGTGAAGAGGTCTTGTGCTGTGGCAGGGCGAGGGTAGTACGCGCCGAGCAGGTCCGCTGTCGCGTGCGAGGCGGGGCCGAGGACTTGGCGCGGCCGGTCAGATGTCCAGGTCGTCCTTGGTTTCTTCGACGCTCTGCCCGTTGCCGGGATGATCCCCTTTCAGGTTGGTGATCGCCTTGTCCGTCGCCTTGTATGCCGACTTGGCGGTGTAAGCCGAACCCTTGGACAAGTCACCCGGTGCGACACCGGTGGTCGCCTTGACCGTCTCGTCGAAGACCTTGCGCGGGACGCTGGTGAAGACGTCCTTCGCGGCTTGGTTGTACGCGGCGCCCTGGGCGTTCAAACCCTTGGCAAAAGCGCCGGTGATCGCTTTCTCCTGGCCGGGGGTCATGCCGACCTTGCCCGCCTTGGTGAGCTTCGAGCCCTGCTTGACCAGGTCGTCGCTCCACTTCATGAGGAAGCCCATGAATTTGTCGAGCAGCTTGCCGAGCTTGCCGAGGTGTTTGGTGATCTTGCCGATCGCGCTCGCCGCCTTCGCCACGGACGCGGCCATCGCACCCGCCACAGACGAGCCGAAGCTCACGATCGAGGCCGCCAGCGCGGGCAGCCAGATGTAGATGAGCCAGCTGACCAGTTCCGAGATGATCGCCTTGACGACCTCCTCGATGACGGTCATGACCATCGACCACATCTTCAGGGTGTCGGAGACAGAGCCGGCGGCCGAGCCGATGCCGTTGATGCCCTGCGCGAACTCGGCCAAGGCCTTCTTGGCCGCCTCTCCGCCCTCGCCTTCCCAATCCTTGAGGGCCTCGTCGCCGGTCTTGACGAAATCGTCGGCCAGCTTCACGAAACCCGTGCCGATCGCGACGAAGTCTCCTGCCGCCTTCTCCAACGCGGGACCGTCGCCGGTCACGAAGTGCAACGCGTCGTTGAGCGGCTGGATCAGGTCCAGCAGCATGTTCAGGCCGTTGCTGACCAGCCAGCCCACCGGGTCGAGCGCGAAGCTCGCCATGTCCATCGTCGCCCCGGCGACGAAACCCGCTCCGTCCTGCAGCAGTTGGCCACTCGCCGCCGCGACGTCGCCGACACTGTCGGCTTTGGAAAACTTGTCGTAGGCGTTGGAGATGGTGCTGACGCCTTTGCCGACGAACGGGGTGTGCGCCGTGGCCTCTTTGGCCTCGTGCAGACCGTGCCCGAACGCGTTTTCGCCGCGGTGGTCGTCGTGGAGCTTCACCCCGTCGGCGATGCTGTCCTGTCCCATGGTTCCCCCCTGCTCAGCGCGGCCCGTCGATCTTCGTCTCGAATTTGCCGAACTTCATGACAGTGTCTTGTTCGTGGCCGTCGTAGATCTCGGCGGCCTTGCTGACCTTGCCTTGGAAGGATTCGACGCCGTTCTTGAGAAGTTCGAGCAGCTCCTTCAGGTCGTCGAGCTTGCTTGTGTAGGTTTGCTTGACTGCCAGCCCGATCAATCCCCAGGACTTGTCGGTCACGTCGGCGTGGTTGATGAGGTCGCCGAACTTTCCCGCCTCGCCCTTGTACCGGTCGAGTCCCGTGGAGTACTTGGCAAGGGCAGCGGTGTCGACCTTGTGGCCGCCGTTCGTCGGGCTCATCGGTGCCCCTCCTCGTCGTCGAACAAGTTCTGGAGGAACTGGTCGCCCGACGAGGCCGAGGGCGGTGCCGACGGAGGCGCCTGAGCCGTCCGTCCGTCGTCGCGAAGCAGATCGTTGTTCGCGAAGTCCTCGTCGTCCCGGGCCGGTGCTGCCTGCCGCGGCTGCTCCTCCGGCAGATTGGACTCCAGTTCTTCGACAGTGGTTCCCAAACCAGCTGCCTGGGCTTCCAAGACCTGGTCGGACACGTTCAACCCGAAGGCCGTGCCCACGTGCTCGTCGACGATCCCGGCCTGCTTGCGAGCGGATTCAGCGACGGCCTTGTGCAGGGTTGCCAGGATCGAGGTCGCCAGCTGGTCGGGCTGCTGCCGGAGCGCGTCCGGGGTGAGCCGGAGGTCTTTGATCGATCCGCTGGGGCCCGCGACGACGGTGACCGCCCGGTCCGGCGACATCACTTCGGCCTCGAGCGCGCTCAGCTCCTCCTGCATGTCGCCGACTTTCGCGAACTGCGCTTCGGCCTGCTTGAGCTTCGTCTGGAACTTGTCGAACTCCGCGACGAGTCGTTCCATCTCTGCCGACACCGGCGCTCACCCCTTCCCCTGGTCCCTCACCTGATGTGCGGATTATGCCGCTTCTGTCAGGTTCGCGCCGCAGGGTCAGCGAATCCGGCATGGGTGATTCATCGCGGGGTCGGGGCGAAAGTTCCCGGGATTTGATCACGAAAGGGTAACGAACATATCGGGCGAACAGCCCCACCCCGGACGCCGAAGCGGCGAACATACTTTGGGCCGAACGGAGCATCGCAGGTCAGCGCCGCGCCTCCAGTCGGTCGCGGGGCGAGGGGCGGGCAACTCGGCCCATCTCGTGGGATATTCACTCCTTCGGTCGACGTTCCCACGATTGATCACCGCATTGACAGTGGGTGCGGTTCGCCAGAGTATTTCGCGCATGTCCTTTCCGGTTGCCCTGGTGTGGCGTCTGCACGTGGATCTGCGCCAGCAGGCCAGCGCGCTGTGTAGGGATTCCTGACCTTTTCTCCCGGCCGCGTCCGGCTGGCTGATTTCTCTTTCCCCGCAACGGGTTTCTCTGACCCGAGGGGATGAACGCTTTCTCTGTTCGGCGTGGGTTTCGCGCGGGTTTCGTGCTGCCCCGAGAACGGGGAAAGAAGTGCCTTCGCGGGCGCTTCACGGGAACACAAACAGGGAGACACCATGCGATTCAGCTCCTCCTCGGGCGCCCCGCCCCGATGGCGGAAAGCGCTGACCGTCGCCGGCGCGGTCGCGCTCGCGATCGGTGCGGTGACCTACACCGGGTCCACCACCAGCGCTTACGCCGACGTTCAGGTGGTCACCGACGCCAAAACCGCGTCCGACGGCAAGCAGTACTGGGTGCAGAACCACCTGGTCAGCAAAGACCTTGCCGCGCAGGCGCGTTCCGCCGACGGCACGCCGAAGAAGTGGCTGCTGGTCTGGGCGGGCGACGAGAACATCGCCGACACCGCGGTGAAGGACGTCAAGAACCTGCCGGGTTCGCTCGGCGGCGGCCTCGGCAAAGTCAAGAATGCCTTGCCCGGTCCCGATTTCCTCGCGGTGATCGACGCGACGCAGGGCTCGCCGACGTACGGCAAGGTGGTGAACACCGCGACCGTCGGGCCGCTTGTCGAGAACGAGCCGCACCACATGCAGTACGTGTGGCACAAGGGCGACACGATCTACGCCGGCGCGTTGTTCGCCGCGGCGACGTACGCGTTCGACGTCAGTGCGTTGCCACAGCTCAAACTTAAGGGCATCAGCCTGCCGACGCAGACGCTCGGCGGTTCCGTGCCCGACGCGTACTGGGTGTTGAAGGACGGCACCGCGTACGGCACGTACATGGGCGGTCCGGTCGTGCCCGGTCCATACGCGTACCAGGACGGTTCCACGCAGATCGGCAACGGTTTCGCCGGCAGCCCGGGCGAGGTCGTGCACTTCGACCAGAACGCGCAGGTGCTGTCGCAGAATCCGGCGGCGACCCCGCAGGGCGACAACGCGAAGCTGTGCGACAACCTGCCGCAGCTGGGCAAACCGTCCTGCGCGAACCCGCACGGCGTCCAGGCGCGCGAGGATCTCAACACCCTCGTCACCAGTGACTACGCCGAACCGCGCAACATCATTCTCGACCCGGTGAAGCAGCCGTCGCCGTATCTGCGCCGGCCGACGATCCGCACCTGGGACATCTCCGACCGCAATCACCCGAAGCTGAAAGCGGTGTCCTACCTGCAAGACGGCCCCCGGGCGAACCCGGCGGACCCGCTGCACTCGGAAAGCCGCGCGGTCATGGAGACCACGGTGACGAACAAGCCCGGCCACAAGGGCGCGTTCGCCGAGACGATGCAGGGCGGCGCGATCTTCTACACGCCGGACATCACGGCGAAGGATCCGCACTGGATCGAGGTGTTCGACGACGGCACCGCGGGCAAGCCGATCTACTCGCAGAACGACTCCAACGGCGCCAGCTCCAACGGCGGCTGGCTGCAGACCAGCCCGGACGACCGGTTCCTGTACCACGCGGTGCAGGGCAGGCAGAAGGGCGCGCTCGGTCCGGACGACCCCGGCACCACCGGCGGCGTGTACGTGCTCGACATCCAGAAGCTGGTCGCGGCCGGCGACAAGGTCGAGGACATCAAGGGTCGCGTCGACACCAAGGAGAAGGCGCAGCAGGGCGGCGGGGGAGACCTGCCGACCGTCGTCGGCTCCGCGCCGATCAACCCGGGCGTGCCCGGGGCGGGCCCGCACTGGGGCGCGTACGACAACTTCGCGCTCGGCCAGGACGGTCTCTATCACGAAACCGAGCAGCCGCAGCACATCGCGGTGTCGAACTACTTCGTCGCCCGGTCCGGTTTGGACGGTGACCACAAGGTCAACCTGCTGAACCTGTCGCCGGACGGGAAGGTCGCGGTCGATCAGAACTTCCGCGACGAGTTCACCGGGCAGGTCGGCCTCAACTTCAACCGGAAGTCGTGGCCGCACGGGGACTTCGGCAACGCCAAGCCGCACTCCGAGCTGTTCGTGGTCGCCGACCAGAACGTGAAGTAACTCCCGCTGGCCGCGTGCCGTGAAGGACTCCTTGAGGGAATCAGATTCCCTCAAGGGGCCCTTCACGGACCGGCCCCGAGGACAAGTCCGGAAGGTCTCCATGGATCACCACGTCACTCCGGTCGCCACCGGATCGTCCGGTGTGGACAGTGCCGCGCTGGTGCTGCGGCTGATATTGCTGCTGGCGACGGCATTCCTCGCCGGTACCGGGATTCTGCGCCCGCTCGTCGGTCCGCTGCCGCGCAAGCTGTGGATCACCACCGGTGCGCTGGGTGTCGGGTCGGCGGTGCTGGCCGCGGTGTCGGCGGCGACAGTCGACGTCAACCTCGTCGCGCTGATCGTCCACGTCGTGCTCGCGCTGGCGGTGCCGGTGCTGCTGCGGTGGCCCTCGGCGGGTCGATGGGCTTCGCTCGCGCTGGTCGTGCTCGTGGTGCTGGAAACCTCCGTCGATGGTTCGGGGATTTCCTTCGCCATCGACACTGTGTACGTCGCCGCGGCCGCGCTGTGGTTCGGCGTGACGCTGCTGTCGGCTTGGGTGCCGGTGGAGCAGTGGCGTTCGACGCCGTTGCGCGTCGGTCCGCTTTCGGTCAGCCTCGCCGGACTGCTGACGCTCGCGGGCGTCGTGCAACTCGGCGTCTCCGGGGTTGCTTTCGACCGACGGTTGTACGAAACGCTCTTCGGCGTCTCGCTGATCGTGGTGGTCCTGCTTCCCGCAGCAGTGACTGTGGTGTCGGCGATCTTGTTGTCTCGCAACGCTTCCATTCGCGGTTACCGCTACGGCGTCGCCGGTGTCGCACTCGGGTTCGTTGCATGGAGCGCGCTCGCTGCGGTGCCGCAGCCAGCGCCGTTGCCCGTGCCCGGAGTGCCGATCCTGGCCGACGCGACGGTCGGCGGCGCGACGGTGCCGGTGCTGGTCAGCCCGCACCGGCCCGGGCGCAATCTCGTGCACTTCCCTTCGAGCGCGGGTACGGACCTGTCCGCTGGCGTCGAGGGCGGGATCGTGACCACCGCGGCCGCGCGTCCCGGCGCGGAAGGCAGCTGGGCCGAGGTCGAACTTCCGGCCGGACGCAGCACTCTCGTGGTGCGCAAGGGCGACGCGACCACCACGGTCGACGTCGACGCGGGCACCGAGACGGGCCCGGCGGTTTCGGACGCCGACGCGCCGGAATGCGCGGAAGCCGCGCTCGGCGGTCTGGTGGCGCAGAAACGCGACGTGCTCACCAGCTGTCCGGCAGAAGCGTTGTCGCCGGAGGACCGCGGTTCGCTGGTGAAGCTGGTCGAGTTCCTCGCCTCGCGGAAGCCGTCGGCGATCACGCTGGTCGAAGACAAGTCGCCGCGTGGCGTGCAGGCCGCGCAGCTCGTCCGAGACACTGCTGCGCGCGTCGGTCTGCCGGTGCGCCCGGACGCGGCGGCGGACACCGCGCTGGTGGTCGTCTCCGGCTGGAGCGACGGGTACCTCGCGATGAGCCGCGCCGCCGAGTCGCAGCGGCTCAAACCGACTCACCAGTTCGGCCTGTACCTCGCTCCGTGGCTGCTCAACGGACCCATCGTCAACACCGTGGCCAGCGCGGCCATGCCGCTGCGCTTCGACCCGCGCGACCAGCTCGCGGTGAGCTACGCGGTGGCCGTCGGCAACAGCTTCGGCGGGGAAAGCCCGTCGCTAGGCGGTTTACGGACCTGGCTCGGTCCACAGTGGACATCCGTGAACGGCGAGGTGCAGCTGTTCGCGGCCGCGCAGGTCAACGCGATGCCGATGTACCCCAACGAACCGCACGCGCCCGGCATGCAGGCCGCGCGCGACTACGCCGGGCAGTGGATCCCCGACGGAACCATCGTCCCGATCAGCGGCGCGCTCCGCTGACCACCGTTCCCCGAAAAAACCCGAAGAAAGGAAAACCCTGATGAAACGTATTGCCGCCCGGATCCTGCTGCCGCTCGCCGCGGCCGGGGCGTTCGCCGGATTCGCCGGGGGAGCGGCCGACGCCGCCACCCCGGAGACGTCCGCTCAGCCCGCTGGAGTGCCTTCGTTGCCGACCGGCGGCTTGCCCACGCTCCCGACGGGCGGCCTCCCGTCCCTCCCGACCGGCGGACTGCCCTCGCTGCCTTCCGTGCCGAACCTGCCCGCCCCGGGCCTGCCCGGCGTCCCGGGAGCACCGACCGGCGGCGGCCCGTCGGTCTGGGTCGTCCCCGGCCTCGACGCGGGCAGCCTCCTCGGCCCGACCACCCAAGCCCCGGCCCAGCTCCTCGCGCCGGTGTTCAACGCCATCACCGCCGTTTCCTGACCACAGAAGGAGAAAGCCATGAAGAAGACCGTCGTCCGAGCCGTGGCCGCCACCGCGCTCGCCGGAGCCGCGGTGCTCGGCGCCGCCGCGCCCGCGCTGGCCGCGACCCAGGACCAGCCCGGTGTCACCGTCGTCGACGAGCCGGACACGTCGAACCTGAACAACATCTGGACGTTCGCGCCGCTGGGCGTCCCGGCGCTGGGCCTGATCCAGTCGCTGAACGGCGTCCCCGGCCGGATCCTGCCCGGCTGACCCCGTCTCCGCCGGTGGTTCCCCCCGTCCCCGGGAACCACCGGCGGATCCCGGCGAAAGAACGAGGAACATGGACAGACAGCTGATCGGCAGGCTCGCGATCGCGGCCATCGCGGTGGCCGCCGTCGCCGCGACCGTAGTGATCCTCGGCACCGGCGACGACCCCGCGCCGGCTCCGGTCGCCGTGTCCGCGCCGACTGCTGAAGTGCCGCAGCGCGCCCCAGACCGCACCGTCACCCGCACTCTGGCCCCGACGACGTCCACTGCACCGGCCGCGCCCGCGCCGTCCAGTTGGCAGATCACCTACGAACTCACGGGCTCCGGCACCGCCACCGTGGTCTACGACGACAACGGCCTCGGCCTGGTGCACCAGGAGCTGTCGGTGCCGTTGCCGTGGAGCAAGACCCTGACCTGGCCGAAGACCGCCGTCGCGCCGACTGTGCAGCTGATGGGCCAGTCGAGCGGCGCGGTCGAATGCCGGATCTCGGTGAACGGCGTGCTGGCGCGGTCCGCGAAAGCCACCGGCGGCGACGTGGCCAGCTGCGCGGGACGGCTCAGCTGAGGTCCTTGGAGAACCAGTGCTCGGCGTACTGGTCGTTGTTGAAGGCCTCGACCTCCGCGTAGCCCATCGACGCGTAGAGCGCGCGTGCTTCGACCAGGTCGTCCCGGGTATCCAGCCGCATCCGGGTCGAGCCCAGCCGCTTCGCCGCTTCTTCAGCCGCCGCGACGATGACCTTGCCGCCGCCGTGTCCGCGATGCTCCGGGCGCACGTACACCTTCGTCAACGCGCTCAGCCCGGGCCCGACCATCCGCACCCCGACGCAACCGGCGGGCTTCCCCTCGCGATAAGCCACCAGGAACGCCCCGGTCGGCGCTGCGAGGCCGTCGCTGGGCTCGT
This sequence comes from Amycolatopsis halotolerans, assembly GCF_042647905.1. Classification (NCBI taxonomy): domain Bacteria; kingdom Bacillati; phylum Actinomycetota; class Actinomycetes; order Pseudonocardiales; family Pseudonocardiaceae; genus Amycolatopsis; species Amycolatopsis halotolerans. The sequence goes on from NZ_JBHRWI010000062.1 coordinate 127,384, forward strand.
CGGCCAGCGCCGCGTCCACTTCCGCCGGCGTCGCCGGGCGGCCGTGATACCGCGACGCCAGCTCGTCCATGTATTCGCGCAGGATCGCCGCGGAGTCGGGGTGTTCGGCCGGGAATTCGCTGATCTTCCAGTCCACGTCCCTCATCTTGGGGAGTCCGTCCACCGATTTCCCCGGCAGGTACCGTGCAGACCGGCAGGGGAACCGAACGAGGAGGCGACATGGACGGCAGCGAGAACGTCGACCAGCCGGGGGACAAGAAGACCGGCGGCAGCCATGCCGCGCCGGAGGGGGCTGGAGTGCACCCGCTGATCGATCTGTCGCGCGACCCCAACCCGGGCAAGCCCGACCACGCGAAGCCCGACGAGGACTGACCCGCGGCCCGGCCCGGCGGGTGCACACCGCCGGGCCGGGTTTCGCGATTCCGTCCCGGTGAGGTGATTGTCACCCCGGGACGCGGGTCCATTGTGGAACAGCCGGCGGCTCTTCTCCTTGCCGCCGAAGAATTTCTCTCGCGTTCTTAACGCCGCCGCCAGTCTCGGCGCAGCACCCGGGCGAACCGCCCCGATGGGCTTCCTCGGCAGCGGGGCGCGGTGTCGGCGGTGCGCAGGGGTCTTGCGCGAAGCCGAAGGTACGTGAGGGGAACCCTGAGGGAATCAGAGTTCCTCAGGGTTCCCCTCACGGCCCTTTCTCGGCAACGGAGCCACGCCCGTATCGCCAGGCTGTGCTCCGCGTCCCCTGGCCAGCACGGCACAACGAACCCGCCACACACCGCGCCGCTGAGAACACCCCAATGTGGCATTGGGTGCATCTGACGCACCGAACGCCACATTGGGTGCGCTGAACGCACCGAACGCCACATTGGGTGCGCTGAACGCACCGAACGCCACATTGGGGCGCGGGAAGCCGCGAGGCCCGGCGCGCGTCCATTCGCTGGGCGTCCCGTCCCGGCATGCGAGCCGAGTGCCCTCTGACCGCGGGAACCCGCTCCGGAATAGCGTCCCGGAGCCCGGCGTTCTGCATCTCGGGAAGTCCCGCGCGGCGCCGTCTCAAGGCCCCGATCTGGGGTTACGATGACCGGTCGGCGACCGTAGCGACCCCCCGCCCGGACCGCTCCGCGAGTGGACGGGTATCTTTGGAGACCGTGCCCGGCAGGCGTCGGGCCGCTCCGCGTGCCGTTGGGCATGAGCGGGGTGCTTTTGCACCCGGTTCACCAGCCTCGCCACGTGGGGTTCCGACGGAAAATCCCTCCGGGAAGTTACCGGTCGAGAGACCGTGACGCGGGCCGACACGCCCGACCGCGGGGACCGGTGAAGACACGAAGAAGCAAGATCACGACAGGAAGCTGGTCCATTGCCCACGATCCAGCAGCTGGTCCGCAAGGGCCGCCAGGACAAGGCTGCCAAGCAGAAGACCGCGGCCCTCAAGGGGAGCCCGCAGCGTCGTGGCGTGTGCACCCGCGTGTACACCACGACTCCCAAGAAGCCGAACTCGGCCTTGCGCAAGGTTGCTCGTGTGAAGCTGACCAGCGGTATCGAGGTCACCGCGTACATCCCGGGTGAAGGCCACAACCTCCAGGAGCACTCGATGGTGCTCGTGCGCGGCGGCCGGGTTAAGGACCTGCCGGGTGTTCGCTACAAGATCATCCGCGGTTCGCTCGACACCCAGGGTGTGAAGAACCGTAAGCAGGCGCGCAGCCGGTACGGCGCGAAGAAGGAGAAGAGCTAATGCCTCGCAAGGGTCCGGCGCCGAAGCGGCCGCTGATCTCCGACCCCGTCTACGCCTCCCCGCTGGTCACCCAGCTGGTGAACAAGGTGCTGAAGGACGGCAAGCGGTCCCTGGCCGAGCGCATTGTCTACGGCGCTCTCGAAGGCGCTCGCGAGAAGACGGGCACCGACCCGGTCGTCACGCTGAAGCGCGCGCTCGACAACGTGAAGCCCACCATCGAGGTGAAGAGCCGCCGCGTCGGTGGCGCCACCTACCAGGTGCCGATCGAGGTCAAGCCCGGTCGTTCCACCACGCTGGCGCTGCGCTGGCTGGTGTCGTTCTCGCAGGCCCGCCGCGAGAAGACGATGATCGAGCGGCTGCAGAACGAGCTGCTGGACGCGAGCAACGGCCTTGGCGCCAGCGTCAAGCGCCGCGAAGACACGCACAAGATGGCCGAGTCGAACAAGGCCTTCGCGCACTACCGCTGGTGATGACCGCCCGGCTGCCGATAGAAGCCATGCCGGGCCCCACGTTCGAGACAGGGGAACATTCTCGTGGCACGTGAAGTGCTGACCGACCTCAACAAGGTCCGCAACATCGGCATCATGGCGCACATCGACGCCGGTAAGACCACCACCACCGAGCGGATCCTGTTCTACACCGGGATCAACTACAAGCTCGGCGAAGTCCACGACGGCGCCGCCACCATGGACTGGATGGAGGAGGAGCAGAAGCGGGGCATCACCATCACCTCGGCTGCCACCACCACCTTCTGGAACGACTACCAGATCAACCTGATCGACACCCCCGGGCACGTCGACTTCACCGTCGAGGTGGAGCGCAACCTGCGGGTGCTCGACGGCGCGGTCGCGGTCTTCGACGGCAAGGAAGGCGTCGAGCCGCAGTCCGAGCAGGTCTGGCGGCAGGCGGACAAGTACGACGTCCCGCGCATCTGCTTCGTCAACAAGATGGACAAGCTGGGTGCGGACTTCTACTACACCCTGCAGACCATCACGGACCGTCTCGGCGTCCGGCCGCTGGCCATCCAGCTGCCGATCGGCGCGGAGAACGACTTCGAGGGCGTCATCGACCTGGTTCGGATGAAGGCCCTGGTCTGGCGCGGCGAGGTGCAGAAGGGCGACGACTACGCCGTCGAGGACATCCCGGCCGAGCTGGCCGACCGCGCCGCCGAGTACCGCGAGAAGCTGGTCGAGGCCGTCGCCGAGACCGACGACGCGCTGATGGAGAAGTTCCTCGAGGGTGAGGAGCTGACCCAGGACGAGATCAAGGGCGGCATCCGCCACCTGGTCGTCACCCGCGAGGCGTTCCCGGTGCTCGCCGGCTCCGCGTTCAAGAACAAGGGCGTGCAGCCGATGCTGGACGCGGTCATCGACTACCTGCCGTCGCCGCTCGAGGTGCCGCCGGTCGAGGGCCTGCTTCCGGACGGCGAGACCCCGGTCACCCGGCACGCGACGACCGAGGAGCCGTTCTCGGCCCTGGCGTTCAAGATCGCCGCGCACCCGTTCTTCGGCAAGCTGACCTACATCCGGGTCTACTCGGGCAAGGTCGCCTCCGGCGCCCAGGTCGTCAACGCGACCAAGGAGCGCAAGGAGCGCATCGGGAAGATCTTCCAGATGCACTCCAACAAGGAGAACCCGGTCGACGAGGCCCTGGCCGGCCACATCTACGCGGTCATCGGCCTGAAGGACACCACGACCGGTGACACCCTTGCCGACGCGCAGAACCCGGTCGTCCTCGAGTCGATGACCTTCCCGGACCCCGTTATCCGGGTGGCCATCGAGCCGAAGACGAAGGCCGACCAGGAGAAGCTGTCCCTGGCGATCCAGAAGCTCGCCGAGGAGGACCCGACTTTCCAGGTCCAGCTCGACGAGGAGACCGGTCAGACGATCATCGCCGGCATGGGCGAGCTCCACCTCGAGGTGCTCGTCAACCGGATGAAGTCCGACTACAAGGTCGAGGCGAACATCGGCAAGCCGCAGGTCGCCTACCGCGAGACCATCAAGAAGACTGTGGAAAAGCTCGACTACGTCCACAAGAAGCAGACCGGTGGTTCCGGCCAGTTCGCGAAGGTCATCGTGAAGCTGGAGCCGCTCGAGCGCACCGACGGTGCTCTCTACGAGTTCGACAACAAGGTGACCGGTGGCCGCGTGCCGCGGGAGTACATCCCGTCGGTCGACGCGGGCGCCCAGGACGCGATGCAGTACGGCATCCTGGCCGGCTACCCGCTCGTCGGGTTGAAGTTCACCTTGTTGGATGGCGCGTACCACGAGGTCGACTCTTCCGAAATGGCCTTCAAGATCGCCGGCTCCATGGCGATGAAGGAAGCCGCCCGGAAGGCCGGCCCGGTCATCCTCGAGCCGATGATGGCCGTCGAGGTCACGACTCCCGAGGACTACATGGGCGACGTGATCGGCGACCTCAACTCCCGCCGTGGCCAGATCCAGGCCATGGAGGAGCGCGCCGGTACCCGTGTCGTGAAGGCACTGGTCCCGCTGTCGGAGATGTTCGGCTACGTCGGCGACCTGCGGTCCCGTACCCAGGGCCGGGCGAACTACTCCATGGTGTTCGACTCCTACGCCGAGGTTCCCGCGAACGTCGCGAAGGAAATCATCGCGAAGGCGACGGGGGAGTAACTCCCTCACCGCGCGCGGGCATTAAGGAACTCTCCTGAACGTCCGCAGCAACGACGAAGGAACATTCGTGGGGCAGCAGCCACGCTGCCCCACGAGCACAACGCGAAATCAGTCCAGGAGGACATTCCAGTGGCGAAGGCGAAGTTCGAGCGGAGCAAGCCGCACGTCAACATCGGCACCATCGGTCACGTCGACCACGGCAAGACCACGCTGACCGCGGCGATCACCAAGGTTCTGCACGACGCGTACCCGGAGCTGAACGAAGCCCGTGCGTTCGACCAGATCGACAACGCGCCGGAAGAGAAGCAGCGCGGCATCACGATCAACATCTCGCACGTCGAGTACCAGACCGAGAAGCGTCACTACGCGCACGTGGACGCCCCCGGCCACGCTGACTACATCAAGAACATGATCACCGGTGCCGCGCAGATGGACGGCGCGATCCTGGTGGTCGCGGCGACCGACGGCCCGATGCCGCAGACCCGCGAGCACGTGCTGCTGGCCCGCCAGGTCGGCGTGCCCTACATCGTGGTCGCGCTGAACAAGTCCGACATGGTCGACGACGAGGAGATCCTCGAGCTCGTCGAACTGGAGGTCCGCGAGCTGCTGTCCTCGCAGGAGTTCCCGGGCGACGACGCTCCGGTCATCCGCGTGTCCGGCCTCAAGGCGCTCGAGGGCGACCAGAAGTGGGCCGACGCCGTGCTCGAGCTGATGCACGCCGTCGACGACAACGTGCCGGACCCGGTGCGCGAGCTCGACAAGCCGTTCCTCATGCCGATCGAGGACGTCTTCACGATCACCGGCCGCGGCACCGTGGTGACCGGTCGCGTCGAGCGTGGCGTGGTCAACGTGAACGAAGAGGTCGAGATCGTCGGCATCCGCGAGAAGTCGACCAAGACCACCGTCACCGGTGTCGAGATGTTCCGCAAGCTGCTGGACCAGGGCCAGGCGGGCGACAACGTCGGCCTCCTCGTCCGCGGCATCAAGCGCGAGGACGTCGAGCGCGGCCAGGTCGTCGTGAAGCCGGGCACCACCACCCCGCACACCGAGTTCGAGGGCCGGGTCTACATCCTGTCCAAGGACGAGGGCGGACGGCACACCCCGTTCTTCAACAACTACCGCCCGCAGTTCTACTTCCGCACCACGGACGTGACCGGCGTCGTGACCCTTCCCGAGGGCACCGAGATGGTCATGCCGGGCGACAACACGGACATCAGCGTCGTGCTGATCCAGCCGGTCGCCATGGACGAGGGTCTGCGCTTCGCCATCCGCGAGGGTGGCCGGACCGTCGGCGCGGGCCAGGTTACCAAGATCAACAAGTGACGTCGGCGCCCTGAATTCGGGTCAATACACCCCCGAGTTCAGGGCGTCAACTCACGTGTGCGACACTATTCAGGTTGCTCGTCCTGGGGCGGCCGAACCCTTCGGGGTTCCGGCCGCCCTGGCACGAGTGGCCACGGTCCGTGGAGCTCGTCCTTCGGGTGAGGCTAGCGGGCAAGGCCAGTAGGGACGACTCTCGCGTCGGCCCGCGGCCTCCTCACGTAGAGGAAGACCAGGCAAGACGACGATCCTTAGGGATCCGTCTGTGCGGCGGGCGCGACACGCCCGACCGCGTGGACCGGGGACAGGGCCGTTGAACTGCTGAAACCCGGGCTCCGGCCCAGGTTGACGAGACAAAGCGGCACGAGACGACAAGGAACGCAGCCACCATGGCGGGACAGAAGATCCGCATCCGGCTCAAGGCCTACGACCACGAGGCGATCGACACCTCGGCGCGCAAGATCGTGGAAACGGTCACGCGCACCGGCGCCCGTGTTGTCGGGCCGGTGCCGCTGCCTACCGAGAAGAACGTTTACTGCGTCATCCGCTCGCCGCACAAGTACAAGGACTCGCGCGAGCACTTCGAGATGCGCACGCACAAGCGTCTGATCGACATCCTCGACCCGACGCCGAAGACGGTGGACGCGCTCATGCGCATCGACCTCCCGGCGAGCGTCGACGTCAACATCCAGTAAGCGTTGGGCGAGCGGCGGAGATAAGAACTCATGTCTGACAGGCAAATGAAGGGCATCCTGGGCACCAAGCTCGGCATGACCCAGGTCTTCGACGAGCAGAACCGGGTCATCCCGGTCACTGTCGTCAAGGCCGGACCGAACGTGGTGACCCAGGTTCGGACCACTGACAAGGACGGCTACGCGGCCGTGCAGCTGGCGTTCGGCGCGATCGACCCGCGCAAGGTGAACAAGCCGCGCACCGGCCACTTCGACAAGGCCGGCGTGACCCCGCGTCGCCACGTTGCCGAGCTGCGCACCACCGACGCCGAGACCTACGAGGTCGGCCAGGAGATCACCGCCGAGGTGTTCGAGGCCGGGACCTCGGTCGACGTGACCGGTACCAGCAAGGGCAAGGGCTACGCGGGCGTCATGAAGCGCCACGGCTTCAAGGGCCAGGGCGCGAGCCACGGTGCGCAGGCCGTGCACCGCAAGCCGGGTTCCATCGGCGGCTGCGCCACGCCGGGCCGCGTGTTCAAGGGCCTGCGCATGGCGGGCCGGATGGGTAGCGACCGGGTCACCACGCAGGGCCTGACCGTGCACGCGGTGCGTGCCGAGGACGGCCTGCTGCTGATCAAGGGCGCGGTGCCCGGTCCCAAGGGCGGCCTGCTGTTCGTGCGCAGTGCCGCGAAGGGTGGAAACTGACGATGACGAACGTCGAGCTGAAGACTCCGGCCGGTAAAGCCGACGGCACCGTCGAGCTCCCCGGGGAGATCTTCGACGTGCAGGCCAACGTCGCGCTGATGCACCAGGTCGTGGTGGGCCAGCTGGCCGCCGCGCGCCAGGGCACGCACGACACGAAGACCCGCGGTGAGGTCTCCGGTGGCGGCAAGAAGCCGTACCGGCAGAAGGGCACCGGTCGCGCCCGCCAGGGTTCGACCCGCGCGCCGCAGTTCGCCGGCGGTGGCGTCGTGCACGGCCCCACGCCGCGCGACTACACCCAGCGCACCCCGAAGAAGATGAAGGCCGCCGCTCTGCGTGGCGCCCTCTCGGACCGGGCCCGCGCCGGCCAGCTGCACGTCCTGACGGAACTGGTCACCGGCGAGAAGCCGTCGACCAAGACCGCCAAGACGGCGATCGCCGCCGCGACCCAGGCCAAGCGCGTTCTCGTGGTCCTGCACCGCGACGAGGAGCTCGCCTGGGTGTCCGCGCGGAACCTGCCGTACGTGCACCTGATCTGGGCTGACCAGCTCAACACCTACGACGTCCTGGTCAACGACGACGTCGTGTTCACCAAGGCCGCTTACGACGCGTTCGTGGCAGGCCCCGTCCGCGGGAAGGTCGTCAAGGCCCTCGCGCGTTCGAGCGACGTTTCGGAAGGGAGTGACGAGAAGTGAGCTCGGTCGCCATTCCGGACCCCCGCGACATCCTGCTCGCGCCGGTGATCTCCGAGAAGTCCTACGGACTGCTCGAGGACCACAAGTACACGTTCATCGTCCGTCCGGACGCCAACAAGACCCAGATCAAGATCGCGGTCGAGAAGGTGTTCGGCGTGAAGGTCGTCAGCGTCAACACGGCCAACCGCCAGGGCAAGCGGAAGCGGACTCGTACCGGCTTCGGCAAGCGCAAGGACACCAAGCGCGCCATCGTGACTCTTTCGCCTGAGAGCAAGGCGATCGAGATCTTCGGCGGACCCACCGCGTAAAGGACTGAGCTGACAATGGGCATCCGCAAGTACAAGCCGACGACCCCGGGTCGTCGCGGTTCGAGCGTCTCGGACTTCGCCGAGATCACCCGGTCCACGCCGGAGAAGTCGCTGCTGCGTCCGCTGAGCAAGACCGGCGGCCGCAACGCCTCGGGCAAGATCACCACCCGGCACAAGGGCGGTGGCCACAAGCGCGCCTACCGCGTGATCGACTTCCGTCGCCACGACAAGGACGGCGTGCCGGCCAAGGTCGCGCACATCGAGTACGACCCCAACCGCACCGCGCGCATCGCGCTGCTGCACTACGCCGACGGCGAGAAGCGCTACATCATCGCGCCGGAGAAGCTGAAGCAGGGCGACACGGTTGAGAACGGCCCCCGCGCCGACATCAAGCCGGGCAACAACCTGCCGCTGCGCAACATCCCGGTCGGCACCGTGATCCACGCGATCGAGCTCCGCCCCGGCGGCGGCGCGAAGATGGCCCGGTCCGCCGGTGCCCGCGTGCAGCTCGTCGCCAAGGACGGTCCTTACGCCCAGCTGCGTCTCCCCTCGGGCGAGATCCGCAACGTGGACGTGCGCAACCGCGCGACCGTCGGCGAGGTCGGCAACTCGGAGCACTCGAACATCAACTGGGGCAAGGCGGGCCGCAACCGCTGGCGCGGCAAGCGCCCGACTGTCCGCGGTGTCGTGATGAACCCGGTCGACCACCCGCACGGCGGTGGCGAGGGCAAGACGTCCGGTGGTCGCCACCCGGTGAACCCGAACGGCAAGCCCGAAGGCCGCACTCGCAAGAGCAAGCCGTCCGACAAACTGATCGTCCGCCGCCGGCGTACCGGCAAGAAGCGCTGAGCAGGGAGGTAGAAGCACATGCCACGCAGCCTTAAGAAGGGCCCGTTCGTGGACGACCACCTGCTCAAGAAGGTGGACGCTCTCAACGAATCGGGCAAGAAGACCGTGATCAAGACTTGGTCGCGGCGCTCCACGATCATCCCGGACTTCCTGGGGCACACGATCGCGGTGCACGACGGCCGCAAGCACGTCCCGGTGTTCGTCACCGAGGCGATGGTGGGTCACAAGCTGGGCGAGTTCGCCCCGACGCGGACCTTCAAGGGCCACATCAAGGACGACCGCAAGTCGCGCCGCCGCTGAGCGGGCCAGAGAAAGTTAAGGGAAGCAGATGAACGCCCAGTCAAACGCCACGGCCACGGCAGAAGAGCTGCCCACGGCCGTCGCGCGGGCTCGCTTTGTCCGGGACGCGCCGATGAAGGTGCGCCGGGTGATCGAGCTCGTCAAGGGTCGTAGCGTCAGCGAGGCCTTGGCCGTGCTCCGGTTCGCGCCGCAGGCTGCCAGCACGCAGCTCGCGAAGGTCATCGCCAGCGCGGCGGCCAACGCCGAGAACAACCTCCAGCTGGACCCGGAGACGCTCTGGATCAAGTCCGCGACCGCCGACGAGGGCCCGACCCTCAAGCGCATCCGTCCGCGTGCCCAGGGCCGTGCGTACCGGATCCGCAAGCGCACCAGCCACATCACCGTGGTGGTCGAGTCGCGGCCTGCGGAGAAGAAGAGCAACAAGAAGGCAGGTGGCCGGTAGTGGGCCAGAAGATCAACCCGCACGGCTTCCGCCTGGGTATCACCACTGACTGGAAGTCGCGCTGGTACGCCGACAAGCAGTACGCGGAGTACGTGGCCGAGGATGTCAAGATCCGCAAGCTGCTCTCCACCGGCATGGAGCGCGCCGGCATCTCCAAGGTCGAGATCGAGCGCACCCGTGACCGCGTCCGCGTCGACATCCACACCGCCCGGCCGGGCATCGTCATCGGCCGCCGCGGCGCGGAGGCCGACCGGATCCGCGGCGCGCTGGAGAAGCTGACCAAGAAGCAGGTCCAGCTGAACATCCTCGAGGTGAAGAACCCCGAGGCCGACGCGCAGCTGGTCGCCCAGGGTGTCGCGGAGCAGCTGAGCAACCGCGTGGCGTTCCGCCGCGCGATGCGCAAGGCGATCCAGACCTCCATGCGCTCGCCGCAGGTCAAGGGCATCCGCGTGCAGTGCGGCGGTCGTCTCGGCGGTGCCGAGATGTCCCGCTCCGAGCACTACCGCGACGGCCGGGTCCCGCTGCACACGCTGCGCGCCGACATCGACTACGGCTTCTTCGAGGCCAAGACGACGTTCGGTCGCATCGGCGTGAAGGTGTGGATCTACAAGGGCGAGCTGGTCGGCGGACTGAAGGCGCGCGCCGAGCGCGACGCCGCCGCGTCGGCCGCGGACCGCGCGCCGCGCCGCGACCGCGGCGACCGGCCGTCCCGTCCGCGCCGTTCCGGCGCGTCGGGCACGACCCCGACCTCGACCGAGGCCGGCCGCGCCGCCGCCGCTGCGAAGAGCGACAACGCGACCGAGGCGGCTCCGGCCACCGAGACCGCAGAAAAGACGGAGGGCTGAGACGTGCTCATCCCGCGCAGGGTCAAGCACCGCAAGCAGCACTCCCCGAAGCGCCACGGCGCCGCCAAGGGCGGTACCAAGGTCAGCTTCGGCGAGTACGGCATCCAGGCGCTTGAGCACAGCTACGTGACGAACCGGCAGATCGAGTCCGCTCGTATCGCCATGACCCGTCACATCAAGCGCGGCGGCAAGGTGTGGACCACGATCTACCCGGACCGCCCGCTGACCAAGAAGCCGGCGGAAACCCGCATGGGTTCCGGCAAGGGTTCGCCCGAGTGGTGGATCGCCAACGTGAAGCCGGGTCGCGTGATGTTCGAGATCAGCTTCCCGAACGAGGAGACCGCCCGCGAGGCGCTCCGTCGCGCGATCCACAAGCTGCCCATGAAGTGCCGCATCGTGACCCGGGAAGGTGAGTTCTGATGGCTAACGGAGCCGCACAGGCATCCGAGCTGCGTGAGCTCACCGCCGAAGAGCTCGTGCTGCGTCTGAAGGAATACAAGGAGGAGCTCTTCAACCTCCGCTTCCAGATGGCGACCGGGCAGCTGGACAACAACCGTCGGCTGCGCACCGTCCGCACGGACATCGCGCGGATCTACACGGTCATGCGCGAGCGCGAGCTCGGCCTGTCCGTGGCGCCCGACGCCGAAAGTGAAGGTGCCGCATGAGCGAGGCTGCCACCGAGAAGACCGCCCGGAACTACCGCAAGGTCCGCGAGGGTTACGTCGTCTCGGACAAGATGGACAAGACGATCGTGGTCGAGCTCGAGGACCGCAAGAAGCACCCGCGCTACTCGAAGGTTCTCCGCAGCACCACCAAGGTCAAGGTGCACGACGAGAACAACGAGGCGGGCGTGGGCGACCGGGTCACGCTGATGGAGACCCGGCCGCTGTCGGCGACCAAGCGCTGGCGTCTGGTGCAGGTCGTGGAGAAGGCCAAGTAAGCAGGGCTCTTTCGGGAGTCCTTGGTTCCGCAAGGCTCGCGACAGCGAGAACCAGCGCGACATACAGGAGTTGACGTGATCCAGCAGGAGTCGCGGCTTCGGGTTGCCGACAACACGGGCGCGAAGGAAATCCTTTGCATCCGCGTGCTCGGCGGCTCCGGGCGGCGCTACGCCGGCATCGGCGACATCATCGTCGCCACCGTGAAGGACGCCATCCCGGCCGCCGGGGTGAAGAAGGGCGATGTCGTCAAGGCTGTCATCGTCCGCACGGTGAAGGAGCGCCGTCGTCCGGACGGTTCCTACATCCGGTTCGACGAGAACGCCGCCGTGCTCATCAAGAACGACAACGAGCCCCGGGGCACCCGCATCTTCGGCCCGGTGGGCCGCGAGCTGCGCGACCGAAAGTTCATGAAGATCATTTCGCTCGCGCCGGAGGTGCTGTGATGAAGGTGAAGAAGGGCGACACGGTCGTCGTCATCGCCGGCAAGGACAAGGGCGCGAAGGGCAAGGTCATTCAGGCCTACCCCGAGCGGGAGCGCGTGCTGGTCGAGGGTGTCAACCGGATCAAGAAGCACACCCGGATCACCCAGACCCAGCGTGGCGCCCAGTCCGGCGGCATCGTGACGCAGGAAGCGCCTATTCACGTGTCGAACGTGATGGTCGTGGACTCGGACGGCAAGCCGACCCGGGTGGGCTACCGCATCGGCGAGGACGGCAAGAAGGTCCGGGTCTCGCGCCGGAACGGCAAGGACATCTGACATGACCACCGCAGAGAAGATCGCGCCGCGTCTGAAGACCCGGTACCGCGAAGAGATCAAGGGCGAACTCCAGAAGGAGTTCTCCATCCCCAACGTGCACCAGATTCCCGGCGTCGTGAAGATCGTCGTGAACATGGGTGTCGGGGACGCCGCCCGGGACAGCAAGCTGATCGACGGCGCGGTCCGCGACCTCGCCCTGATCACCGGGCAGAAGCCGGAAATCCGGAAGGCCCGCAAGTCCATCGCGCAGTTCAAGCTCCGCGAGGGACAGCCGATCGGTGCGCGCGTCACGCTGCGCGGCGACCGGATGTGGGAGTTCCTCGACCGGCTGCTGACCATCGCGCTGCCCCGTATCCGCGACTTCCGCGGGCTTTCGCCCAAGCAGTTCGACGGCAACGGCAACTACACGTTCGGTCTCAACGAGCAGTCGATGTTCCACGAGATCAACCCGGACGACATCGACCGCCCTCGCGGCATGGACGTCACCGTCGTCACGACCGCCACCACCGACGACGAGGGCCGGGCGCTGCTGCGCAAGCTCGGTTTCCCGTTCAAGGAGAACTGAGCCGATGGCTAAGAAAGCGCTAGTCAGCAAGGCTTCGAAGAAGCCGAAGTTCGCGGTGCGCGGCTACACCCGGTGCAACCGGTGCGGCCGTCCGCACTCGGTCTACCGCAAGTTCGGCCTGTGCCGGATCTGCCTCCGGGAGATGGCGCACGCGGGCGAACTGCCCGGTGTCCACAAGTCCAGCTGGTAAGGCTCGAAACTCTATTCCCAGTTCGCCACAGGCCCCGCCGCCCCGGCCGGAGACCTCTCCGGCCGGGCGAGGCGGGGAACCAGGCGAGAAAGGTTGACAGGTCACCATGACGATGACCGACCCGATCGCAGACTTCTTGACCCGTCTGCGCAACGCGAACTCGGCGTACCACGACGAGGTCGTGCTTCCGCACTCGAAGATCAAGGCGAACATCGCCGAGATCCTCAAGCGCGAGGGCTACATCGCGAGCTACCGCGACGAGCCGGGCGAGAAGCACAAGAACCTCATCGTGGAGCTGAAGTACGGCCCCAACCGCGAGCGGAGCATCGCCGGCCTTCGCCGCGTCTCCAAGCCGGGTCTGCGGGTCTACGCAAAATCGACCGAACTGCCGAACGTTCTCGGCGGCCTCGGCGTCGCGATCATCTCGACGTCCGGCGGCCTGCAGACCGACCGGCAGGCCAAGCGCAACAACGTGGGCGGCGAAGTCCTCGCCTACGTCTGGTAAGGAAGGGGGCACAGACATGTCACGCATCGGAAAGCTGCCGGTCGCCGTCCCCTCCGGGGTCGAGGTGACCATCGACGGCCAGAACGTCAAGGTCAAGGGGCCGAAGGGCACCCTGGAGCACACCGTCGCCGAGCCGATCTTCGTCGAGCGCGACGAGGACGGCACGCTGCTGGTGAAGCGTCCGGACGACGAGCGCACGAGCCGTGCCCTGCACGGTCTCACCCGCACGCTGGTGAACAACCTCGTGGTGGGCGTGACCGAGGGCTACGAGAAGAAGCTCGAAATCCACGGCGTCGGTTACCGCGTGCAGGCCAAGGGTTCGGACCTCGAGTTCGCCCTCGGCTACAGCCACCCGGTCAAGATCGAGGCCCCGGAAGGCATCACCTTCAAGGTGGAGTCGCCGACCCGGTTCTCGGTGTCCGGCATCGACAAGCAGAAGGTCGGCCAGATCTCCGCGGTCATCCGCAAGCTGCGCCGCCCGGACCCGTACAAGGGCAAGGGCCTGCGCTACGAGGGTGAGAAGATCCGCCGCAAGGTCGGAAAGACGGGTAAGTGATGAGCGACACGACTATCACCAAGCGCAAGCCGGTCGGCAAGGACATCTCGACCCGCCGCCGCGTCGCCAAGACCCGTCGGCACTTCCGCCTCCGCAAGAAGATCAGCGGGACGCCGGTGCGTCCCCGCATGGTCGTCAAGCGGTCCTCGCGGCACATCACCGTGCAGGTGATCGACGACCTCGCCGGTCACACGCTGGCGTCGGCGTCCACCCTCGAAACCGACCTCCGGTCGTTCGAGGGCGACAAGAAGGCCAAGGCGGCGAAGGTCGGCGAACTGGTGGCTTCGCGCGCCAAGGACGCCGGCATCGAAGCCGTGGTGTTCGACCGTGGCGGCAACGCCTACCACGGCCGCATCGCCGCGCTTGCCGACGCCGCCCGTGAGGCGGGGTTGAAGTTCTGATGCACATGCTCGTGAATGGAAGGAAAGCCTGATGCCGGGACGTACACGGCAATTCGGCGGCGGCCAGGGCGGACCGGGCGGTCAGGGCGGCAACGACCGCAACGACCGCCGCGGTGGCGGCCGGGACCGGCGCGACGGCGGCCGTGGCGGGGCCGGCCAGGACAAGACCCCGCACCTTGAGAAGGTCGTGACGATCAACCGCGTCGCCAAGGTCGTCAAGGGCGGTCGTCGCTTCAGCTTCACCGCCCTGGTGGTCGTCGGCGACGGCGACGGTCAGGTCGGCGTCGGCTACGGCAAGGCCAAGGAAGTTCCCGCGGCCATCGCCAAGGGCGTCGAGGAAGCGAAGAAGAACTTCTTCCGCGTTCCGCGCGTCGCCGGCACCATTCCGCACCCGATCCAGGGTGAGGAAGCCGCCGGTGTCGTGCTGCTCCGTCCCGCCTCCGCTGGTACCGGCGTCATCGCCGGCGGCCCGGTGCGCGCGGTGCTGGAGTGCGCGGGCGTCCACGACGTGCTGTCGAAGTCGCTCGGCTCCGACAACGCGATCAACATCGTGCACGCGACCGTGGCGGCCCTGAAGGGCCTGCAGCGTCCGGAGGAGGTGGCCGCTCGCCGCGGTCTGCCGCTCGAGGACGTCGCCCCGGCCCGGATGCTGCGTCAGCGTGCCGGCCAGGGGGTCTGACATGGCTCAGCTCAAGGTCACTCAGGTCAAGAGCAAGATCGGCACGAAGCACGCTCACCGCGAGTCGCTGCGCACCCTCGGGCTGCGCAAGATCCGCCAGAGCGTCGTGCGTGAGGACACCCCCCAGGTGCGCGGCCTGATCCACACCGTCCGCCACCTGGTGGAGGTCGAGGAGGTCCAGGCATGACCGCCATCAAGATCCACCACCTTCGTCCGGCTCCTGGCGCCAAGCGCGACAAGATCCGCGTCGGCCGTGGTGAGGGTTCGAAGGGCAAGACCGCCGGTCGCGGCACGAAGGGCACCAAGGCCCGGAAGAACGTGCCCGCCGGGTTCGAGGGTGGGCAGATGCCCATCCACATGCGGCTGCCGAAGCTGCGTGGATTCAAGAACCGGTTCCGCACCGAGTACCAGCCGGTGAACGTGGGCGACATCGCCCGCGTGTTCGCCGACGGTGGCAAGGTCGGTCCGGAGGAGCTGGCCGCGAACGGTCTCGTTCGCAAGGGCAAGCTCGTCAAGGTTCTCGGCAACGGGGACCTGAACGGGGTCAAGCTCGAGCTGACCGCGCACGCTTTCTCCGGCTCTGCCAAGGAGAAGATCGAGGCTGCTGGTGGTTCGGCCACCGTTAGCTGATCTGGCTGCGTTAAGCGGGCCCGTCCGGTTTTCCGGGCGGGCCCGCTTTGTTTTGTCTGCTCGGCTCGTCGCCTGGCGGCGACATTGCCGCTCGTTGGTTGCGTGGGGCACCCCGAAGGTTGATTGTGCTGACGGTTCGGGGGTGCTTGTCAAGGCGGGAAAGATGCCTTGACAAGCACCCCCGAACCGCAGGGAGGCTTCGTATCGGGGTGCGGGGGAGGGGCTGGGTGCCTCGATCGTTGGGCGCACCGGTGCGGTTTGTCGAGGTGCACCGGTGCGGTTTGTTGGTGGGTGGGGCTTGCGCCCCAATGTGGCATTGGGTGCGTCAGACGCACCGAACGCCACATTGGGTGCGTGCGATGCACCCAATGCCACATTGGGGCGCGTTCCGGCGGTGGGCGGAGGCGGTCCGTGAAGGGCTCCTTGAGGGAATCTGGTTCCGTGAGGGGCCCCTTGAGGGAATGCCGGTTCGCGAGGGGAGCCCTGGGGATGTTTGTCCGTGAGGGGAACCCTGGGGGACTCTGAGTCCGTGAAGGTTCCCCTCACGGATCGTCAGCGGGGGCGCGGTGGTGGCGTTTTTTCGTGCTGCTGTGGGAAAGCCCGCCGAACGGCGCGGGCCGAACAGGTGATCATCTGTGCTCCGACTGGCCTCACCTGCGGCTCAGTGCTGCGGGGCTGTCTCGCACTGAGACGTAAAACGCACACGCGCTGCGGGCGGCCCATGCGAAGCTGTTAGAGTCGGCGGCACGCTTCCGGGCCTGTTTGCCCTGAAGCGTTCCTGGCTTGCCAGTGAGTCAGACATCCCGCCGGTCTCGTACCGGCCAAGCCGATCGTCGGTTGGGACGACCGACGACGCCGAGGAGGTCCCCCGCGTGCTCAGCGCATTCCGCTCGGCTCTCGCGACGCCGGATCTACGCAAGAAGATCCTGTTCACGCTAGCCATCGTCGCGGTCTACCGGATCGGTGCAACCATCCCGGCTCCGGGGGTCTCGTTCGCCGCCGTGCAGGCCTGTACCGCACAGGCCGATCAGCAGGGCGTGTACCAGCTGCTCAACCTCTTCAGCGGCGGTGCGCTGCTGCAGCTGTCGCTGTTCGCGACGGGCATCATGCCCTACATCACCGCGAGCATCATCATTCAGCTGCTCACCGTGGTCATTCCTCGGTTCGAGGAGCTGAAGAAGGAAGGCCAGTCCGGCCAGAACAAGCTGACCCAGTACACCCGGTACCTCACGATCGCGCTGGCGATCCTGCAGGCCACCGGCGTGGTCGCGCTCGCCGACCGCGGCACCCTGTTCCAGGGCTGCTCGCAGCCGATCATCCCGGACAACAGCATCTACTCGCTGACGCTGATCGTGGTCACCATGACCGCGGGCACCGCGGTGATGATGTGGCTGGGCGAGCTCATCACCGAGCGCGGCGTCGGCAACGGCATGTCCGTCCTGATCTTCCTGAACATCGCGGCCCGCATCCCGGCCGAGGGCGCCAACATCATCAGCAACGGCGGCGGCGTCGCGCTGGTCGTGGTCCTCGCGTTCGGCCTGGTGATCATCGCCAGCGTCATCTTCGTCGAGCAGGGCCAGCGCCGGATCCCGGTGCAGTACGCCAAGCGCATGGTCGGCCGCCGGATGTACGGCGGCACCTCGACCTACCTGCCGATCAAGGTGAACCAGGCCGGTGTCATCCCGGTCATCTTCGCCTCTTCGCTGCTGTACCTGCCGCAGCTGCTCAGCCAGCTGATCGGCGACCCGCAGAGCAACTCGGGCTGGCAGTCGTTCATTCAGAACTACCTGGTCAACCAGAGCAGCTGGGTGCACATCCTGCTCTACTTCCTGTTGATCATCTTCTTCACCTACTTCTACATCACGATCACGTTCAACGTGGACGAGCGTGCGGAAGAGATGAAGAAGTTCGGCGGCTTCATCCCGGGCATCCGGCCCGGGCGCCCGACCGCCGAGTACCTCAGCTTCGTGCTGGGCCGGATCACTCTCCCCGGCTCGCTGTACCTGGGCATCATCGCGATCCTCCCGAACTTCTTCCTGTCCCTCACCGGCAGCGGGAACAACCAGAACTTCCCGTTCGGTGGCACGGCTGTGCTGATCATGGTCGGCGTCGGGCTCGACACCGTCAAACAGATCGAAAGCCAGCTGATGCAGCGCAACTACGAAGGGTTCTTGAAGTGACGCGACTGGTTCTCGTCGGCCCGCCCGGCGCGGGCAAAGGCACGCAGGCGGTGGCCCTGTCCGAGCAGCTGCGGATCCCGCACATCTCGACGGGCGACCTGTTCCGGGCGCACGTGGGCCAGGAGACCCCGCTCGGCCAGGAGGCCAAGCGGTACCTGGACTCGGGCGAACTGGTGCCGGACTCGGTGACCAACGAGATGGTCCGCGAGCGGCTGGCCGAACCGGACGCGAAGGCAGGCTTCCTGCTCGACGGGTTCCCCCGCAACACCAAGCAGGCCGAGGTCCTCGGCGAGATGCTGAGCGAGGCCGACAGCAAGCTCGACGCGGTCATCCAGCTCGACGTGGCCGAGGACGTCGTCGTCGGCCGCCTCATGTCGCGCGGCCGCTCGGACGACACCGAAGACGTGATCCGCCGCCGCCAGCAGGTGTACGTGTCGGAGACCGCGCCGCTGCTGGAGTACTACGCCGACATCCTCGTGAAGGTCGACGGCGTCGGCGAGGTGCAGGAGATCTCGGACCGCGTGCTGAAAGCGCTGCGCGACCGCACGTGAACCTCGGAGGATTGCGTGTTCTGCAAGTGCTCCGCCGCGGGCGCATGATCGAGGTCAAGACGCGCGGCGAGCTGGAGGCCATGCGGGCGGCCGGTCTCGTCGTCGCCCGCACCCTTGCCGCCGTGCGCGAGCTCGCGCGGGCCGGGGTCAGCACGGCCGAGCTCGACGAACTGGCCGAGCAGACGATCCGCGACGCCGGCGCGGTGCCCTCGTTCAAGGGCTACCACGGGTTCCCGGCGTCGATCTGCGCTTCGGTCAACGAGCAGATCGTGCACGGCATCCCGTCGAGCAAGCAGGTGCTCGCCGAGGGCGACCTGATCTCGGTCGACTGCGGCGCGATCCTCGACGGCTGGCACGGCGACTCCGCGGTGACGCTGGAAATCGGCGAGGTCAGCGAAAAGGACCACGAGCTTTCCGCGGCTACCGAACGCGCCATGTGGGCGGGCATCGAAGCCGTCCGCGCGGGCTCCCGGCTCACCGACATCTCGTTCGCCGTGCAGACCGCCGCCGAAAAGGCGAGCCGGGACGACGGCCGCGAGTACGGGATGATCCTCGAGTACGGCGGCCACGGCATCGGTCGCGAGATGCACATGGAACCGTTCCTGCCCAACGTCGGCAAACCCGGCAAGGGCCCGCGGCTCAAGCCCGGCATGGCGCTCGCGGTCGAGCCCATGCTGACCGGCGGCAGCGGCGAAACCCTCGAACTGGAAGACGGCTGGACGGTCGTCACCATCGACGGTTCGCGCGCCGCGCACTGGGAGCACACCGTCGCCATCACCGAAGACGGTCCCTGGGTCCTCACCCTGCCCGAAGAGTCCTGAGCGGCCCCGCGCCGCCACTCACAAGGGTCTACTTCACCCCCGGTCGACGGGGTACTGCACGGGTTGCGTACACTGTCAAGTCGGCGCGCTCATGCGCCGGTTCCAGCATGCTCGTGAATTCTCGCGAACCTCATGGACCCGGGGCCGAGTGTGGCCGAGCACCACCCAGTAAGCAAGGACTCGAGCTCAAAACCGATCACGCTGTGCACGTCACGCGTGCTCAGGGATTGCGGAGGACATGGCTAAGAAAGACGGGGCCATCGAGGTCGAAGGCCGCGTGGTCGAGCCGCTCCCCAACGCGATGTTCCGTGTCGAGTTGGAGAACGGCCACAAGGTCCTGGCACACATCA
Source organism: Amycolatopsis halotolerans (assembly GCF_042647905.1). Lineage (NCBI taxonomy): Bacteria > Bacillati > Actinomycetota > Actinomycetes > Pseudonocardiales > Pseudonocardiaceae > Amycolatopsis > Amycolatopsis halotolerans. The sequence goes on from NZ_JBHRWI010000062.1 coordinate 147,001, forward strand.
GCGGCAAGATGCGGCAGCACTACATCCGCATCCTGCCCGAAGACAGGGTTGTCGTGGAGCTGTCGCCCTACGACCTCTCCCGTGGTCGCATCGTCTACCGCTACAAGTGATCACGCCAGAGCCGAGCAGAGCAGGAAGCAGGAAGACGTGAAGGTTCAGCCGAGCGTCAAGAAGATCTGCGACAAGTGCAAGGTGATCCGCCGTCACGGCCGGATCATGGTGATCTGCGAGAACCTGCGTCACAAGCAGCGTCAGGGCTGACCACCGCACTGCAGCAGGCCGCTTGACGGCTACCCACCCTCCCCGTGCCTGCCGGATCGTGAAAGCGACTCCGGCGCACCCCCGGACTTCAGGCCGGGGCCGGGACACCCGGGGCGCAAGCCACGGGCCGACAGGCGAGTCGGTTCCGGAACCGGACGGGGAGCAGACCTGAAGACGAACCCGAAAAAGGAGCACCAGTGGCACGACTCGCTGGCGTAGACCTCCCCCGCGAGAAGCGGTTGGAGATCGCGCTGACTTACATCTACGGGATCGGCCGTACCCGCTCGAAGCAGATGATCGCTGCTGCCGAGCTGAACGCCGACACCCGCGTCAAGGACCTCAGCGACGAGGATCTCGTCAAGCTGAAGGACTACATCGACGAAAACTTCAAGGTCGAGGGTGACCTTCGCCGTGAGGTGAACGCCGACATCCGGCGCAAGATCGAGATCGGGACCTACCAGGGTCTGCGCTGGCGTCGCGGTCTTCCGGTGCGCGGTCAGCGCACCAAGACCAACGCCCGCACCCGCAAGGGCCCGAAGAAGACGGTCGCCGGCAAGAAGAAGGCTGGCAAGAAGTGAGCACCCAGGGCAAGAAGGTCGTTCGCATGGGCGGTTCCGTCCGTCGCTCCACGGCTTGTGTCTCGCCCAAGGCGCTCTACGCCCGCCCGATGGCACTGCGCAACCTCTACACCGACGCCGGATCCATCATCCGGCGAGGGCAGCAGGAAGCGGTCGCCGCTCACCAAGAGAACGCGCGCTAACAGGAGATCCCTCAGAACATGCCACCCAAGAGCCGCACTGCGGGGGCCAAGAAGGTCCGCCGCAAGGAAAAGAAGAATGTCGCGCACGGTCACGCGCACATCAAGAGCACCTTCAACAACACCATCGTCTCGATCACGGACCCGACCGGTGCCGTGATCGCGTGGGCCTCCAGCGGCCACGTGGGCTTCAAGGGCTCGCGCAAGTCGACTCCGTTCGCCGCGCAGATGGCCGCCGAGAACGCCGCCCGCAAGGCCGCGGAACACGGCATGAAGAAGGTCGACGTTTTCGTGAAGGGCCCGGGTTCGGGCCGCGAGACGGCGATCCGCTCGCTGCAGGCGGCCGGCCTCGAGGTCGGCACCATCCAGGACGTGACCCCGCAGCCTCACAACGGCTGCCGCCCGCCCAAGCGGCGCCGGGTCTGAGGAACGGGGAGGAGTACTAAGAAATGGCTCGTTACACCGGCCCCGCGACGCGTATTTCGCGTCGCCTCAAGGTTGACCTCATCGGCGGCGACCAGGCTTTCGAGCGTCGCCCCTACCCGCCGGGCCAGCACGGCCGCGGGCGCATCAAGGAGTCCGAGTACCTCCTGCAGTCGCAGGAGAAGCAGAAGGCTCGCTACACCTACGGCGTTCTCGAGCGCCAGTTCGTCCGGTACTACAAGGAAGCCGTGCGGCGTCCGGGCAAGACCGGTGAGAACCTGCTGCAGATCCTCGAGTCCCGGCTGGACAACGTGATCTACCGCGCCGGCATCGCCCGCACCCGCCGTCAGGCGCGGCAGCTGGTGAGCCACGGCCACTTCCTGGTCAACGGCGTCAAGGTCAACGTGCCGTCCTACCAGGTCACCAAGTGGGACATCATCGACGTCAAGCCGAAGTCGGCGGGCACGCTTCCGTTCGTGGTCGCGAAGGAGTCCTTCGGCGACCGTCCGGTCCCGGCGTGGCTGCAGGTCGTTCAGTCGAACCTCCGCGTGCTGGTCCACCAGCTGCCGGAGCGCGCGCAGATCGACGTTCCGGTGCAGGAACAGCTGATCGTCGAGCTCTACTCGAAGTAACCGGTCTCTGCGACTGGTTACGGGGCGGCGGCGCCCAGAGTGCGCCGCCGTCACGCCATCCCTTCGACGTCATATGGCGGGCGTCGTCTGGAAAGGAAACTAAGAAATGCTGATTTCCCAGCGGCCGGCTCTCGGCGAAGAGACGGTCAACGAGACCCGCTCCCGGTTCACCATCGAACCGCTGGAGCCCGGCTTCGGCTACACGCTCGGCAACTCGCTGCGGCGCACGCTGCTGTCGTCCATCCCGGGCGCGGCCGTGACGAGCATCCGCATCGACGGCGTGCTGCACGAATTCACCACCGTTCCCGGGGTGAAGGAAGACGTCACCGACATCATCCTGAACCTGAAGGAACTGGTCGTGTCGTCGGAAGAGGACGAGCCGGTCACCATGTACCTGCGCAAGCAGGGCCCGGGTGAGGTCACGGCTGCCGACATCGTGCCGCCCGCGGGCGTCACCGTGCACAACCCGGATCTGCACATCGCGTCGCTGAACGGCAAGGGCAAGCTCGAGATCGAGCTCGTCGTCGAGCGCGGCCGCGGTTACGTTCCGGCCCTGCAGAACAAGCAGGCGGGCGCGGAGATCGGCCGGATCCCGGTCGACTCGATCTACTCGCCGGTGCTGAAGGTGACTTACAAGGTCGAGGCCACCCGTGTCGAGCAGCGCACCGACTTCGACAAGCTGATCCTGGACGTCGAGACCAAGCCGTCGATCACCGCGCGCGACGCGGTGGCCTCGGCCGGCAAGACGCTGGTGGAGCTGTTCGGTCTCGCTCGCGAGCTGAACGTCGACGCCGAGGGCATCGAGATCGGCCCGTCGCCGCAGGAGGCGGACACCATCGCCGCCTACGCGATGCCGATCGAGGACCTGGACCTCACCGTCCGGTCGTACAACTGCCTGAAGCGCGAAGGCATCCACACCGTTGGCGAGCTGGTCTCGCGCAGCGAGGCGGACCTTCTCGACATCCGCAACTTCGGCGCCAAGTCGATCGACGAGGTCAAGCTGAAGCTCGTCGGCCTCGGCCTCGCGCTGAAGGACAGCCCGCCCGGGTTCGACCCGTCCGCGGCTGCCACCAGCTACGACGGCGAAGGCTGGTCGGAAGGGGTCGCCGGCATCGGCGGCGGGATTTCGGACGACGGCCACGACGATGGCCAGGACTACGCAGAGACCGAGCAGCTCTGAGGCCTCGTGCCCGGACGCTGTGAGCTGAACTAGGAGAAAGTCATGCCCACCCCTACCAAGGGAGCCCGGCTCGGCGGGTCTGCCGCGCACGAGCGGCTGATCCTGGCCAACCTGGCCACTCAGCTGTTCGAGCACGGCAAGATCACGACGACCGAGGCCAAGGCCAAGCGGGTCCGCCCGCTGGCCGAGAAGCTGATCACCAAGGCGAAGCGGGGCGACCTGCACAACCGTCGCCTGGTGCAGAAGGTCGTCCGGGACAAGGACGTCGTGCACAAGCTGTTCGCCGAGATCGGTCCGCACTTCGCGGAGCGCGCCGGCGGTTACACCCGCATCACCAAGACGATGCCGCGCAAGGGCGACAACGCCGCCATGGCCGTCATCGAACTGGTCGCGGAGAAGACCGTGACCTCTGAGGCCGAGCGGGCCCGCGGCACCAAGTTCGCCAAGGACGAGGTCGCCGCCGCTCCGGTCGCCGAGGAAGCCGCTGAGGCTCCTGCCGCGACCGAAGAGGCCCCGGCTGCCGAAGAGGCCGCTCCGGCCGCGGACGAGGCTGCTGCCTCGGACGACGCGGACGCCAAGAAGGACTGAGTCCTGCCGGCACTGTCTACATCGGACGAGCCCGCCGCTCCCCACGGGGAGGGCGGGCTCGTTCGTCTGCGGTTGGACGTGAGTTACGACGGCACGGATTTCTCCGGCTGGGCCCGCCAGCCCGGCCGCCGCACCGTGCAGGCCGAGCTGGAGCAGGCGCTGCACCGCCAGCCGCCGGGGGAGTCGGTGCCGAAGTCCGTGGTCGTCGCCGGCCGCACGGATGCCGGGGTGCACGCGACGGGCCAGGTCGTGCACGTCGACGTCGTCCCGTTCGAACCCGGTGCGCCGGGCCGGATTCCTGTGGACGAAAAGGGAATCCCGGATCTGACGCGGATGCGCGGCCGCTGGAACAAACTTTTGCCCGCCGACGCGCGGGTGCTGAACGCCCGCGTGGCTCCCGAGGGGTTCGACGCCCGGTTCTCGGCCATCCGGCGGCACTACCGTTACCGGGTCTCAGATGCCCCGTGGGGCGTCGATCCGCTGCGCCGCAACGACACTCTGGCTTGGGGCCGTCCACTGTCGACAGAGCGGATGAACACTGCCGCGGAGGCGTTGCTGGGCCTGCAGGACTTCGCGGCGTACTGCAAACAGCGCGAGGGCGGCACGACGATCCGCGAGCTGCAGCGTCTGGAGTGGACGCGGATCGACGAGCATCTGCTGGAAGTCCGGGTCAGCGCGGACGCTTTTTGCCATTCGATGGTCCGCAGCCTCGTCGGGGTGTTGCTGCTCGTGGGGGACGGGCGGCGCGGAACCGAGTGGCCGGGCGAGGTTTTGGCGAGCGGGGCGCGGGACAGCGCGGTCGCTCCGGCGCACGGATTGACGTTGACAGCGGTGGATTACCCGCCGGACGAGCTGCTGGCCGCGCGCGCGGAGCAGACGCGAAACGTGCGGTCGTCGACCGAGCTTTAGGCCGGGCCGGCCGTAAAAAGCAGCCCACGGTGATACCACTCTGGTATCATCAACAGCATGGCGATGACTTTGCGGTTGAACGACGAAGTGGAGCGTGCGCTCGCGTTGCTTTCCGAAGCGGACGGGGTGAGCAAGCACGAAGCGGTGGTGCGGGCGATCACGGACGCCGCGGCCCGCCGGGTCCGGGACGACCGGGTTCACGAGCTTTCCCTCGAAGGCCGCTCCCGCTACGCCGCCCTGCTTGATCGCCTGGCGCAGTGAAAATCGAGTACCTGACGCTGGACGACCTGCTCCTGCTGTCGGCCGACCTGCGGGCGCCCGGGATACGCGATCTGGGATTGCTCGACGCGGCGGCGCACCGGCCGCAGTCCTCGCTGATGGGACAGGACGCCTATCCGGAGCTGCACGAGAAAGCCGCGGTGCTGCTGGAATCCATCGTCCGGAATCACCCGCTGATCGACGGCAACAAGCGCCTGGGCTGGATGTCGGTGTACGTCTTCTACGGGCTCAACGGCTTCGACCTGGACGCGCCGGAGGACGAGGCGTACGACCTGGTGATCGCGACCGCGACCGGGACCCTGCCGTACCAGTCCGTGGCTGGGCGTCTGAGGGAGTGGTCCCAAGCCGACGCCCGGCCGCGGGTCGATCGTTAACTCGCGGGCGGAATCGGCGCGCCAGGGCAAGTCGTGTTCGACGTCTTCCCCGTGTCGAAGAACTCGACTGCCTTGGCTCCGCACGGCAGCTCCGCCAGCGAACCGTGCTCGTCGTCTTCGACGGTGAGCAGCGCCCCGCCGATGCGGGTCTGCATGTCGCGGACCCACGGATACGGCGTCACGGACTCATAGGCGTGCCCGACGAGCTGGAGCGGGCTCTTGCCCGCGGTGAACTGCCATGGCGTCGGCGGCAGCGGCCAGCCGGTGCAGCGTCCGTCGAACTGGCCGTGGCTTCCGGCGACCGGGAACTTGGCCGACAGCGCGACGTGGTGGCGCCAGTAGGTCTCGAAGTCCCGGGTGCCGGTCCCTTCGTTGCAGATCAAGGCATCCTGCTGGTCCCCGTTGAACTCCGGGTTCGGCTCGTTCCAGCCGAAGGCGGTCCGGGCCTGCGGCGCCGCGCCGGGGAGCGAGGCACCGGACCGGAGCGCGGCCAGCTGATGTGCGGAGTTCGGCCAGTTGGCGCGGTGCGCGGTGAGCAGGCTGTCCACGGCGGGTCGATCGGCGGCCTTCGCGCGAAGATCCAGCAGGGCCTTGATGACCTGGGCTTTCGTGGTGCCGAAGTGATAGACGCGGTCGTTGCCCGCGATCCAGCCGGCGAGGTCGTGGAAGGAAGCTTCCCGTGCGGCGGCCTCGTCGTAGTCCACGCGGCCGAGGTCGAAAGCGGGGTCCATGACGGAGTCGAGCAGCATCCGGCTGACGTGGCCGTCGAACAGCGTGCGGTATTCCGCGCCGAGTGCGGTGCCCCAGGAAATGCCGAAGTAGCCGATCTTGTCCTCGCCGAGCGCCTTCCGGACGCGGTCCATGTCGCGCGCGATGTTCGCGGTGGTCAGGTTCCGCATGAACTCCGGATCCTTCGCCACGCAGGCCCGATACCGCTTCGCGTTCTGCTCAGCGGTGAACCGGGCTTTTTCCTTGTCCGGCAAGGACGGATCCGGCTCGGCGGAATCATGCGGGCAGGAAAGGCCTGCGCTGTAACCGATTCCGCGCGGCGCGAAGCCGATGAGGTCGTGGTGCGTGCCGATGCCCGCGACGGTCGATTCCAGGAGATCGCGCGGCAAGCCCATGCCGGAATCGCCGGGGCCTCCCGGATTGACCAGGACTGCTCCGGCACGGCTCCCGGACGCTTTGATCCGGCTCACCGCGAGGTCGAAGGTGCGTCCGTCCGGCTTGGCGTAGTCGACGGGAACCTTCAGCGAAGCGCATTCGGTGCGGGCATCGTTCGCGGGCCAGCCACTGGCGATTTCCTTGCAGGGCTTCCACTTCAGCGGTTCAGCGGCCGTCGCGACGCCGGGCGCGAACGGGACGAGCACCACTCCGGCGAGCACCGGTGCGAGCAGCTTCGTGAGCATCATGCGGCACATCGTGGCGGTTTGGCCAGCGCCGGCTGATCGGCCGATCGGCCAGCCGCGGGCACCGATCGGCCGAGTCCGGAAAAAGTGAAGGCCTCCTTGCGGCAAGCAAGGAGGCCTTCACTTCTCCGGAGTTCTCAGTCGCCTCGGCGGACCGGGCCGAGCAGCTGCTGTTCCTTCTGCGTCGTGACCAGCCGCAGCGGACGCCACAGGTTCGTGCCCAGCGCGACGACCTGGTCGTCCTTCAGCGTGGTCAGCTGACGCATCATCTGCGGCGGCAGCCGCCAGATGCGGGCGGCCAATTCAGCCTGTCCGGCGGGCAGTCGCTGCATCAGCACGAGGTCCGCCGCGTTGGCCGTGGTGCCTGCCTGCGGGTGCAGGTACGGCAGCACGTACACCGTGGTCTGCCACGGCGACCGGGGCGGGAACAGGTCCTGCGGGGTCGGTCCGCCGTCGGTCACCACGAGCAGCGGGGCGTCCTCGGACGGGCGCGGCAGCTCGACCGGGGAGAGCCGGCGGATCTGCACCAGGGGCGACGGACGTCCGTCGCGGCTTCCGGCGGCCTGCTGCAGCACCTGCCACGCCGCGGGACGTCCGGTGGCCACGACCACCCAGGCACCCGTCGCCAAGGCGCGCATCGCGACCTGGCGGGCCAGGTAGAGGCCGCCGACGAGCACGATGCGGGTCGGCTGCGAGCGCAGGGCCGACACCGTCAGCGGTTCGCCCTTGAGGCCGGAGCCGAGGACGACGCCGCCGCGGTCGCCGGACGGGCTGATCGCGTCGAGCATGGCCGGGTCGACCGTGAACTCCGGGGCGACGCCGGTGTTTTGCCCGGCGTCGCGAACACGCGTGCTCATTCCGCCGCCTCCTCGAGGAGTTTCACGCTGGCTGCCGGGGAGGCCGCGGCATGAATAACGATGATTCGCTGGCAAGCGGCGCTCATGCCGTCCCTCCGATCGGCAGCGTCGCGGAGAACGCCGAGATCTGCATGCCCTTCAACGGGGTCAGGTCGACGTCCAGCCGCTCCGCGATGCTCTGCAGCCGCTGGTCGGCCGCGTCCAGCTCACGCGGGTTGCGGGCGCTGAGCCGCACCACGCCGCGCAGGCCGATGCGGCCCTCGTCGGCGGACGGCGAGATCGCCATGGCGACCGTCGCGGACAGCGCGCGCACGCTGGTGAGCCCGTTGAGGCTGCCGCTGATCTTTCCCTTGGGCCAGCCGGTGATCGCGTAGCTGGAGTGCCCGATGCCGGCCGCGGTGACGCCGGTCCAGCTCTCCTGCAGGCTGACCTTCTCGTTCGAACCGGCGACCGCGGTGAGCTCGGCCGCCGAGATGCTGGCGCGCAGCAACTCGTCCGGGTCGAGCGGCCGGGTCGGCACGCCCTGGGATTCCAGCGCGTTCCGCACCCGCGACAGCGCACCGATCATCGCGCGGTGCGCGCCGACGACGCCGCCGCCGCGTTCCCGGATCGCCTCCGGGCAGCGCCGCGGGTCGAGCCGGACCGCGATCCACGTGGTCCGCCGGGCGGCCGCGGGCAGCGGGCCGAGCACCTCGAGGTAGGAGCTGAGGGCCGGGGCGTCCGCGGGCATCGCGGCCGAACCCGGGTAGCTGTGCCAGATCATCTGGATGGAGTCCAGCAGCACGCCGCGGTCTTCCAGGCACGGCGCGAGCGCGGACAGCGGAAGGCTGGGCGCGCCGCCGGCCTGGGAGATCATCGCCGGCATCGGCTCGACGAGCAGGACCGCGGTCCAGGTGCCGTCGTTCCAGGCGATGCCGACTTCCTGCCGTTCGTGGTCGACGGCGTGCGCCACCACGAGGTCCGGCACGGCCAGCCGCAGCAGGCTGACGCGCGCGTCCTCCGGGCCGGTGACAGCGCTTTCCTCGGCGAGTTCCTCGATGCTGGTCGGCGGCGGAGGGGTCGCCACGCGGCCGCGCGAGCGGAACCGGTACCGCAGCGTCAGCGCGAGCCACTGGGTGAACCAGCGTCCGCCGACACGCAGGAACGCGAAGATCAGGCCGAGCGCCGCGACGCCGATCGCGACGTACTTGAGCTGCATGTTGATCGCGAGCAGCACGAGCCCGATCGCGACGCCGACTTCCAGCACGACGAGGTTGACCACCGGGAGCGGGCCGAGCGAGATGCCGCCGGAGCGCCGCCGCGAGGGCGGGGCCATCCGGAGCGCGGTCGCGGCGCCGCCGCCGGTCGGTGCGGGTTCGCTGCTTTCAGGGCCGCCGCCGCTCGGGCCGCCAGGGCCGCCGGGACCGCCGCCGCCGGGACCGCCCGGACCACCGGGACCGCCGCCGCCAGGGCCGCCGGGGCCACCAGGTCCGCCGCCGCCAGGGCCACCGGGACCGCCAGGACCATTGCCTCCGGGACCGCCCGGACGCGGACCGCCGGGACCGCCGCCGCCAGGACGTCCGGTGCGCGGGCCGGTGGGACCGCCAGGTCCGCCTGGGCCACCGGGCCCGCCCGGGCCGCCAGGACCCGCGGGGCCGCCGGGCTTGGGACCGCCAGGACCAGGCTTAGGCCCGCCGGGTCCACCGGGTCCACCGGGTCCACCGGGCTTGGGTCCGGGCGCGCCGGGCTTGGGGACGCCGGGCCCGGGAGTGACCGGTCCGCCGGGCCGTCCGGGACCGCCAGGTCCGCCTGGGCCGCCCGGACCACCGGGACCGCCAGGGCCGCCGGGAGCGGGAGTGCGAGGGGGCATTCCGGGACCGCCGGGAGCCGCACCGGGTCCGCCGGTTCTGCCGGGCCGCTGCGGCGGACCCGGGGGACGTCCCCCGGGAGGCGGTGGCGGTCCCTGCGGACCAGGCGGACGTGGAGGCGTGCTGACGGACATCCGCGCGTTCTCTTCCCCTCGTGAGTGCTGCGTACCCGGAAAGCCGGTCCCGGGATGCCTGACCCTAACCGGAGTTGGTAGAAACCCCACACCAGACGGTCCCCGTACGGCTATCCTGCGGAACCGTACCGCGACGGGGAGGACTGTAGGTCGAGAATGCCATCAACACCCACGACTAAGTCTCAGGTTCAGGCATACAAGTTCGTCCTGCGCAGGATGCAGTCCGCGCTGGTCCGCCGTGATGCGGTGATGCTGCACGACCCCATGCGCTCGCACGGGCGCGCGACGGCGGTCGGCGTCATCCTCGGCGTGCTGGGCGCCGTCGTTTTCGTGCTGTGGGGCCTGTTGAGTCCCGCGCCCGCGGTGCCGCAGTCGGACAACATCGTGATCGGCGAGCAGTCCGGCACCGTGTATGTCGTCACGGGAAACCCGGCGCGACTGATCCCGACCTTCAACCTCGCGTCGGCGCGGCTGATCCTCATGGCGCAGAAGCAGCAGAGCAGCCAGGGGCAGCCGGGCGGCGGCCAAGGCGGCCAGCCGCAGGCGGCCGACGTGAAGAACCCGACTGTCGTCTCCGATGAACAGTTGAAGAACATGCCGCGCGAGAAGCTCACCGGCATTCCGGACGGACCGCAGCTGCTGCCGTCGGCGGACCAGCGGGCTACCCCCAATTGGGCGGTCTGCGACGAGGTCGTGCTCGACTTGTCGCTGCCGCAGCCGGACTCGGTCAACAAGACCAACACCGACGTGATCGCCGGCATCGACAAGCTCGGCGGCGAGCTGCAGGCGAACCAGGCGCTGCTCGGCGACGCCGGGAACGGCAAGAGTTACCTCATCTACCGGTCGAACGCCAATACCGTGCGCGCCGAGGTGTCGTCCAGCTCCAGCGACCCGGTGCGGTCCGCGTTGCACCTGCCGACGAAGGCGCGCAAGGTGTCGCAGGCTCTCCTCAACGCGATCCCCGAGGTCACCAAGCTGACCCCGCCGCCGGTGGCCGGCGAGGGCGGGACGCCGTCGAGCAGTTTCGACGGCCTGACCGTCGGCAACGTCTTCTCGACCCAGCCCTCCGGCGGCGCGCTGGAGTTCTGGCTCATCGCCAAGAGCGGCATCCAGAAGGTGTCGCCCGCCGTCGCGGACATCGTGCGCACGGCCAAGAGCGGCGGCTCGGCCACCACGCCGACCCTGACCCTCGACAAGATCAACAACGTCAAGGTGCTGCAGCCGGGCGATCCCGACTACGTGCGGGTCGACACCTACCCGCAGGTCGTCCCGTCCGTTCTCGACGCCGTCCAGGCGCCGGTGGCGTGTCTCGGCTGGTCGCTCAGCGCCGACCACAGCCAGGCGCACACCTCGGTCTACATCAACAAGCAGATCCCGGTGGAGAAGAACGCCGACGGCACCTCGAAGATCATCAGCGTCAGCAACACCGGCCCGAACGGCGTGCCGATCACCGGCTTCTACATGCCGACCGGGTACGGCGCGGTGGTGCAGTCGGCCACCGAAACGAGCGCGACCTTCAACAAGGGCCCGATCCAGCTGATCTCCGACCGCGGCATCCGCTACGGCGTCCCGGACGCGGCGACCGCGAACGAACTGGGGCTGGACAACCGGCTGCCGGCACCGGAATCGATCATCGGGCTGCTGCCGACCGGAGCGTCGCTGAACGTGCAGAACGTGATGAAGCAGTTCGATTCGGTCCCGATCGACCCGAACGCGGGCTCGTACAAACCGCAGGCGGCCGGACAGCAGCAACCCGCGGGGAACTGACGGCGGGTTCCGTCCGTCACACTCGGACACGCACCGGGTGAGCGGAGGGTCGAACGTGGCAACGCCGGGAAGCAGTCCGGGAACAAGCGCCGTGCGGATCGATGGCGCGGTCGTCGGCGGCTACGCGGCGAAAGTCGCGCGGGCGGCCGACGAACTGGAGACCGCCGCGGGCGAGGTGGGCGCGAAAGCGACCACCTCCGAGGCGTACGGCGAGGCGGCCGCGCGGCTGGGCGTGCCGGAGTCGTACGCACAGGCTTCGCAAGCGTTGCGCGGCCAGCTCGCCGCCGGGGTGGCCGCGCTGCGGTCGGTCACCGCGGCGCTGGAGCAGCTCACCACCGGCCACGCCGAGCGGGACGCCGACGCGGCCGAGCGGATCGAGCGCGCCGGGAGGATCTCGTGACGGAGCCGTCTCTGGCGTACGTGACCGAGCTCGCCCGCGAGCTGGGCGTCACCGATCCGGTCGCCGCCTACTACCAGCCGCTCACCGGCCGCTGGGAGGAGCTGGACGCGGAGGCCGAGAGCCTGCGCGCCGCGGCCCGCACGGCGGCCAGGGTGTCCAAGGACCTCGCGGAGGACCTCGGCCGGATCGACGCGTCGTGGTCAGGGCCGGACGCGGACGCGTTTGTCGCCTACCTCGGCGAAATCCGCGCCGCGAGCGAGGGGGCGGAGGACGCGCTCGACGCGCTCGCCGGTTCGCTCGACCAGCTCACCGAATCGCTGCGCAAGATCGCGGGCGCGGCGGAGGAGGTGCTGGTCGACGCTGCCGATCTGCTGTCCGAATCGGCGATGCTGCCCAGCGGCGGCGCTTCGCGGGCGCGTTCGCAGATGCGGGATACCGAGCAATCGCTGAAGTCCTTGCACGAGGCGGCGGAGGACGTGCTGCGCGAGTTTGGCCGGTTGTGCTCCGGAGTGGACGCTCAGGAGGGGAGCCCGTCGAGCATCGAGCTGCGGCACCACTATCCGGCGGAGCAGTTCCGGCTGCACGACGCGGACGGGCCCGCGAGTGCCGCTGCTGCTGCGACCCGCCCGTCGGCCGACGCCGCGGCCGGGGAGTCCACAGTGGCGTCTTCCGCGTCCTCTTCGGACGATTCGGTGAGCCCGTCCGCCGCGGAGACTTCCCACCACGGCAAGGAAACCGCCGCCGATCCGCGGCTGGAGCAAGGCCAGGCGGGCATTCCGCCGGTCGAGCCGGTCGCCCCGGCCCCGCAGCCCGCTGCGGCGAATCAGGGCTCGGGCACGTCGATGATGCCGATGATGGGCTTCGCCGGCATGGGCGGCGGAGGCGGTGGCGGCGGAAGCTCGCAGCACAAGCCGCGGCAGCGTACGGCGGCGAAGACGTCCGAGATCTTCGGCGAGCCAGCGCAGGTGACTCCGCCGGTGATCGGCCAGGACCCGCCCGCGCGGCGGCCGGAGAAGGACGGGAAGCCGCCGAAACCCGGAAAATGACCAGGGAGGCCGTTGGCCGCGACATCCGCGGCGAGCGGCCTTCTCCGTCTCCGGAACCGGGCGCTCTCCATTGTGGAAAAGAAAGGGCCGCTCCCCGAGAGGAGCGGCCCTTTTCGTGCCTGAGTTATCGCGGAGGCGGTGACCCGGACCGGTTCCGCCGGATCGTGTGCACCACGAACAGCGTGATCAGCAGCGCCGCCACCCCGCCGCCGGTGCCGGCGAGCGCGACGATCATCGGCGTCGAGCTGATGCCGTCGGCGGGCGGCAGCTTGGCCTCCTGCACCACCGGCTTCGGCAGCGCGAGGTTTCCGGTGTCGCCCGGCAGATTCGCGGTGAGCGCGGCCACCGGGTCGACCACGCCGTAGCCGACGAAGCTGTCGCGGCCGCCGGGAGCGGCCGGGTGCTGCGCGGTCGCTTTGAGCCGCTTGACCACGTCGCGCGCGTTCATGTGCGGGTACATCGAGCGGACCAGCGCGGCGACGCCCGCCACGTACGGCGCGGCGAAGCTGGTGCCCTGGATCGGCGACGGGGTGCCGTTCGCGATGGTCAGGTTCGCCAGTCCGGTCGAGTGCTCCGCCGGGTCGAGCGACACGATCTTGGTGCCCGGCGCGGCGACGCCGACCCACGGGCCGTGGACGCTGAACGGCGCGATGCCGCCGTCCTCCTGGATGGCTCCGACGGACAGCACGTCGTCGGAGAACCACGGCGGCGTGACGACCGACTTCGGCTTGTTCGGGTCGGACTGGTCGTTCTGCGGGCAGTTTTCCGAGACGTTGCCCGCGGCCGCGACGACCACGATGTCCCTCTCGGCCGCGTAATGCACCGCGGCCTGGACGAGGCGCTCGCCCTCCTGGATGTCGCCGGGCGCGGTGCCCGCGCGGCAGTGGTCGACCGACATGTTGATCACGCCGATCCCGCCGCGGTCGGCGATGCCGCGGATGATCTGCGCGAGCGTGCTGAGCGTGCCCGCGGTGCCCTCTTTCTGCAGCTGCCGGTTGTCGCCCTTGTTGTCCTGCTGGGGCGCGGTGCCGCTTCCGCTGCCGGTGCCGCCGCCCGAGGACGGGGGCAGCTGGCTGTTGCTGCTGCCTGCCGGGGGCTGCGCGCTGTTGCTGCTGCCCGCGGGCGGCTGGCCGGTCCCGCCGGACGGGGGAGCCGCGGGCTGCTGCGGGCTGTCGTCCTTGGCGTAGTTCTCGCTCAGCTGGCGGTAGGACACGATGTGCGCGTCCGGGGCCACGCCGATGAAGCCGACGTTCGGGTCCTGCGGATTGCCCGCGATGATCCCGGCGACCTCGGTGCCGTGGCCGTCGCAGTCCTGCATGCCCGCCGGTGCGCCGTTGTCCGGAGGTGCGACGTAGTCCCCGCCGCTTTCCACCCGGCCCTGGAACCAGGGGTGCGGCGTGACGCCGGTGTCGATCACGGCGACCTTCTGGTCGCCGCCGACCGATCCGGTCGCCGCGCGGACGATCTCCTGCGCCTTCGGCAGCTGCAGGTAGTCCTGGCCCCACGGGCGGCCCTTGATCTCGACGTTCTGCCCGAGACTGCGCTGCACGCAATCGTTCTTCTTCTTGTACGGCTTGTCCGGGCCGTGGCTGTCGGCGGGCGGCGAGTCGCCGGGACCCAGCGGCGGCGGAGTGGCCCAGGTGCCCGCGGGCGCGTTCGCCGTCTGTGCCGACGCCGGAGCGGCGGCGAACGGGGACATCAGCCCGAGCCCGGCCGCGAACAGCGCCACCCCGGCGCGGCCGGGGAGGCCGAGCCTGCGGGGGAAGGAACGTGGGGAGCCCATCGCGCGGCTCACTTGAGGTTGAGGTGGCGCAGCGTCGAGTAGAGGTCCATCACGCCGAGGGCGAGCGGCAGCACCACGGCGATGCAGATCGCCTCGATGATCTCCACCGTGCGCCGCAGCGGCGGCGAGAAGCGCTGGTCCGGGAAGACCACGCCGACCACGAGGGCGGCCGCGGCGATCAGGATCAGCGCGCCGAAGACGTACAGCAGCCGCTGCTCGGCGGTGGCGGAGAAGAACAGCCAGCCGAGCAGGATGCCCGCCCCGGCGACCATGCCGGTGGTGAGCAGCGCGATGGCCTGTGCGCCGTTGGCGTAGGCGCGGGCGCGCAGCAGCAGGACCAGCGTGGCGACGACGCCGAGGATGATGCCGAAGACGTTCGGCGCGGTGGCCGCGAGGACCGCCGCGCCCGCCGTGGTGGCGCCGCAGCCGATCATCAGGCCGGTCATGTAGTCGTGCGCGACCGCGGTGCGCTGCTCGATCGCCTTGTAGTCCGGGAAGCCGGTGTCTTCCTTCAGCTCTTCGGCGGTGCTCGGCACGTAGGGCAGCGGCAGCTTGGCGAGCCAGATGGTGGCGCGCGGCAGGAAGGAGATGCAGCCCAGCGCGACGGCGACCGTGCCCGCCGCGACCGCCGCGGTCCCGGCGCTGGTCACGAGCGTCGCGACGAGGAAGGCGAGCGAGCCGAACACGCCCGCGGTGGCGGTGGCGATGAACACCCGGATGCCCGCGCCGACCACGAGGATGCAGACCGCCGAGACGATCAGCACCAGCACGGCGCCGAGCAAAAGGTTTGCCCGGACGGACAGTCCCGGCACGATGTAGAACCCGCTCACGAACGCCAGCGGGAGGCCGCCCGCGGAGGCGATCAGCACGCCGGTGGCCTCGGCCTGGTAGGCCTTGGCGAGCGTGGCTCCGACCGCGACGCAGGCGATCGCGCCGAGGCCGCCGGCGATCGCCGGGCCGAGCGAGGAACCGCCGTAGAGGGAACCGCTGAAGAACAGCGCCAGCGCGGAGAAGAAGAGGGCGAGCCCGCCCGCGACATGGCCGAAGCGGCGCGCGGTCTCCTTCGTCCACGGGCGGAAGGTGTCCGGGTCGGCCTCCGCGATGGCGTCGACCACGTCGTCGTACATCGGCGGCGGCGGGTTCTCGTTCCGCTTGCGCAGCTGCAGCAGCTCGCCGTCGACCACGCCGAGGGACGCGAGCGTCCGGCTCGGGTCGAGCGGCGCGTCGCCGAGCTTGGCCAGCGCCCACCCGCCGTGCCGGGCCCCGCCGTCCGGAGTGACCTCCTTGGCCATCTCCAGAAGCATGGGCAGCAGGTCGGCCACCGCCACGTCGGCCGGAAGCGCGACGTCGATGCGTGTCGTCGGTGCGACCACCGTGACCCTGCTGAATACCGTCGTGCCCGTTGCCACTAGATCCCCCGCTCTGAAAAGACAGCTCCCGGGGGAACTTATACCGAACCTGGTGGCAGGTTTCAGCGCGTGTCCGCAAATCGTCGGCGAAAATACCCGTCAAGACCCGTTTAGGCCAGACCGACCAGTGGGTTCCCCCGCCTGGTCCGTTCACTGTCGGTGGTGGTCCTTACACTCGGGCGCACTGGGAGGACGGGCCCCGCCGGGGGCCCGCGGAGGGGGTGCGAGATGCCGATCCTGGAGTTGGCCGGATTTCCGGGGCGACGTTCGATAGGTTGTCCCGCGCACCCGGGTGCAGGCGTCGAGCAGGAATAGAGGGGTCCTTCTAGATGAGCACGCTGCAGTTCAAGAAGTCGCCGCGGCTGGCCGCGCCGCGCCCGCCCGGCGGCGAGGTGCATCTCGAGCCGCCGCCCGAGGTGCCCCGCACGATCCCGGGAAGCATTGTCGCCAAGGCGATTCCGGGCGTGATGATCTTCGCGTCGCTCGGGATGATGGTTTTCATGTTCACGGCGGGCGGCGCGAAAAACCCGACCACGATCATGATGAGCGGCATGATGCTGATGGGCACCGTCGGCATGCTCGCCGGAGGCGGCGGCAAGGGCGGCGGCCAGAAGAAGGCCGAGATGGACGAGGACCGCAAGGACTACCTGCGGTATCTCGGCCAGATGCGCGACCGCGCCCGCGAGGCGATGGTCGACCAGCGCGCCGCCCTCGAATGGGTGCACCCGGACCCGCAGTCGCTGTGGTCGCTCGCGGCGAGCCGCCGGATGTGGGAGCGCAGGCAGAACGACCAGGACTTCCTGCACCTGCGCGTCGGCCGCAGCTCGCACCGCCTCGCCACCCGGCTGGTCCCGCCCCAGACCGGCCCGGTGGACGAACTGGAGCCGATCGCCACCCTCGCGCTGCGCCGGTTCGTGCGCGCGCACTCGATCGTCCCCGACCTGCCCACCCAGATCACCCTCCGCGGGTTCGCGGCGGTCAGCATGCAGGGCGAGCGCCACCGCACCCGCGCGCTGACCCGCGCGATGCTGGCCCAGCTGGTCGCCTTCCACAGCCCGGACGACGTGATGATCGCGGTCGCCACCGCGGGCCGGGCTAAGGAGGAGTGGGAGTGGGCCAAGTGGCTCCCGCACACCCAGCACCCCACGCTGTCCGACGGCATCGGCCAGCTGCGCATGATGGCCGGTTCGCTCAAGCAGATCGAGGACTGGCTGGACGAGGAGCTGCGCGACCGGCAGCGGTTCTCCCGCAACGCGACGCCCGCCCCGGACCAGCCGCACGTCGTGATCATCGTGGACGACGCCGAGGTCACCCGCGAGGAGCAGATCATCCTCGAGGAGGGCCTGGTCGGCGTCACCCTGATCGACCTTTCCGATTCGGTCGGCAACCTCGCCGCCCGGCGCGGCCTGCGGCTCGTGGTCGAGGAGGACCGGCTCGGCGCGCGCAGCGCGGGTGGGGTCGAATGGTTCGGCCGTCCGGACAGCCTCAGCGTGGTCGAGGTCGAGGCGCTCGCCCGGCTTCTCGCGCCGTACCGCGTCGGCGGGGGCGGCGGGCAGGACGTCAGCGACGAAGAGCCGCTGCTGTCCAACCCCTCGCTGCTGGAGCTGCTGTCCATCCCCGGCGACCCGATGACGTTCGACGTGCAGCAGGCGTGGCGGCCCCGGCCGATCCGCGACCGCTACCGCGTCCCGTTCGGCGTCGGCGAGTACGGCCAGCCGGTCGAGCTGGACATCAAGGAAGCCGCGGCCGAGGGCATGGGCCCGCACGGCCTGTGCATCGGCGCGACCGGTTCCGGTAAGTCCGAGTTCCTGCGGACGCTGGTGCTGGGCATGCTGGCCACGCACTCGTCGAGCACGCTGAACTTCGTCCTCGTCGACTTCAAGGGCGGCGCGACGTTCCTGGGTCTGGACAAGGCCCCGCACGTGTCCGCGGTCATCACCAACCTCGCGGACGAGGTCACGCTGGTCGACCGCATGAAGGACGCGCTGGCCGGCGAGATGAACCGCCGCCAGGAAGCGCTGAAGAACGGCGGCAACTTCAAGAACGTCTGGGAATACGAGAAGGCCCGTGAGAACGGCGCCGACCTCGACCCGCTGCCCGCGCTGTTCATCGTCTGTGACGAGTTCTCCGAACTGCTGGCGGCGAAGCCGGACTTCATCGACCTGTTCGTCGCGATCGGCCGGCTGGGCCGGTCGCTGCAGATGCACATGCTGCTCGCGTCGCAGCGGCTGGAAGAGGGCAAGCTGCGCGGTCTCGACTCGCACCTGTCCTACCGGATCGGCCTGAAGACGTTCTCCGCGGCGGAATCCCGCGCGGCGATCGGTGTGCCGGACGCGTTCGAACTGCCGTCGGTCCCCGGTGGCGGTTACCTGAAGTACGACACCTCGACCCTGGTGCGGTTCAAGGCTTCCTACGTCTCGGGCCCGTACCGGCCCGCGGGCATCAAGGCCGCCGGTCCGGCCGCCACGGTGGTGCGCGCCGACAAGCGGCCGCAGCTGTTCGTGCCGGACTTCGTGGAACTGCCGAAGGAACCCGAGCCGGAACCGGTCATCGAGGAAGCGGAAGCGCCGAAGAAGCCGGAGTCCGAAGAGGCGGTCGAGCCCAGCGAGCTGGACGTCATCGTCAGCCGCCTGATCGGGCAGGGCCCGCCCGCGCACGAGGTGTGGCTGCCGCCGTTGAACGAGCCGAACTCGCTCGACACGATGCTGCCGAACCTCAACCCCACCGACGACCGCGGCCTTTCCCCGGTCGGGTTCTTCGGCAACGGCAGGCTGCAGGTGCCGATGGGCATCGTCGACCGGCCGTACGAGCAGCGGCGCGACTTCCTGTGGGCGGACTTCGCCGGTGCGCAGGGCCACGGCGTCATCGCGGGCGGCCCGCAGTCGGGCAAGTCGACCATGCTCCGGACGCTGATCATGTCGATGGCGCTCACCCACACCCCTGAGGAAGCGCAGTTCTACTGCCTCGACCTCGGTGGCGGTACGCTCGCCGGCCTCGCGGACCTTCCGCACGTGGGCGGGGTCGCGGTGGCTCGGCGCGAGCCGGACAAGGCCCGCCGGATCGTGGCCGAGCTGACCACGCTGCTGGTCGAGCGCGAAGGCCGGTTCGGGGCGCTGGGCGTCGACTCGATGACGGAGTTCCGCAACCGGAAGCGCCGCGGCGAGATCACGCCGGAGCAGGACGCGTTCGGCGACGCGTTCCTGATCGTGGACAACTGGCGGGCGCTGCGCGACGACTTCGAGGAGCTGGAGACGTCGATCACGCGGCTGGCCACGCAGGGTCTGGCCTACGGCGTGCACGTGATCATCTCGGCGAACCGGTGGGCCGACCTCCGGCCGGCGATCAAGGACATGCTCGGCACGCGGTTCGAGCTGCGCCTCGGTGACCCGACCGAGTCCGAAATGGACCGCCGGATCGCGGTCAACGTGCCCGCCGGGCGGCCGGGCCGCGGGCTGACCCGCGACAAGCTGCACCTGCTCACCGGCCTGCCGAGGATCGACGGGTCGAGCGATCCGGAGACGGTCGCGGCGGGCGTCGCGGACGCGGTCGCGAAGATCCGCGGGGCGTGGCGCGGCCGGGTGGCTCCGCAGGTGCGCCTGCTGCCGGAGATGATCACCTACGAAGAGGTCCTGCAGATCGACCAGAAGCGGGACACGAAACTGGTCCCGATCGGCGTCAACGAGGAAGATCTGCAGCCGATCTACCTGGACTTCGACGCGGACCCGCACTTCTTCGCGTTCGCCGACGGCGAGTCCGGCAAGACGAACCTGCTGCGGCAGATCGCGCGCGGCATCACCGAGCGCTACACGCCGCAGGAGGCCGTGATCCTGCTGGTCGACTACCGGCGCACGATGCTCGGGTTCCTCGAGGGCGACGCGCTGCTCGGCTACGCCGTTTCGTCGGCGCAGCTGGACAGCATGGTCCAGGACGTGCACGGGTCGATGACGCGGCGGCTGCCGGGTCCGGACGTCACCCAGGAACAGCTGAAGACGCGGTCCTGGTGGACCGGTCCGGAGCTGTTCGTGATCGTCGACGACTACGACCTGGTGGCGACGCAGTCCACGAACCCGCTCAAGCCGCTGGGGGAGTTCCTCGCCCAGGCCAAGGACGTCGGCCTGCACCTGATCGTGGTCCGGCGCACCGGTGGCGCGTCGCGGGCGGCGTACGACCCGGTCATCGGCAAGCTCAAGGAACTCGCCGCCACCGGCATGGTGATGAACGGTTCCCGCGACGAGGGCGTGCTGATCGGCAACATCCGGCCGAGCGCCATGCCGCCGGGCCGGGGCAACATGCTGAGCCGCAAGAACGGGAAGCAGCTCGTGCAGGTGTCGTGGATCCAGCCGGACTGACCGGCCGGGGAGGAGCCGGCGCGCTTGACCGAAGGGGTGCCCGGTGACGGTGCGGGTCGCGATCGACTTCGGGACCTCGAGCACCTGTGTCGTCGTGTCGGTCAACGGCCGCGAACCGCAGGTCGTGGTGATCGACGGGCAGCCGTTGATGTCTTCGGCGGTGTACGCGGCGTCCGACGGCACCCTGTTCGTCGGCCAGGAGGCCGAGCGGCAGGCGGCCGTCGACCCGTCGCGGTACGAGCCGAATCCGAAGCGGCGGATCGACGAGGGCGATCTGCTGCTCGGCGATTCGGTGCTGCGGGTCATCGACGTCGTGCACGCGGTGCTGGACCGGGCGGTCGCCGAGGCGCGGCGCGTCGCGGGCGACGCCGAGGTGGACCTGCTGGTGCTCACCCACCCGGCGGACTGGGGCGCGATCCGCACCCGGCTGCTGCGCCAGGCCGCGGGACGGCTGGCGCGCGAGGTGGCGCTGGTGCCGGAACCGGTCGCCGCGGCGGTGTACCACGCGGCCACCTTCGCCCCGGAAGCTTCGCCGGGCGGTCGGACGGTCGAGTTCTCCGGCCGTCCTGGCGACGCGTTGGCAGTGCTCGACCTCGGCGGGGGCACGGTCGACGTCAGCGTCGTCCAGCGGTCGCCGGAGGCCGCGCGCGCCGCGCGGGCGCCGGGTGCGCCGCCGCAGCGGGGCGGGTTCCAGGTGCTCGCTACCCGAGGCGACCCGAGCTTCGGCGGGGCCGACATCGACCAGGCGTTGCTGGAGCACGTCGGGTCGCTGGTGTCCGGCACGGATCCGCAGGCGTGGCAGCAGCTGGTCGAGGGTCGCGAGCTGGCCGAGCGGCGACGGCGCCGGGTGCTGCGCCAGGACGTCCGCGGCGCGAAAGAGACGTTGTCCCGGCACACGTACACCGACGTCCCGTTGCCGCCGCCGTTCGCGGACGCGCACGTGACGCGAGTGGACTTGGAACGGCTGATCGGGGCTCCGCTCGGCCGGGTGGTCGAGCTGACCAGCGGCGCGATCGCCGACTCGGGCCTGCGTCCGAAGCAGCTCGCGGCGATCTTCCTCGTCGGCGGTTCGAGCCGGATCCCGATGATTTCCCGGCTGGTGCACGAGCGCACCGGCGTGGTGCCGACGAGCCTGGACCAGCCGGAGACGGTCGTCGCGCGCGGCGCGCTCCGGGCGGTGCTGCTGGAACCGGACCGCACCGGCGTGCTGCCCGGTTCGTCGATCCCGGGGCACACCGACCATCGCACCGAGATCGTCCGCGGGGACGCGCCGACCCGTCGCGTGCCGCCGGTGCCGAACGCGCTGAACGCGCCGCCGCGGAACGCTCCGGTGCCGCCGCGCGGGTTCTCACCCGCCGATCCGGCCAGGGGACCGCAAAGCGCGCCGTTCGGAGCCGTAGCGCCCCCGAGTCCATTACAGACTGGGCCGGGCAAGAACGCGTTGGGACAGAACGGTTCCGGGAACGGGACGTTCGGTGCTCCCGGTGCCGAGGCGTCGGGCGGCTCCGGCGGCAAAGCGAAGAAACGCCGCAAGCTGTGGCTGATCACCGCGGCGGTGGCGGTCGCGGCGCTGATCGCGGGCGGGGTCGGGTACTTCGTCAGCAGCGGGAACAACTCCGAGCAAGGCCGCTCGTTCTCCCAATACGACTTCAGCCTCGTCGCGCCGAACGACTGGGTCCAAACCACCGACGAGGTCGCGGACCGGCAGGTGATCCTGCACCCGCAGGACGCCGAGCGGGGCAACGACCTCGTGCTCGCGCAGGAGTTCGTCATGGACTACGACGCGACGGCGGACCGGCAGAAACTCGTCGATGCTTTGCGATCCGGAGTCAGCGGAAACGCGAACTACACTGCGTTCCGCTCCGACCTGACTTACGGTGGCCGGAGCGTGATCGGCTATGTCGAGAGCAAACCCGAACGGATTACCGTCCGCTGGTATGTGCTCGTACAGGGGCGGATCCGGGTGCACGTCGGCTGCCAGTACCAGTCGCCGGCGGTGCAGCAGCGCGTCGACGCCGCGTGCGAGCAGGTGGTGCGCACGTTGAAGATCACCAGCTGAAGGAGCACTCGTGGCCTCCGAACCGGAATCCGCGCCAGCGGCATTCACCCGAGCAGGCCAGGACGCAGTCACTTTCTCGCGGCGCGTCGCGGGCACCGCGCTCGCGCGCAGCGAACGGCGCCGCGGCGAAAACCGGGAACTGCTGAAGGAGTTCGGCAGGCGACGGCTTTCCGGCGCCGCGGAACCCGCGCCGTCCGCGGTGCGCGGGGCCGCCCGCCGGTTCCGCACGGCCCGCGGATTGCCGATGCCGGTGGAACCCGCCGCTCCCGAGCCGGTTCCCGTTCGTCCCAAGATTTCGCCCGAACAGACACGGACGAGTGAAGAGGACGAGGACTTTTCGCAGTCGCGAATCATGAGCCGGGACTCCTGAAATATTCCGGGAACCGGCTGTGCGTGTGCTAACCACGCTGGTGGACAAGGTTTTTTCGGAAGCGCCCGGAGATCGTTAACCCGGCCGTTGCCGGGCGGTTCCCTGATCCGGCGTTCACGCAAGCAACTACTTGAGAAGAAGTCGCGACAAGTGTGAACCGAACTGGCAATGTCTTCGTCGTAGGTGCAGTGCCGGAAACACCAGCCGGCGCGCACAACCACTCACGAAGGGGGTAGCTCCCATGGCTGGCGGCTTCACTGGGGATCCGAAGGAATTCACTCAGGCTGAGGGGCGCGTTGTCGACGCGACCGGCCGGATGAACAAGAACCTGGGCGACCTGCGCTCCAACATCGAGGCGACCCGCGCGGGCTGGGAAGGCGACGCGCAGCGTGCCTTCGACAACGTCATGCGCCGCTTCGACGACTGCGGTCGTGGCCTCAACGACGCTCTGCACCGCATCGGCACCCTGCTTCAGGAAGGTGGCTCGATGTACGCCAAGAGCGAGGCGGCGCAGCACGAGCACATCAACTCGCTCAACAAGGGCTTCGGCGTTCTTGGCTGATCGGGATCTTTCCCGTTCGGATTTCGCCCCCATCTTCATTCATTCTTCTGACAGGAGCTTGACATGCCTGACGGCCGTATTGTTGTAGACCCGGGTACGATCCACCGCGCAGCGGAGGACTGCACCGCCACCGGTGGCGAGCTGAAGACCCTCTTCGACAACCTGAAGAGCGACCTCAACCCGCTGACCCACAGCTGGAGCGGTGAAGCGAAGGACCAGTACATCCAGGCCCAGAACGAGTGGGACCAGAAGTTCGACGAGTTCACCCAGCTTCTGGCGCAGATCGCCGCCGTGCTGCCGCAGATCGCGGACGGCTACCAGGCGACGGACCGCTCGGTGCAGAACCTGTTCTGAGCCACGCTCCGAAACCACGGCGGGCCAGGCACCTTCGGGTGCCGGCCCGCCGTTTTCGTGCGAGGGAAAGACTTTCGCGGCTCAGTGTGGGGTGTCGACGGAATATTCTGGCTGCTCGTTGAGCGCCTTGGCGCGGCGGTCGGCACCACGACGATCGCGTCGCCGATCAGGAACGGTTTCTTCGACCGGTTTTCCTGGCTTGGCCGGGGAAACCGCGCCGCTCAGTGCGGAGCGCCGACAGAATATTCCGGCTTGTCGTTGAGCACCCGCACGGTCACCTTCTTCGGCTGCCCGCCGACCTGCACCGTGCAGTCGAACGTGGCGCCGTTCTCGATCGTCTGCCCGGACGGGCACGCGACGTTCTTGACGTCCGGCTCGCCGTAGTTCTCGTTGAGCACCTTGGAAACGCCGTCCTGCAACGACTTCTGGTCCAGGGTGTCCCCGCTGAACACTCCGGTCGCCCACGAGATCCCGGCCGCGGCGGCGAGCACCACCACGACCGCGCCGGCGATCAGGAACGGTTTCTTCGACCGCGGTTTTCCTGGCTTGGCGGAAGAAAACGCGCCGAGCCCGCCGTACTCGGACGGCTGGAACCCGCCGCCGTAAGGACTTCCGGGCGGCTGCTGCCCCGGCTGGCCTTGCGGCGGCACCGGAGTCGGCTGGCTGTGCGCCTGCCCAGGCCCGCCGTACGGCTGGCCCTGCTGCCCGTAAGGCTGAGCCGGGTAACCCTGCTGCGGATACTGCGAGGGCGGAAACTGTTGCTGCGCCGGAGGTTGCGCCCACTGGCCGCCCGCGGGCTGTCCGCCCTGCCAGCCGGAACTGTCCACTTCGGACGGATAGCCCTGCTGCGGCGGGTTCGTCCCCGGCTGCCACCACTGCGGCTGGCCTTGCGGCTGCTGGTCGGGAGGCTGGGTCATCGGTGCTCACCTCGGGGTTCGATGGGCGCGGGGGTCGGCGGGAGAGTGCGCATCAGCGCCCCTGCAGTTCGCCGAGCCTGCGGTAGAAGTCCTGTTTGGCCGCGTCGTCCGCGAGCACGGTGACCTGCGAGGCGTCCGGAATCGTCGGCAGGTCCGAGGCGGTCGCCTCGCCGGTGAACTTGAAGTCGTAGCGCAGTTCGACCTTGTGCCCGTCGCCCTCGAACTTGGCCGCCATCGTGAACTCGGCGAGCGAACCGTCCGGCTTGAGTGTGATCGTGCTCGGCACGACGGCCTTGCGCAGTTCCGGTCCGACCTGGTTGACCAGCTTGTCCGGCAGCAGTTCGACGCGCCGGTCGAGGAAGATCGAGAACGGCACGTTCACGGTCAGCTGCTCAGTGCCGTCCGCGGAACTCTTCGCGCCGCGCAGCGCTTTCTTGTCCGCCTTGTACGAGCTGTCGACCGAGTCGCCCATCTTGCACGCGATCTGCACCCCGCCCCACGCGCACGGCTGCACGAGCCCGGCCTCCGGCTTCGGCATCGACACCCACGGCGTCGGCGCGAGCGATTTGTAGGCCGGGCCGAGGTAGAGGTACTCGACGGTGCCGTCGGCCGGGGTGAACGAGTCGAGGAACTCGTTGGGGTTCTTCTGCGACCGGTTGTGCACGATGCGGCTCTCCGGGCTGCCGGTGCGCGCGGAGGTGACGATGTTGTGCAGGTACTTGTCGTCGAACTTGAAGTACCGGTCCGCGGAGTTGGTCACGTTGCGCGGGTCGACGATCGTGTCCCCGAGCTTCGCCATGGCCTTCTCGAACTTCGCGCCGACGTACGCGGCGGCCTGATCGCCGTCGGGCAGCGCGGTGCCGGCGCGGGCCTGCCCGCACGCGGTCGCGAGCGCCAGCACGGCGGCGACGGCCGCGGTCGTCCGTACGGCTGCGGTCGTCCTCGCTCGTGTCTTCAACTGCTGTCCCCAGGTGCTCGCTCGTGCTCGCGCGGATGCGCGAGCGAATCGTCTCACCTCGAGCGGACGCGCACGGCGGCGTGGTGGTTCCGGGAACCGGTCGGGTACGCTGTGACCGGCCGACGAGGCGTCTTCGCACCCCCGCTGCACAACAGGCGGGACCACAGGGGTATCTTCATATGTCGTTGTGCGTTGCGGCGCGTCAGCGCTCGGCCCGCACATTACCCACACGCAATGACGACGAGGTAGACCCTTGCCCACGTACAGCCCCAAGCCCGGCGACGTCACTCGTGCCTGGCACGTGATCGACGCCGAGGATGTCGTGCTCGGACGGCTCGCGACCGAGGTCGCCACGCTGCTGCGCGGCAAGCACAAGCCGACCTACGCCCCGCACGTGGACACCGGTGACTTCGTCATCATCGTCAACGCCGAGAAGGTCGCTCTCACCGGTAACAAGCGCGAGCAGAAGTTCGCGTACCGGCACAGCGGCTACCCCGGCGGCCTGCGGAAGCGCTCCTTCGGCGAGCTGCTCGACACCAAGCCCGAGCACCTCGTTGAGAAGGTGGTCAAGGGCATGCTGCCGAAGAACAAGCTCGGCCGCGCCATGGCCAAGAAGCTGAAGGTGTACGCCGGCCCGCAGCACCCGCACGCCGCGCAGCAGCCGCAGGCGCGCGAGATCACCAAGATCGCGCAGGTCGCGCAGTGAGTGAGGAACAGTTGACCAGCACCGAGACCGAGGTCGTCGCTTCGACCGAGACCCCCGCCGAGGCCGTGGCGACCAGCGAGTCCGCCGCCGCCCCGCGCCCGTCGCGTGCCGCCGGTGGCAACGCGCAGACGGTCGGCCGCCGCAAGGAGGCCGTGGTCCGCGTCCGCGTCGTGCCGGGTACCGGTGAGTTCAAGCTCAACGGCAAGTCGCTCGAGCAGTACTTCCCGAACAAGGTGCACCAGCAGCTCATCAAGGAGCCGCTCGTCACCGTCGAGAAGCCGGACTCCTTCGACATCTTCGCCAACCTCAAGGGCGGCGGGATCTCGGGCCAGGCGGGCGCGCTGCGTCTCGCCATCGCCCGTGCGCTGGTCGAGGTTGACGCCGACGACCGCCCGGCACTGAAGAAGGCCGGCTTCCTGACCCGTGACGCGCGCGCCACGGAGCGGAAGAAGTACGGCCTCAAGAAGGCCCGTAAGGCCCCGCAGTACTCCAAGCGCTGATGCTCCGTTCGTGGGCGAACCCTGCTCGCGCCTGACGGCGCTTCACCGGGCTCACTCCGCGATCACATTGGGGGTCGAACCCCCAAGCCCCCGCCAGGGGCAAGCCCCTGGACCCCGGCGGCGTACGTAGGTCTCACCTCGTGCGCCGCCGGTTGCGTTTGTGGCCCCGATCGCGCCCCCTGCCCTCCGGTTGGACAGCGGCGTCGCGGGCTAGACTTTCGGTCTCGCAGTTCGAGGAGAGGGATCAGATGGCTCGACTGTTCGGCACCGACGGGGTACGCGGTCTGGCCAATGCCGACCTGTCCCCGGAACTGGCCCTGTCGGTCGCGGCGAGCGCCGCCCGAGTGCTGGCGGCGCACGACCGTTCGCACCGCCCGGTGGCCGTGGTCGGCCGCGACCCGCGCGCCAGCGGCGAGATGCTGGAGGCCGCCGTGGTGGCGGGCCTCGCGTCAGCCGGTGCGGACGTCCTGCGGCTCGGCGTGCTCCCGACCCCCGCCGTCGCGTACCTCGTCGGTGCGCTCGAAGCGGACCTCGGCGTGATGATCTCCGCCTCGCACAATCCCATGCCGGACAACGGCATCAAGCTCTTCGCCGCCGGCGGGCACAAACTGCCGGACAGCATCGAGGACGAGATCGAATCCGGCCTCGACGCGACCGGCATCACCCGCCCGACCGGCGACGGCGTCGGCCGCGTCACCGACGTTCCCGACGCGCTCGACAAGTACATCGAGCACCTGGTCGCCGCGACGCCGCACCCGCTGACCGGCCTGACGGTCGTGGTGGACTGCGCGAACGGCGCGTCGTCCGCGGCCGCTCCGGAGGCGTACCGCCGGGCCGGCGCCGAGGTCGTGGCCCTGCACGCGGAGCCGGACGGCCTCAACATCAACGACAGCTGTGGCTCGAACCACCCTGACCTGCTGCGCGCGGCAGTCGTCGAACACGGTGCCGACCTCGGCATCGGCCACGACGGAGACGCCGACCGCTGCGTGGCCGTCGACGCCGCCGGCGAACTGGTGGACGGCGACCAGATCATGGCGGTCCTGGCGCTGGCGCTGGCCGAAGAAGGCGCGCTGGTGAAGGACACCCTGGTCGCGACCGTGATGAGCAACCTCGGCCTGCACCTGGCGATGAAGGCCCACGGCATCACGGTCGTCACGACTGCGGTGGGTGACCGCTACGTGCTGGAGGAACTGCGCGCGTCGGGCCTGGCCCTCGGCGGCGAACAGTCCGGCCACGTAGTCCTCCCCGCCCACGCCACCACCGGCGACGGCCTGCTGACGGCGATGCGCCTGATGGCCCGGATGGCCGCGACGGGCAAACCGCTGGCGGAACTGTCCGCGGTGATGAACCGGCTCCCGCAGGTGCTGGTCAACGTCCCGGTGGCGGACAAGGCAGCGGTCGCCGGGTCCGCCGAAGTCCGCGACGCGATAGGCGAGGTCGAAGCCGAACTCGGCGAGGAAGGCCGGGTTCTCCTGCGTCCGTCCGGGACCGAGCAGCTGGTGCGGGTGATGGTGGAGGCCCCGGCCCACGACACGGCTCAGGCCGCGGCGGATCGGCTGGCTGGGGTCGTGTCCGCGGTCTCCTGACCGAACTGCCCGAATCGCTGCGCTCCTCGTCACTCTCCGGGTACATTCCGTAGACGAGTGTCCGGCACCGCCGACGGCTTTTGTGCGTCCAAGGTCCGGAAGCACTGGGCAGTCGAGGAGGGGCGAGCGTGGGGAACCGGCAGAATGTCGATCCGCAGATGCTGGAGACGGCGGGCGGATTCGTGCGGGACGCGGCGAAGGACCGGCTGCAGACGACGCTGCCCGCGTTGAAGCAGCTGCAGATCACCGAAGCGGACTTCGGGCGGAAGCACCACGGCTCGTTCCAGCTGTACAAGACCGGAATCGAGGCGGTCGGCAAGTGCGTCGACAGCTACGTGAAGGCGTCTGAGGACTTCGGGAACAACCTCGGGTCGGCGAGCAAGAAGTACACGTCCAACGAGGCGAGCAGCTCGGACTCCATCACGAAGAGCGGCAAGCGCTGATGGCCGAGCGCAGCGGGAACTTCCCGACTTTCCAAGAGTTCCAGCAGTTGATGAACGACCCCAGCATCGACAGCAACACCAAACGGGGGCTGGCGCTTCGCTACTTCGACTACGTCGAGGACGAAGACGACGACGGCGAAGCGCAGAGTTACGGCTTTCAGAGCGACGAAGACCGCAACCATTGGCGCGACTACTACAAGGACAAGCTGTCCATCTCCGAAGGAGACATGGACTGGGAGTGGTCGAGCGAAAGCGACGTCTACGACTGGTACGGCAAGGCAAAGGACCAGGCGGACAAAGGCGCGAAGGCGGCGCAGGACAAGCAGCAGCAGGCGGTCGACGGCGACAAGCAGAAGCTGAAAGACCAGGGCGCCAAGAACACTGACACGGATCCGGGTGTCGCGAACTCGAACGAGATCCTCGACCTCGGCGTCTCGGGCCTGCAACCGTTCCGGAACCTGCTGCCGCTCTACAGCCGCGCCCGTGGACTGGTCGCGCAGAACCTGCCGGACCATCCGTTCCAGCCGCACGTCGGCGACCCGTTCGACGAGCAGCGGGACATCCCGTTCGACAAATTCAAGGCCGCTGCCAAGGAATTGACGGACGTCAACGCGTCCATTGTGGACGCCGCGGCGGATCAGGACAACCGGATGGCGACCGTGTTCGCCAACTGGTCGGGCAACGCGCGGGATTCGGCTCAGCAGTCCTGGAAGGGGATCACCGACGGCACGAAGGCTGTCGAGCAGACCCTGAAGGACGGGGCGGGCCTGATCGACCGCAGCATCGCCTCGATCGCGAAGCTGATCCGGGCGAAGTGCCAGTGGCTGCAGGATTACTACATCACCGAGTACCCCAACAAGGGCGACTTCTCGCCCGGCGACATCGACCGGCTGATCCGGGTCGCCGAGATGGGCCGCAACGCGAGCGACGACGACTTCAAGCATTTTGTTCGACTCATGCCTCAGGACATGAAGGACAAGATGGACGACGACAGCTGCGATCTCAACGACGAGACCAAGGACGCCGGGCAGGAGTGGGCCAAGAAGTGGCTCGCCGGGTTCTGCGGGTTCATGGACAAGCACGTCACCAACTGGCAGCAGGTCTGCGAGCACACGCGGACGAGCGTCGACCAGGTGTGGAACGAGCTCGGCGCGTCGCTGGGCAAGGCTCGCGAGGATCTCTTCACCACGTCGTCGAAGCCCGCTGACCAGGGCGGCGGGAAGCAGCAGGACGGGGGCGGCCAGCAGACCACGCCGTCGTCGTCGGGCGGTGGCGGCAAGGACTCGGGGATGCCGAGCACCGGCGGCTCCGGGCCGGTCCCGGCCGCGGCGCAGACGCCCAAGATGCCGGAAACGCCGCAGACTCAGCCGCAGCCGGCCGAGGGGCTCAACCCGGTCACCCATCAGCCGCTCGAGGTCGATCCGAAGACCGGGCAGCCGTATCCGATCGACCCGAAGACGGGCGCGGCGCTCAAGCCCGAAGAGCCCGAGACCATGACCGTCGAGCACGACGGCCACAAGATCTCCATGTCCGAACCCGGCAAGGACGGGCACATGGGGATCAGCGTCGACGACGGCACGGGCAAGCAGAAGACTTACGACCTCGACTTCGGCGACCAGGAGAAGCCGGGTGCCACGCAGCCGCCGGGGACTCCGGGGCAGCAGCATCCGGACCCGGCGGCCGGGCCCGGTCCGCAGGGCCACGACGGAGCGCAAGGGACTGGCCAGGGGCACGACGGAGTCCCGGCCCAGGACGCCGCGAAGAGCCACGACAGTGCGCAGGGACACGAGGGCACGCAGGGATCCGGGCAGAAGTACCAGCCCGGTCCGGACGGCAAGATCCACATCCAGGACGGCAAGCTGTCGATCGTGGCCGAGCGGCCGTCCGGAGCCGACGGCCCGACGGTCGTGACCATCGACGACGGATCCGGCCATCCGACGAAGTACACCCTCGGCGACGACGGTGCGCTGAACCCGGGCAACCACAACGGGGGAACCGGCGGCGGTGGAGCCGCTGCGGCTTCGGCGGTCGGCGGGCAGGCCACGCCGGGCGGTCCTACGCCGCCCGGTACGCCGGTGCCGGACGCGGCGGCGGGCCAGCCAGTGGCCGCTGCCGCCAACCAGGCCGTCCCGGATCAGGTCGCCGCGCAAGGACATCAAGCCCCGGATCAGGTCGCCGCGCAAGCACATCAAGCCGTCCCCGGTCAGCCAGCCGCGCAGGAGCACCAGGTCGTCCCCGGCCAGCCGCCCTCGCACGAACTGCCCGCGACGCACGAGCCGGCAGCGGCCGCGGCGGCGTCGGGACCGGACGATTCGACGAGCGCCCAGTCCGTGCTCGACCCGTTCTCCGCCGACCCCGGGATCGGCACCGCTCCGCACGTCGGCCTCGGCGACATCGGCGACCCGATGGCGGCCTCGGCAGGCGACGCTCCGCCGACCGACACCTCGCAGCTCGGCACCGCGCCCGTGCATCACGAGGCGAGCGGCTCCGGCACCCCGGCCATGATGGGCGGCGGAATGATGGGCGGCCTCGGCAATGCGCCGGGCGGCGGAGGAGAGCAGGAACGTTCGTCGAGCGCGTACCGTGTCGACGGCGGTCTTTTCGGTTCGCAGTCCAACTCGAACCGGATCAGCGGTTCGTTGCTCGACGACGATCAGCCTGGCCGTTAGAACGGGGGAGGACGCGGTGAGCAGCGAAGACCTGGGGGCGGGGTTCCGCCACAAGATGGCCCAGATCGAACGCGAGGCGGAGGAACGGCTCGCGTTGATCGGCAGCCGGGTCCGGAAAGACCTCAAGGAAAGCAAAGAGGCCAGCGACAAGCAGTTGCGCACGGTCGGCCAGGTGATCGTCCGCGTGCAGGAGAGCGCCCGCCGCGCGGCGAAGGCCGGCGGCTGGGTGATGGAGTCGACCGTCGGCGACAAGCCCAAGGGCGAGGTCAGCTTCGGGTTCGAGGACGACGAGGCGGAGAAGGAACGTCGCGCCGGCTACGTGTCCGCCGAGCCCGCTGCCGAGCGGCCGAGCACGCCTCCTCCTGCTCCGGCACCGCCTGCCGCGGCTCCGGCGTCGGGGCGGCATCGGCGTGGCGTGCACCACGACGAGGACGACTACACGAACACCGACTGGCTGGCTACCTGAGCCGAACCGGCTGATCAGGCAGCCGGTTCCTCGTCCTCGGGAACCTCGATCGGCGCGCGCTTCACATCCGCGTCCAGCAGCGGCAGGTACTTGTCCGTACCCGTCAAATGCGTGAGAAAGAACGCAGTGAACAGCGCCTTCGCCAACTGCTGAGTCGCCCGTTGCGGCTTGCCCTGCAGCAGCAACTGGCTCCAGTGCCGGCCCTCCGTCACCGCCAGGTGCGAGGACTTCGCCAGCGTCCGCAGCTGCACCGGACCGGCCCAAGCCTGGGCGATCGCATCCGCGTGGCCGACCGCCGGGGCCACCAGGTCGCCGTCCACGGCCAGGTGCAGACCGGGGGCGCCGATCACCTTCGCGGCTTCCGTCGCGGGCGGGAACGTCTGCGCCGCGGCCACTGTCGCCACCGCGCGGACCTTGGGGCGGGCGTCGTCGCCTGCTCCGGCGGACTGGGCGGCTGCGAGCACTGCCGAACCGCCGCCGGTGGAGTGGCCTGCCAGGCCCAGTTTCTCCGGGTCGACGCTGATGCCGTCCGGGCCGAGGCGGACCGTGGTGATGACGTCGAGCGTCGTCAGCAGGTCGCCGGCCAGGAGGCGGTGCGACGGGAGCGGGCCCAGCTGGGTCGCGGGGGCCGCGGCGACCACGCCCCAGCTCGCGAGGTGGTGCAGGAGCTGCCGGTAGCGGGTCGCCGGCTGCATCCAGCCGTGCCCGAACGCGATGGCGGGCAGGCCAAGGCCTTGGCGCGGGGTGAACACGACGCCGGGCAGTCCGACCAGGGCGAGGTTGCCGCGCAAAACCTCGTGGGGTCCCGGGTGGGACAGCTCCGTGAGCAGCTGCTTGGGCTTGCTGGCCATGCGCGTGACCTTACTGCCCGTGCCCCGCCCCGGCCCGGTGCGCCACCCCGATCGGTTTAGGGGTCCGCCGCCGGACTGCGCGCGCACCCGGTCAAGCGTTGTCCGGGAGGCCGCTCGCCCAGCTCAGCGGCACTGAAAACCCCGCTCTAGGGACCGGAGTAGGGGACTGGACTTGTCTCGTTACGCTAGTTCGCGTGTGTGGAATCGTGGGATACGTCGGACACCGCCCGGCTCTGGACGTCGTGCTCGGTGGGCTCCGCCGCATGGAATACCGGGGCTACGACTCGGCTGGCGTGGCGGTGCTGGACGGTGCCGGCGCGCTGACAGTCGAGCGCAAGGCCGGCCGTCTGGCCAACCTGGAAGCCCGGCTCGACGAGGTCGGCCGCGACGCGTTCGCGGGGACCGCGGGCATGGGGCACACCCGCTGGGCCACGCACGGGGCCCCGATCGACCGGAACTCGCACCCGCACCGGGACACCACCGGCCGCGTGGCCGTGGTGCACAACGGGATCATCGAGAACTTCGCCGCGCTGCGCGCCGAGCTCGAGGCCGCGGGCATCGAGATGGCCAGCGACACCGACACCGAGACCGCCGCGCACCTGGTTTCCCTCGCTTACTCCGAGGGCGACACCAAGGGCGACCTGCCGGCCAGCGTCGCCGCGGTGTGCCGTCGGCTGGAGGGCGCGTTCACGCTCGTCGTGACGCACGCGGACGAGCCGGACACGATCGTCGCCGCGCGCCGGTCGTCGCCGCTGGTGGTCGGGGTCGGCGAGGGCGAGCACTTCGTCGCTTCCGACGTCGCCGCGTTCATCGAGCACACCCGCGAGGCCGTCGAACTGGGCCAGGACCAGCTGGTCGTCATCACCCGCGACGGTTACGAGGTCACCGACTTCCACGGCGACGCCGCGCAGGCCAAGCCGTTCACCGTCGACTGGGACCTGTCGGCCGCCGAAAAGGGCGGCCACGAGTACTTCATGCTCAAGGAGATCGAGGAGCAGCCGGAGGCGCTGGCGAACACGCTGCGCGGGCACTTCGAGGCCGGCCGGATCATCCTCGACGAGCAGCGGATTTCCGACCAGGACCTGCGTGACGTCGACAAGGTCTTCGTCATCGCCTGCGGTTCGGCGTATCACTCGGGCCTGGTCGCGAAGTACGCCATCGAGCACTGGACGCGGCTGCCGGTCGAGGTGGAGCTGGCGTCGGAGTTCCGCTACCGCGACCCGGTTCTCGACCGCGACACGCTCGTCGTCGCCGTCTCCCAGTCCGGCGAGACCGCGGACACCCTCGAAGCCGTGCGGCACGCGCGCGAGCAGAAGGCCCGCGTCCTGGCGGTCTGCAACACCAACGGCGCGCAGATCCCGCGCGAGTCCGACGCGGTGCTGTACACGCACGCCGGGCCGGAGATCGGGGTCGCGTCGACCAAGGCGTTCCTCGCGCAGATCGCCGCGAACTACCTCGTCGGTCTCGCGCTGGCGCAGGCGCGCGGCACGAAGTACCCGGACGAGGTCGCCCGCGAGTTCGCCGAGCTGGAAGCCATGCCGGCCGCGGTGCAGAAGGTGCTGTCCACTGTGGAGCAGACGCGCGAGATCGCGCGGCGGATCTCCGACTCGCGCGCGGTGCTGTTCCTCGGCCGCCACGTCGGGTTCCCGGTGGCGCTGGAAGGCGCGCTGAAGCTGAAGGAACTCGCGTACATGCACGCGGAGGGCTTCGCGGCGGGCGAGCTGAAGCACGGTCCGATCGCGCTGATCGAAGAGGGCCTGCCGGTCGTCGTCGTGATGCCGTCGCCGAAGGGCCGCGCGGTGCTGCACTCGAAGCTGGTGTCGAACATCAGCGAGATCCAGGCGCGGGGCGCGCGCACGATCGTGATCGCCGAGGAGGGCGACGAGACCGTGCGCCCGTTCGCCGACGAACTCATCGAGGTGCCCGCGGTGCCGACGCTGCTGCAGCCGCTGGTCTCCACGGTGCCGTTGCAGGTGCTGGCCGCGGAGATCGCCAGTTCCCGCGGGTACGACATCGACAAGCCGCGTAACCTGGCGAAGTCCGTCACTGTCGAGTAGCGGGAGCCGCCGTGCAAGGAATCTGGACTACAGAACGGATTCGCGCGGCGGAAGACCTGCTGCTCGCGCGCACTCCGGACGGCGAGCTGATGCGCCGGGCCTCCTTCGGCCTCGCCGCCGAGGTGGCCGGGTTGCTGGCCGAGGACACCGGCGGCGTCTCCGGGCGGCGGGTCGTGCTGCTGGTCGGCTCGGGCAATAACGGCGGCGATGCCTTGTGGGCTGGCGCTTTCCTGCGTCGGCGCGGGGTCGCGGTCGCTGCCGTACTGCTGAAGCCGGAGAAGGCGCATCCGGCCGGATTGGCTGCGCTGCGGCGATCCGGCGGCCGTATGGTGTCCATTGCGGACAGTCCACAGTGGATCGAGCAGGCGGATGTCGTCGTGGACGGCATCGTCGGCATTTCCGCCCGTGGCCCACTGCGTCCCGACGCCGCCGAACTGGTGGCGCAGATCGAAGCGCCGGTTGTGGCGGTGGATCTGCCAAGTGGCGTTGACCCGGACACCGGTGCGGTTGACGGTCCGCACGTCACCGCCGCGCGCACGGTCACGTTCGGCGCGCTGAAGCCCGTGCACGTACTGGCTCCAGAGGAATGCGGCGAGGTCGTACTGGTCGACATCGGTCTGCGGCCGTGGCTGGACGAGCCGGACCTGCAGCGCCTGGATCTCGCCGACGTCGCCGAGGCATGGCCGATTCCCGGCCCGGAGGACGACAAGTACACCCAAGGCGTCGTCGGCATCGCGGCCGGATCGGCGACATATCCCGGGGCGGCGGTGCTCGCGTCCGGTTCCGCGGTCCGCGCGACGGCGGGCATGGTCCGCTACGCCGGACACGCGGCGGACGTCGTGCGCTCGCGCTGGCCGGAGATCGTCGCGACCGGCTCGGTCACCGACGCGGGCCGGGTGCAGGCGTGGGTGGTCGGCCCGGGCATCGGCACCGGCGGCGAAGGCCGGGAAATCCTGCGGCACATCCTCGGCCAGGGCGTCCCGGTGTGCGCGGACGCCGACGCCACCACGCTCATCGCGCACACTCCCGAAGTCCTCGACGCCCGCGACCCGGACACTCCGCTCGTGCTCACCCCGCACGCTGGCGAATACGAACGCCTGATGGGCCGCCGCCCGGGCGCGGACCGAGTCGCGGCGGCGCGGGAGGCGGCGAAGAAGTACGACGCCGTCGTGCTGCTGAAAGGCCATTGCACAGTCGTCGCCGCTCCGGACGGCCGCGTCGCCGTGAACACGCCACGCGGTTCGTGGCTGGCCACCGCAGGCTCCGGCGATGTGCTGACCGGCCTGGTCGGCTCGCTGCTCGCCGCCGGGCTTGACCCGTGGCTGGCCGCCGCAGCCGCCGCGCAGGTGCATTCGCTGGCGGGCGCACTTGCCGCCGAGGACGTGCCGACGTCGGCATCCGGTCTGGTCGACGCCATCCCCGCCGCGCTCCGGCTGGTCCGCGCCGCTACCCGCTGACCCGCGCTGCCCCAATGTGGCATTGGGTGCATCTCACGCACCCAATGTGGCGTTCGGTGCGTCTGACGCACCCAATGCCACATTGGGGCGCTTGAAGGTGACGCAGGAGTTATCGAGTTACGTGTTAACTCGGGCCGAGATATCTGGTAAGAACAAGGTGTGAGTCGAGACACGCCAGGACGGCCGAAGACGCGCCCGTCCGACGCCGCGGTGGAACAGCGCCGTCAGGAGATCCTCGACTACGTCATTGACCAGGGCGAAGTCCGGATCGACGACCTCACTGAGCGGTTCGGCGTCAGCCTCATGACGATGCACCGCGACCTCGACGATCTCGCCGACAAGCGGCTGCTGCGCAAGCTGCGCGGCAAGGTCGAGGCGTATCCGGCGCTCACCATGGAGACCGCCAGCCGGTTCACGTTGCATTCGGCCGAGAAGGAAGCCCTCGCGGAGCTCGCGATTCGGCAGGTCGAGCCCGGCCAGACCGTGTTCGTGGACGACTCCACCACGCTGTTCCCGCTGGTCGAGCGGCTGGCCCAGCTCGAACGCCGCACCGTCATCACCAACTCGCTGCAGGCCGCGCGGCTGCTGGGCACCGGCGTCGACGTGGTCCTGGCAGGCGGGCATTACGACCCCGAGTACGACTCCTGCTCCGGCCCCGATGTGCTCGCGCTGCTTGAGCGCATTCGCGTGGACATCGCGTTCGTCTCGGTGAGTGCGGTCGCGGTGGGCAGGCTGTTCCACCCGGTCCGCGACTACGCCGAGCTGAAGAAAGCCGTGCTGCGCGCCGCGAACCGCAACGTGCTGGTGCTCGACCACTCGAAGTTCGGCCGCACCGCGACGTACGCGCACGGCACCGTCGGCGATTACGACCTCCTGATCACCAGCGAAGCCACTCCGACCGAGGAGATCGAGGCCGCGCTGAACGAGGGAACGGCGGTCGAGGCCGCGGAGTACGTCGAGGAGGGGCAGCCCTATGACAGCTGAACTGGTGGCCGGGGTCGATTCGTCGACGCAGTCGACCAAGGTCGTGGTCTGCGACGCGCGCACCGGCGAGATCGTGCGCACCGGTCGGGCACCGCATCCGGACGGCACCGAGGTCGACCCCGCAGCGTGGGCGCAAGCGTTTGCGGACGCCACTCGCGACGTCCTCGACGGCGTGAAAGCCATCGGCGTCGGCGGTCAGCAGCACGGCATGGTCACGCTCGACGAGGCGGGCGAGGTGGTCCGTCCGGCGTTGCTGTGGAACGACACCCGCTCCGCGCAGGCAGCCAAAGATCTGACCGAGGAGCTGGGCGGACCCGGCGTCTGGGCGAAGTCGGTCGGGCTGGTGCCGGTCGCCAGCTTCACCGTCACCAAGCTCCGCTGGCTCGCCGAGCACGAACCGGAGAACGCCGATCGCGTCGCGCGCGTTCTGCTGCCGCACGACTGGCTCACCTGGCGGCTGCTCGGCCGTCCGGAAACCGCGGTGACCGACCGCGGCGACGCCTCCGGCACCGGCTATTTCTCCCCGACCGACAACACTTATCGCCCCGACGTCCTCGCGCACGCGTTCGGCGGCCGCACCCCGGATCTGCCCACGGTGCTCGGCCCGGCCGACGTCGCCGGGCACACCAGCGACGGCATGCTCGTCTCCGCAGGCACCGGCGACAACATGGCCGCCGCACTCGCCCTCGGACTGGCTCCGGGCGACGCGGTGATCTCGATCGGCACCAGCGGCACGGTTTTCGGCGTCACCGAGACCGGCGCGGCCGACGCGAGCGGCCTGGTCGCCGGATTCGCCGATGCCACCGGCCGCTTCCTTCCGCTGACCGCAGCTCTCAACGCCGCCCGCGTGCTCACCGCGGGCGCGGCGATGCTCGGCGTCGACCTGACCGAATTCGACCGGCTCGCGCTGTCCGCCGAACCGGGCGCGGGCGGGCTCACGCTGCTGCCGTACCTCGACGGCGAACGCACCCCGAACCTGCCCGGAGCGACCGGCTCGCTGCACGGTCTGACCAGGGCGAACATGACGCCGGAGAACGTCGCGCGGGCGACCGTCGAGGGCATGGTCTGCGGGTTGGCCGCCGGGCTCGACGCGGTGCGCGCGCAGGGCATGGCCGTGAAGCGCGTGCTGCTCATCGGCGGCGGCGCTCAGTCCGCCGCGGTGCGGGCGATCGCGCCGATCGTGCTCGGCCTGCCCGTGGTGATTCCCGAGGTCGGCGAGTACGTCGCGCAGGGCGCCGCTCGGCAAGCCGCCTGGGCGCTCGCGGGCACCGCCGAACCGCCCGTGTGGCACGGGACCGAAAACCAGCTCGAACTGGACGAGCCGACCGGGGCGCTGCGCGCCGCCGGAATCGAGATCCAGCAACGCCACCTCGAGGCGCGCGAGGCCGCGCACGGGGTTTCCGCGAAATTGGGAGAGGACTGACCGATGGCCAGCATCACCTACGACAAGGCGACCCGGCGCTACTCCGGGACCGAGCGTCCCGCCGTCGACGCGCTGGACCTGGAAATCGCCGACGGCGAGTTCCTCGTGCTGGTCGGGCCGTCGGGTTCGGGCAAGTCCACCGCGCTGCGGATGCTCGCGGGCCTGGAGGACATCGACGAGGGCGCGGTCTGGATCGGCGACCGCGACGTCACGCAGCTGCCGCCGCGTTCGCGCGACATCGCGATGGTGTTCCAGAACTACGCGCTGTACCCGCACATGACGGTCGCGCAGAACATGGGCTTCGCGCTGAAGATCGCCGGGCGGCCCGCGTCGGAGATCAAGCAGAAGGTGCTCGACGCGGCGAAGCTGCTGGACATCGAGCAGTACCTGGACCGCAAGCCGAAGGCGCTGTCGGGCGGTCAGCGTCAGCGCGTCGCGATGGGCCGCGCCATCGTGCGTGAGCCGCAGGTGTTCCTCATGGACGAGCCGCTGTCGAACCTGGACGCGAAGCTGCGTGTCTCGACCCGTACGCAGATCGCCGCGCTGCAGCGCCGGCTCGGCGTCACCACCGTGTACGTGACCCACGACCAGGTCGAGGCCATGACGATGGGTGACCGCGTCGCGGTGCTGTCGGACGGTCTGCTGCAGCAGTGCGACACCCCGCGCGCGCTGTACGACCGGCCCGAAAACGTCTTCGTCGCGGGCTTCATCGGTTCCCCGGCGATGAACCTGGTCGCCGCGAAGCTCACCGCGGACGGCGCCGAGGTCGGCGGCGTGCAGGTGCCGCTCAAGCCTGAGGTGCGTTCCGCGGCCGACGGCGACACGGTCACCATCGGTTTCCGTCCCGAGTCGCTGGAAGCCACCACCGACACCGACGGCACGCTGCCGATCAAGGTCGAACTGGTCGAGGAGCTGGGCTCGGACGCTTACGTCTACGGCAAGCTCGGCGCCGGTGTCGAGGAGTCCGCGGAGGGTGCGTCACGCAACGTGGTCGCGCGCGTCGACCCGCGTACGCCGCCGCGCATGGGCGACACCCTGCACCTGCGGATCCGCCCGGACGAGCTGCACGTCTTCTCCGGTACTTCCGGGCAGCGTCTCTCTTGAGTCGATGACGTGGGAAACTGGCAGTCGTTATGACTGCCAGTTCTCCGCACGCCGAGACCGTGGTCGATCTCGGCGCTGTGCGCCACAACGTTTCCTTGCTGGCCGACCGGGCACCCGGTGCGGCCGTGATGTGCGTGGTCAAAGCCGACGCGTACGGCCATGGCGCGATTCCGGTAGGCCGCGCCGCTGTCGAAGCCGGGGCCGCCTGGCTCGGCACCTGCTCGCTCCAGGAGGCCCTTGACCTGCGGGCGGCCGGGCTGTCAGTCCGGCTGTTCAGCTGGCTGGACGTCCCGGAGCTGGATTTCGCGCCCGGCATCGAGGCGGACATCGACCTCGGCGTCAGCTCTCTCGGTGAGCTGGCCCGGGTCGACGCCGCCGCGAAGCTCGCCGGAAAGCGTGCCCGCGTGCACCTGAAAATCGACACCGGTCTGTCGCGCAACGGTTGTCCGCCCGCCGACTGGGCGGCGCTGGTCGAGGCGGCGGCCAAGGCGCGCGGTGTCGAGGTAGTGGCCATCTGGTCGCACCTGGCCTGCGCCGACGAGCTGGGCCACGCGTCGATCGACGCGCAGGCGAAGCTGTTCGCCGAGGCCTACGACGCGGCCCTCGCCGCCGGGCTCGACCCGATCCGGCACCTGGCCAACTCCGCGGCCACGCTCACCCGGCCCGACCTGCACTTCGACCTGGTCCGCCCGGGCATCGCGATGTACGGCCTCAACCCGGTGCCCACCGACGACGACCTGCGCCCGGCGATGACGTTCCGCTCCAGCGTGGTCCTCACGAAGCCGCTCGCCGCCGGCGAATCCGTCTCCTACGGCCACACCTGGACCGCGCGGGAGGACACCACGCTCGCGCTCGTGCCCGCCGGATACGCCGACGGGGTGCCGCGCACGCTGTCCGGCCGGATGGATGTCTGGCTGGGCGGGCGACGGCGGCCAGTCGTCGGGCGGGTCTGCATGGACCAGCTCGTGGTGAACGTCGGCAACGAGGACGTGCCTCGCGTCGGCGACGAGGTCGTGCTGTTCGGGTCCGGCCGCTCCGGCGAGCCGACCGCGCGCGAATGGGCGGACAAGCTCGGCACCATCGACTACGAGATCGTCACCTCGATGTACCGGCCGCGCGTACAGCGCCGGTACGTGGGGGAGCGGGCGTGACTCCTTCGGCGCGGCTGTGGGCGATCGTCGGCGGAGTCGGAGCGGTGGTGACGGGTGCCGCAGCGGCAGTTGTCGCGACGCAGCAACGCAAACCGACCGAGGACCCGTTCGCCGACGAGCCGCTCGGTGAGCTGAAGCCAGACCGTACGTCCACTGTCGCCGCCGAAGACGGCACGCCGCTGTCGGTCGAGGAGATCGACCCTGAGGACGGCGAAAAGCCGGAGCTGACTCTCGTCGGCGTACACGGCTTCGCGCTTTCGCGGCGCTCGTGGCACTTTCAGCGTCGCGACGTCGCTTCGCTGCGACTGCCGCGCGTACGGCAGGTCTATTTCGACCATCGCGGCCACGGTCTGTCCGGAGAGGCGTCCACTGAGACGTCGACGATCGAGCAGCTCGCGCACGACCTCGACAGCGTGCTGCGCGCGATGGTGCCCGAAGGACCGATTGTCCTCATGGGACATTCCATGGGCGGCATGGTGATCATGGAGTTGGCAGCGCAACGGCCAGACCTCTTCGAGGACCGCGTATGCGGCGTCGCCTTCATCGCGACCGCGGCGGGCGAAGTGGGCGCGCGTGGGTTGCCGAGGCCGTTGTTGTCCAAGTACAACCCGCTCACGCGCGGCGTAGGCGAGCTGGCCGGATGGCAACCCGGGTTGGTGGAGTTCGTCCGCGCAGCCGGCGGTCAGCTGACCCGGCAGGCAGTGCGACGGCTCGCGTTCGGCAGCCGCGACGTCTCGCCGCGGCTGGTCGACTTCATGCTGGAAATGCTGGCTGTCACGCCGGTGCGCGGGCTGATCAACTTCGTCGACACACTCGGCAGCCACAATCGCTACGCTGTGCTGGCCGGGCTGAAACACGCACAAGTGCTGGTCATCGGCGGCGACTCGGACCGTTTCACACCGTTCGCGCACGCCGAGCGGATCGCCGCCGAGCTGCCGGACGCCGAGCTGGTGCGCGTGCGCGGAGCCGGGCACATGGTGCAGCTCGAACAGCCTGAGCTGGTGAACAGCCATCTCATCGACCTGCTGCAGCGCTGTGGTGGCAGCGCCGCGCCGAACCGGCGAAACTGGTGGTGGACAAGGTGATTCTGGAAACCCCCGAGGACACGATGGCCTTCGGGCGGACCCTGGGCGCGGCCCTGCGCGCGGGCGACCTGGTGCTGTTGGACGGTCCGCTCGGGGCCGGGAAGACGACGCTGACCCGCGGGATCGCGGACGGTCTCGGCGTCGGCGGACGGGTCAGTTCGCCGACGTTCGTGCTGGCGCGGGTGCACGCCGCGGGCGCCGCCGGGGTCCCGTTGATCCACGTGGACGCGTACCGGCTCGGCGGCGATCTGTCCCAGTTGGACGACCTCGACCTGGACACCGACCTGGAGTCGTCCGCGGTGGTCGTCGAGTGGGGCGAGGGCAGCGCGGAGCGGCTGTCGGAGGACCACCTGGTCGTCCGGCTGGCCCGCCACGACGACGACACCCGGACCGTCGTGCTGGAACCGCACGGCTCCTGGACCACCCGGGTCGACGAGCTGCAAGCGGCCTGACCGTCCGTGAAGGGCCCCTTGAGGGAATCAGATTCCTTCAAGGGGCCCTTCACGGCTCGTTAGGCGATTACCGCCCGGCAGTGGCTTCCTCGCTGGCGGACAGCGAAGGAGCCGAGCCAGGCAACGGCTTCCGCGCCGTCTCCTTCAGCTTCAGCAGCGTGATCACCCCGACCACCCCGGCGATCATCAGGTAATACCCAGGCCACTTGAGATCCCCGGTGGCCAGCACCAGCGCGCTCATCACCAGCGACACCGTCCCGGCGAACGCCGACACGAAGATGTTGAACGAGATCGACAACCCGCCGTACCGGACCTCGGTCGGGAACAGCGCGGGCAGCGTGGACGGGCAGGTCGAGGAGAAGCAGATCAGCAGCAGTCCCATCAGGATCAGGCCGAGCAGCACCGAGATCAGCGACCCGCTCTTGAGCAGCAGCACCATCGGCAGGCCGAGCACGATCAGCCCGCCCGCGCCGACCCACAGGATCGGCTTGCGGCCGTAGCGGTCGCTGAGCTTGCCGAGGAGCGGGATCAGCAGCACGCCCAGCCACAGCACGCCGATCTGCAGCCACTCCGCCGCAGTGGCCGAGATGGCCTGTCCGCCGTTCTCGGACATCGTGCGGTCGTCCTTGAGGTAGGTCGGCATGTAGCTGGTGAGCATGTAGTTGGTGACGTTCCAGGTCACCACGAGCCCGCCGGCCAGCAGCATCGTCGGCCAGTACTTCGCGAAGATCGTGCGGACCACGTGCTTGGCCTCGGCGTCCTCGCGCTTGCCCGACTCGTCGAGCAGCTGCTGGAACGCGGGCGTCTCCTCGAGCTTCGTCCGCAGGTAAACCCCGACGATGCCGAGCGGCAGCGCCACCATGAACGGGATCCGCCAGCCCCAGGTGTCCATGAAGGCCGGCGTCGACACCAGCGGGAGCACCGACGAGACGGTCGCGCCCAGCGCGTACCCGATGAAGGTGCCGAACTCCAGGAAGCTGCCGAAGTAGCCGCGGCGGCGGTCCGGGCTGTACTCGGCGATGAACGTCATCGCGCCCGCGTATTCGCCGCCGGTCGAGAAGCCCTG
The DNA here is from genome assembly GCF_042647905.1 of Amycolatopsis halotolerans. Lineage (NCBI taxonomy): Bacteria > Bacillati > Actinomycetota > Actinomycetes > Pseudonocardiales > Pseudonocardiaceae > Amycolatopsis > Amycolatopsis halotolerans. The sequence continues at coordinate 190,625 of NZ_JBHRWI010000062.1, forward strand.
CAGGACCCGCGCGCAGACCAGCAGGATCGGCGCGGCCAGCCCGATCGAGGAGTACGACGGGATCAGTCCGATGAGGAAGGTGCCGGTCGCCATCAGGATCACCGTCACCGCGAGCACCTTGGTCCGGCCGATCTTGTCGCCGAGCGGACCGAAGAACAGCCCGCCGAGCGGACGCACCAGGAACGCCACCGCGAAGGTCGCGAACGTCGCGAGCTGGGCCAGCGCGGGATTGCCGGGCGGGAAGAACTGGGCCTCGATGGTGGTGGAGAGGTAGCCGTAGACCCCGAAGTCGAACCACTCGGTGATGTTGCCGACCGCGGCCGCGCCGACCGCCCGGCGCATCGTCTTGTCGTCCGTGACCGTGGCGCCGCCCGACGGCCCCCTCCCGTCTGCTGCCTCTGTCACATCGCTCCTTTCGCGTTTTCAGGACTCACTGCGCAGAGCCCCCGACATCACCTACCGCGAGCGATCCAAAGCGTAACGTGATACGTCTCACTCCCGCACGGGGGTAGCGCAGGTAACGCGTAGCGGGGACCATGCGTTATAGCAGGTAGATACCTGTTAAACCCCATCAACTCGCACACGTCGGCCAGCGGATCACCCGGATTCGCCGACGGCATCGGCGTGCGCACCCCGTGAGGAGGAGCCGCAATGACGGCAGTATTCGTGGCCATCGCAAGCTGTGCAACCGCGGGAGTCGCTGTCGCGGCTACCCTCGCGTCCTACGCGCAGCGCAAGTGGCGGGTCCGCGCCGTCGAGGCGTGACCCGTTAGGACTCTCCGGGCTCTAGGTCGCTAGGGCTCGACAATTCCGACTGCCAGGCCGAGGCCGACCAGATCCTGCGGGCGCAACCGCAGCTGGTCGGCCACGGCAGGCACGTCGGTCATCGGGCGTTTCAGGATCGCCGCCGCCGCTTCCGGCGAAGTGACCGAGAAGTAGGCGTCCGGGGCGATCCAGGTCGTGCCCGGCGCGGCGAAAGCCAGCGCGCCGCCGGAACCGCCTTCGCCGATCACCAGCGTGGTGACGGGCACCGCGGCGGTGGCGATCGCCTCGAACAGTTCCGCGATCGCTGGTCCGATCCCGCCTTCTTCCGCTTCCGCGTCGTTTGCCGCGCCGGGAGTGTCCACAAGCGTCAACACCGGAATCCCTAGCCGGGATGCCAGCCGGATAAGCCGTGCTGCGGTGCGAAAGCCTGCTGGACGCGTCGCGGTGCCGCACTGTGCTGCGTACGCGATCGTGCGGTCTTCTCGCCAGCCGAAGCCACATTGGACGCCTTCGTCGACGTGACCGGCACGGTCGCCTTGGACGTTCTCTCGCCAGTCGAAGTACGCGTCGAGGTACTCGGGTGCGCGCGCTCGCGAAGAAGCGCGCGCTGTCCGTACGGCTTCCCAGCCGGTTTCGGGCAGCGTGGCGTCGCGACGGGCGTTAGGCGGGGGCGCGGGCTCTGTCGACGGCGAAGCCAATAGCTGTAGCCATCGCGCGAGCACGTCACCCAGCTCGTCTGTTTCAACGAGACGGTCGACCTGTCCCCATTCCAGCTTCGCTTCGACGGTGTACGCCTCCGCGGGCGACGTCGCTGGCCGTACGCGGGAGCCTGCGAAGCCCACTTGGGCGTCTGGCAGTCCCAGCACGACGTCGGAACCGGCACCGAGCGTCGCCCAGCCGCCGCCGGTGGACGGGTTGCGCAGAACGGAAATCTGCGGCACACCCGCCGCGCGCGCGTCCGCGGCGGCGCGCGCGATTCGCTGGAGCTGGGAAAGCGCGCGCATGCCGTGCTGCATCCGGCTGCCGCCAGTCGCGACCAGCGACACCACAGGTAGCCCACGCTCTTTCGCGTGGGCGAAAGCGGCTTCGACGCGGTCGCCGGTCTGCTGTCCGATCGAACCGCCGAGGAACCCGAACTCCCAGGCGATCAGCACAGTGGGCACGTCGCCGATCTTCGCCTCTCCGACGACGACCGATTCGGTCTCGCCGGTGCGCGCGGCGGCTGCTGCCCTGGCCTCCGGATAGCCCGGCCAGCCGAGCGGATCGTCCGCCGGGGTGTCCGCGAGGGACAGGTCGGTGAACCCGGCGGAGATGGCGGCCAGCAGCTCGCGCGCGGTGCTGTTCATCCCAGCGCTCGCTTCATGACTTTGCCCATGTCGTTGCGCGGCAACGCATCCAGGTACCGCACGACGCGCGGCCGCTTGTGCGGGGCGAGCAGCTTCGACACGTGGTCGGCGAGTTCTTCGAGCGTCGGGCGCTCGCCGTCCGGCACGACCCACGCGACGATGCGCTCGCCGAGGTCGTCGTCCGGTTCGCCGGTCACCGCCACCTCGGCGACCTTCGGGTGTTCCAGCAGCGCGTTCTCGATCTCGCCCGCGCCGATCTTGTAGCCGCCGCTCTTGATCAGGTCGGTGGCCTTGCGCCCGACGATCCGGACGTAGCCGTCGGGGTCGCGGGTGGCCATGTCGCCGGTGCGGAACCAGCCGCCGTCGAGCGCGGCGGCCGTCGCGTCCGGCCGGTTGAGGTATTCGGTGAACAGATTCGGCCCGCGGACCTGGATCTCGCCGACCGCGTCGGGCTCGCTGATTTCGGCGCCGGACTCGTCGACCAGCCGCAGGTCGACCCCGGCGAGCGGAACGCCGACCGAACCCGGCTTGCGCTCGCCGTCGGCGCGGACGCTGGTGTTCATCAGGGTTTCGGTCATGCCGTAGCGCTCCACGACCTGCTGCCCGGTCGCGGCGGTGATCCGCTGGTGGTCGTGCACCGGCAGCGCGGCCGAGCCGGAGACCAGCAGCCGCGCGGACTTGAGCGCGTTGGCGAGGGCTTCATCGGTCGCGACCGTTTCAGCGATCCGGTGGTACATCGTCGGGACGCCGAACAACATCGTCGCGCCGTTCGCGAGTTCCTCGGTGACTCCCTCAAGGGAGAACCGCCCCAGATGACGAACCGAGCCGCCGCGGCGCAGCGGCCCGAGGATGCCCAGGATCAAGCCGTGCACATGGAACAACGGCAGGCCATGGACGAGCACGTCGTCAGCCGTCCACTGCCAAGCGTCCTCAAGCGCGTCGAGAGTGGTCGCGATCGAGCGGCGAGGCAGCACGACGCCCTTGGGCGGGCCGGTCGTGCCGGACGTGTAGACGATGAACGCGGGAGCCTCGGCGTCCGGCTCGCTGGCTGGCAGTTTCCCGTCGCCTTCAAGCGGAATGTCGCGACGCGGCAGGTCGAGCGCGGCGGGCAGTTCGACGCCGGGTTCGGCGAGCACCAGCGCGGGCTCGCTGTCGGCGAGGATGTGCCCGAGTTCGCGTTCGCCGATCTTGGGGTTGAGCGGCACCACCGGAACCCCGGCGAGCAGCGCGGCGACCACCGCGACGCTGGTGTGCAGCGTCGGCGTCGCCCACACCGCGACCCGGCGGTCTCGGGGCAGTTCGGCGGCCAGCGCGCCGGCGACCGCGCCGAGCTCGGCGTAGGTGAGTTTTCGGTCTCCGAAGCGCAGCGCTTCCTTGCCGGATCCGGCGGCGACTGCGGGGAACAGCGGATCGGGCACTTTCGCGGACCTCCTGCGTCACCGGCACCTGGAACCGCACCGTACCGCCTTGTGGCGGTGGCCACCTGCGACGCGATTCACAGATCCTGATTGTCAGGGGTACCCAGGTTCAGGCGAGATTATCGAGCAGCGCGCGCACCCGTTGGACCATCGTTTCGTAGCGGCCGGGGGCGACGTTCACGTACCGCTCGCCGCCCTCGGTTTCGGAGAACGAGAACAGGTAACGGCCGTGCTCGGTGTCGTAATACGTGCAGATGTCGCGCCCGCTGATCCGCCGCCCGCCAAGCCCGTCCCGGACGGCTGCCGTGATCTGCCCGCCGCCGACGCGGGGGAGCGCGGCAACGTCGAGCAAATGCCGGACGTCCTGCCGCGCCGGCCCGCCGTCGATCGCCAAATTCAACGCCGATTCCGGCACCGACACCGCCTGCCCCTGCGCGGGCTGGACGCGCGGCAGCTCCCGGATCAAGTCCTCCGCCAACGCTTCCGGCCGGGCCGGCCGCAACACCACAGTGCCGGTGGACGGCATGTGGCACGCGAGCACCGCGTCCTTGTTCAATGCCGCGACGACCAGCCAATACCGCCGATCCCGCCCGCTTTCGACGGTCGCCGACAGCTCACTGGCCCCGCGGCACAACACGGTCATGGTCCGGACGAACGTCTCGTCCGGACCGCCGCGCCCCCAGACGCCTTGGTCGGCCATGGCGTTCACCGCGGCTTCGCGATACGCGTGCGTCTCCTCGGGGTCGCGCCAGATCGGGTCCGGCGAGAGCGCCGCCGGGAGCGAAACCCCGGCGAGCTCCGCCGCGACGGGAAGGCAATCGGCAGGGAGCACCACCTCGCGGGCGAGCACCAGCATCCGTCAGAGCCCGATCACCGGCGGAACCGCCTTGGGAAGGTCCCCGATGAGGGCGGCGTCCGGGTCCTGCTCGACCAGGTAATCGGCGGTCTCGTGGACGAGGTCGTCTTCCCCTTCGCCCTTCTGCCCGCGGCCCATCGCGCCCGCACCCATGCCCGACGCCCCCGCGCGCCCGTTGGCTCCGGCCGCTGCTCCACCTCTGGCGACGCCTTCAGCGTTGCCACCGAACGGCCCGGTACCGGTACCCGCTCCTCGGCCGACGCTGTTGCCTGGGTTGCCCGCGTTGCCACTGCCTGGGTTGCCCGAGTAGCCGCTGCCGGTTCCCGGAAGCCCCGGCGTGTACAGACTGCTGCTGCCGCCGTTGGGGTTGGCGGTGTTGGGATTGCTGCTGTTGAACGACCAGGAGTTGGGGTTATTGGTGCTGTTGGGATTGTTGGTGCTGGTGAGATCCGGCGGAACGTACCCGGAGGTCCGAGTGTCATCCGGCAGATCGCTGTGCGGCGGGTGGTACTTGCCCGGCGTCTCCGTCGGACCGTTGTGCGGCGGAGGCCCCGAATCCCACCGGTGAGTGTCCGTGGGAGGCAACGCCCCCGGCGGCCCGGTGCGATCGTTGGTGTGATCGCGGTGGCTGGTGTTGTCGCCGGTGCTGCTGCCGGTGTTGTTGTCGGCGACGTAGCCGCCCTCGGAGTGCGTGCCAGCGGTGCCGCCAGGCCCGCCCGGGGTGTAGTGCGCGGGCAGATGAGCGGTACCGGTGCCGCCGGGCTGCGTAATGGTGAAGTCACCGCCGGCGGAGGGCATCGCTAGCTGCCCGTATTGCGACGGGTCCGCCCAGCGCGCGGAGTTTTCCGTCGATTCCCCGTGGTACGACTCGTAACTGCTGACGACTTCTTGCGCTTTCTTGTTCCAGGCATCGATCTCGCTGGAGCGGTTGGAGAGGAAAGACAACGGAGTGTCGCTGACCCAGTCGTCCGCCGGTTTGTCCCCGAGATCGCCGACCGACGTGATTTTGTCGCGCAGTCCGTCGAAGGAACCGCCCTGACCGGAGTAGAGCGCCTGAGCCTGCGCGAGGTGCTGGCCACTGGTCTGAGACGCCTGAACCAGCGGCCCAGCCCCGACGTAAGCCCGCCCGGCGGCGTCGCCCTTCCAGTACTCGTCCATCGAGCTCTGGAGCTGCCGCATTTCGCTGGCGATGTCCTCGTGCTGAGTGGAGAGGGCCGCCGATTGGTCGGAACCGTGGAACATGCCGCCGGAACCCTTGCCCGATTTGACCAGGCGAACGATCTCCTGCGGGGTGAGGTTAGCCATCAAGCACCTGCCTTGAGAGTGGTGACGGCAGCGGCGGCTGTCTTTGCTGCCAGTGAGCACGGATCGTTGTAACCGGGGAACGATTTGTCGAGCATCACGGAGGCGGTGAAGGTCTCGTCGTCTTTGATCCCGACGGCGATTTGGCAGCCGCCGCGTTTCCGGTCGTCGGTGGTGCCTGCGAAGACGGCTGGGTAGCCGTTGACGTCGGGGGCGACCTCGAAGTACCCGGATTCGCTGTCGCTGTTGGAGTAGGCGGCGGCGAGGCCGCCTTGGTTAGGGAGCAGCCCGAGGCCGACGCTGTTGTCCCTGTCGTCGTACCAGGTGCAGATGGGCGCGACGAGACCCTTGCCCTGGCGGTTGCGGACGGAGTTGATGACCTCGGTGGCCTGGGTTTGGCTTAGCAGTGAGCAGGGGTTCTGCTCGTATTTGGTCGCGTCGAGGGGGTTGCTCACCTTGGGCACGCTGCGCGCGGTACTTGTCGGTGCCGAGGAGGACTCGGGTGTCGCTGGAACCGGGGTGCCTGGGGTCGTGGAACAGGCGGTGACAGCGAGAAGGAGGAAGCTCCCGGCCGCAGCGAAGGCGACAGGCTTTACTGATTCGGGCCGTGTGGCCGCGGAGCGGTCGGCGTCGCGCATGCGGATGACGTCCAACACGATGCGGCTCGCCATCACGTACCCGCCTTGATCGTCGTGATGGCGGCCGCGGCCGTTTTGACTGCCAGCGAGCACGGATCCTGATAGAGAGGCGATGCTGGCTGGAGCAGGATCGAACTGGTGAAGGTTTCGTCGTCGGCGATACCGACGATGGCCTGGCAGCCACCGCTTTTCCGGCTGTCGGTCGTTCCGGAAAGAACTGCCGGGTAACCGTCGATGTCGGGGATCGCTTCGAAGTAGCCAGACTGGCTGTCCTGGTGTTGGTACGCGCTGGCCAAGCCGCCCTGGTGCGGGAGGAGCCCGAGCCCGATCCGGTTGCCGTCGGCGTCGTACCAGCTGCAGATGGGCGCGACGGCGCCTGCGGCCTGGCGGTTGCGGACAGAGCTGATGAGCTGGGTCGCTTGGGCCTGGCTGAGCAGGGCGCAGGGGTTCTGCTCGTATTTGGTCGCGTCGAGCGGGCTGGTCACCCGTGGCACGCTGCGCGCGGTGCTGGGCGGCGCCGCGGACGACTCCGAGGTCGCCGGGGCTGGGGTGCCCGGCTTGGAAGAACAGGCGGTCACAGTGAGTAGCAGGAGCGCGCCTGCCGCAGCGTAAACGGTCGTCTTCACCGGCTCATCCTTGCTTGCGCAGGCCGTCGGTGTTCGCTCGCTCCTGTTTCTCGTACTTGCCGATGGCGTTCTTCAGCTGATTCGCGTAGCCCTGTGCGTAGATCTGTTGCTGCTTGAGGCTTGCCGTATACGCATCGGCGTGACTGTCGGCGGCCTTCTTCTGCAGCGTGCTGGCTGGGTCCTCCGCGGGCTGCGGCAACGCTTTGAACTGATCACCCAGTTGCATCATGTCGCCGAGCTTGTCCGCGATCCCCTGCCATTTCGGCTGCAGTTTCCGCATCGCGTCGACGTCCATGTTGAACCCGCCGCCCGCCGCGGCGGCGTTCACCTTGGCGTCCTCCGCCGCGCGCTGCTGGTAGACGCGCACGCCGTTGGAGTTCATCGCTTCGCCGAACTGCTTGTCCTGGCGGTCGCGCTTGGCCTGCTCCTCCGGGTCGACGTACCCCGCGCGCCCGTCCGCCGGCTGGCTGCTGGACGACTCCCCATTGCCCACGATGACGTTCCCCCTCGCTCCCGGCGGCACTGTCTCCGACTGCCGATGCTTTGACTGAGCTTAATCGGTCGAGGTTCCGCGCGTGGACAAAATCCCCCAAGCCGGGCAGTTGTCAGGAACCTGCCTTGAGGGTGGCCACGACCGCCTGCGCGGCTTTGAGCGCGACCGAGCACGGGTCGCCATAGGACGGGGACCGCGGGAAGAGCATGACTGAGCTGGTGAATGCCTCGTCAGCCTGGACGCCGACTGCTATTTGGCAGCCGCCTTGCGCTCGGTTGTCGAGGACGTTGGTGTAGGCCGCCGGGTAGCCGTCGATTGCGGGGGCTGGGTCGTAGTAGCCAGTGCTGCTCAGGTTTTGGCCGATGGTGGCGAGGCCGCCCTGCACGGGGAGGAAGCCGATGGTCAGGGTGCTGTTCTTGCTGTCGTTCCAGGTGCAGGCCGGGGTGATGGCACCGGTGATCTTGCGGTTGCGGACCGCGTTGAAGACCTCTGCGGCCTGGGGGAGCAGAGCGCAAGGGTCCTGTTCGTATTTCCGCACGTTGAGCGGTTGGGGCCCTTGCGACACGTCGGGCGGCGCGGAGGACTCCGGGGCCGGAGCGGCCGAACAGCCAGCCAAAAGCAGCATCCCGCCGAGCAAGGCCACGAAAGACGGCTTCATCACGGAACGCATCTTTCCCGACCCCCCGTCCGCCCCGCCCGCTCCCCGGTCCCCTTCGGACCAGAGCTATCCTGGGAAATCGTGCTGGTATTGGCGATCGACACGGCTACTCCGGCGGTGACGGCGGGCATCGTCGCTCTCGACGAGGCTGAGCTCGTCACTCGGGCGGACCGCGTCACGGTGGATCCGAGGGCGCACGGCGAGCTGATCGCCCCGCATGCGCTTGCTGCTGCGGACGAGGCCGGGGTCACGCTCCGCGAGCTCGACGCGATCGTGTGCGGCGTCGGGCCGGGGCCCTTCACGGGGTTGCGGGCGGGCATGGCCACGGCGGCTGCGTACGCGCACGCGCTCGGCATCCCGGCGTACCCGGTGTGCAGTCTCGACGCGATCGCTGCGGACGTGGTGCGTACGGAGAAGCCGTTTCTCGTCTTCACGGACGCGCGGCGGCGCGAGGTCTACTGGGCTGCGTACGACGCTTCGGGCGCGCGCACGGACGGTCCGCACGTACAGCGGCCTGCGGACATCGAAACTGACATTCGCGTCGCGGCGGGGGACGGGGCGTTGCAGTACGCGGCGGCGGTCGGCGTGGTGCCGATCGAGCCGCGGTTTCCGTCGCCGGCTGGGTTGGTGCGCGTGGCGCGTACGGCGCTTCTCGAGCGCGCGGAGCCGGAGCCGTTGACGCCGCTGTACCTGCGTCGTCCGGACGCTGTCGAGCCCGCTGCGCGCAAGAGGGTGACCGCGCTGTGAAGCTCGACCAGTTGCGCCGCGCTGACGTCGCGAGGTGCGCGGAGATCGAGAAGATCCTCTTTCCCGGCGACGATCCCTGGAATGCGCGCGCGTTTCATTCCGAGCTCGACCAGGGGCACTACTACTTGGCCGCGCGGTCGGACGACGGGGAGACCCTGCTTGGGTACGCGGGGCTCGCGGTGGTCGGGCGACGCGGCGACTACGAAGCGAACGTCCACACGATCGGCGTCGTGCCGGAGGCGCAGGGGCAGGGCATCGGCAAGGCGTTGCTACGAGCGTTGCTGACTCGCGCCGACGAGTTGCACGCGGCTGTCTTCCTCGAGGTGCGCACGGACAACGATCCGGCCGTGACGCTGTACGAGACACACGGTTTCCAAAAACTCGGCATCCGGAAGCGCTACTACCAGCCTTCCGGTGCCGACGCGTTCACCATGGCCCGCCCCGCGCAGGCCCCGGCACGAGACGAGGTGGCCGGCTGATGGCGCGCGTCATCATGGGCATCGAGAGCTCCTGCGACGAGACCGGCGTCGGCCTCGTCCGGCTGCACGACGACGGCACGGTGGAACTGCTCGCCGACGAGGTCGCGTCCAGTGTGGACCAGCACGCTCGCTTCGGCGGCGTCGTGCCGGAGGTCGCCAGCCGCGCGCATCTCGAAGCGATGGTGCCTACGGCGGAGCGGGCATTTGCCACTGCGGGGCTGAAACTGTCCGATGTGGACGCGATCGCGGTGACGGCTGGGCCGGGTCTTGCGGGTGCGTTGCTGGTCGGGGTTTCGGCGGCGAAAGCCTATGCGACCGCGCTGGATGTGCCGCTGTACGGCGTGAATCACCTTGCCGGGCACATCGCGGTGGACACGTTGCAGCACGGGCCGTTGCCGACGCCGGTGTTGGCGCTGCTGGTTTCCGGCGGCCACACGCAACTGTTGCGAGTGGACGACATCGCGTCGAGCATCACCGAGCTCGGATCCACTGTGGACGACGCGGCGGGCGAGGCGTACGACAAGGTCGCGCGCGTACTCGACCTGCCGTATCCGGGTGGGCCGCCGATCGACAAGGCGGCCAAGCAGGGCAACCCGAAGGCGATCGCGTTCCCGCGCGGCATGACCGGTCCGCGCGACGCGAAGTTCGACTTTTCCTTCTCTGGCTTGAAAACGGCCGTGGCGCGCTGGGTGGAGAACGCCGAGCGCGCTGGCGATGCCGTGCCGGTGAACGACGTCGCGGCGTCCTTTCAGGAAGCTGTTGCGGACGTCCTCACCGCGAAAGCGATCCGTGCCGCGCGCGAGCAGGAGATCGGCACAATCGTGATTTCCGGTGGGGTGGCAGCGAATTCGCGGCTTTCGGAGCTGGCGGCGGAGCGCTGCGCGGCGGCAGGTATCGAGCTGCGCGTGCCGAGGCCGCGGTTGTGCACGGACAACGGCGCGATGATCGCGGCGTTGGGTGCGCACGTGGTGGCGGCAGGCCGGGCGGTGGCACCGTTGGACTTCTCGGCGAACCCGGGCCTGCCGGTCAACATTGTGTCCCTTTAGGACTCACGAGAGCAGCCGCGTCAAGGGGTACCCCTAGCAGCGTCTCGATCGCCGACGCCGACCGTGCCGCTGCGGAGCCGTTTCCATAAGGATTCGCTGACGCGGCAGCGCTAATCTCGCCGCGAAGGATGCGTGCGGCGGTGTCGGTGATCAGCTCCGTGTCGGTGCCGACCAGCCAAGCGCAACCGGCTTCGACGGCTTCCGGGCGTTCCGTCGTGTCGCGCAGCACCAGCACTGGCGTACCGAACGTCGGCGCTTCCTCTTGAATACCACCGGAATCCGTCAGCACGAGCGACGCCAACCGCAGCGCGCGCACGAGATCCGGGTACTCCAACGGCTCGGTGACGGTCACCCGCGCCACTCCGCCCAGCACCTCCTCGACCTGTTCCCGCACAGCCGGATTCGGATGCACCGGGAACAGCACCTGCACGCGCGGGTGGGCGTCGACGATCTGTCGCACCGCAGTCAGCGTGCGCGTCAATGGCTCGCCCCAAGACTCACGGCGGTGCGACGTGACCAGCACCAACTGCTCGCCCGCTTCGGCGATTCCCATCTCCAGCAAGGCAAGCGCCGGTTCGCGGGCGGGCAAATCGCGCGCGGCCACCGCCAGGACCGCGTCGACGACGGTGTTGCCGGTACGCGTAATTCGCTCCGCTGGCACGCCTTCGGCCAGCAACGCCGCGCCCGCAGCCGCGGTCGGGACCAGGTGCAAGGCCGCGATCCGCGAGATCATCTGCCGCGTTCCCTCCTCGGGGAACGGCGACGCCAGGTCGTGCGTGCGCAGTCCGGCTTCGAGGTGCACCACCGGGATCCCGAGCCAGAACGCGGCGAGCGCGCCGGCCAGTCCGGTGGTGGTGTCGCCTTGCACGACTACCGCCGACGGCTGGTACCGGCGCAGCGCGGCGTCGAGAGCGGGCAGCAGGCCGGACACCAGTTCCGCCTGCGTGCCGGTCACTCGCGGCGGCACGTCGAGCCACGCGTCGATCGCCACCTCGAACGGGGCCAGCGCCTGTTCGACCATGCCCTGGTGCTGACCGCTGTGCACGACGAGCGGCCGCAGCCCGGGCCGGGCGTCCAAGGCCAGCGCCAGCGGTGCGAGCTTCACCGCCTCCGGCCGCGTCCCGGCCAGCAGCATCACGTCCAACGTTTTCACCCTTTCGAGTGTCCCGGAAAACCGGGCTGCCGGCGGGATCACGCCGGCAGCCCGGATTCTTCAGCCGTCCAGGCGGGAGAACCGCCGATTCCGGCGGCGGACGGCGATCAGCGCGGCGATCCCGAGGATCACCAGCGCGATGCCGACCGCGAGCCACCAGCCGACGTCGGCGCCGGTGGCGGCGAGGGTGCCCACCCCGCCACCGGCGACGCCGACCCCGGCGCCAGGCATCTTGTACATCGGTCCATCACCTCACCGGGTCAGGCGGGGCGAACGACGCCGGGAGAAGCGCAGGCCGACCGGTACCGCGACTGCGGCCACCACGCCGAATCCGATCCACATGCCTGCTCCCGAAGCGAGCGGCATCGGCGGAGCGGCCGGGCCGCAAGTCGCCGAGGAGAGGATCACGTCGCCCGAACCGAGAGCGCCCAGCGCGTCGCCGCCGAGCAGCTTGAGGTGCAGGGCGTTGACCGTGAGGCTGCCGTCCTGGTTCTTGATCTGCTCGTTCAGGATCAGCGTCGCCACGTGCAGCGGGCCGACCTGGACCTTCAGTTCGGTGTTCGGGGCCGGGCTGGCGTCGACGTTGCCGAGGCTGCCGAGGTTCGCGCCGACCAGCGTGGTGCTGCCCTTGACGCCTTCCTGGGTCGCGGTGCAGACGGCTTCGACCGCCTTCGCGCCGACATTGCCGACGGCGGCCTTGAGCAGCGGCAGCCCGACGTCGGCGGTGGACGCCTTCGCCGTGACCGCGCCGGAGTTGTCGTCGCGCACGGCGGACGTGGTGATCACGCCGGTGGTGAGCACGCCGGTCACATTCGCGGAGACCGCGGTGCTTTCCGTCGGGCCGTTGGTGTTCGCGGCCGCGAGCGGGCCAAGGTGCACCGCGGGCTGGCCGAGCAGCGTCACGTTGACGTTGACGCCGTAGGCCGACCCGTCGCCGGGAGCGGCGCTGGCCGGAGCGGCTCCGGCCAGGGCGATGCTCGCCACGACAACGGCGAGCATGCCGCCTCGTCGCACGAGGTGTCTCTTCACTGGTCCTCCGAATTTTCTCAGGGCGAGCCGCCGCGCGGACTAAACCCGCTGAGCAAGAGTCGGCACGCGGATCGGTTATCGGCGGACGTTTCCGAAATGGCACAGCTTTTTCGTGGGATCACCACATCGGGTGATACGAATTCGGCTTTTTCCCAGGTTGCGCGAAGTATCACTCGAACGGAGTAGCAAGCTTGAGTAAGAATATGCCGAAAGCTGCTCGGGCATCCCCGGAAAGGGGTTGCCCGGGGAAGGGCGGAAACCGTCGCGGACACGACCGTGGCCGGTTCCGCCCCGGTTCCGCTGGGTTTCTTCTCGAGAGGGTCGTCGTGACAGCAGTCAACGCGCCGGTGTCCGGCGCATCCCGGTTTCCGCTGCGTATGGCGGTGTTCGGGGTGCTCGCCGCGGGGGTCGTGCTGGTGCTCGTGGAGCGCGGGTACCGGGAACTGGAAGTACAGCTGGCCGGTGTCATCCTCCGGGTTGTCACCTCATCGGGGGTCTATGTGGCCGGAAATCGGGAATCGGTCTACTTCGGGTTGTCTGGCGATACTCCATTCGGGTTGCGGATGACTCCGGAATGCTCGTCGGTATTCCTTCTTCTACCGTTGCTATTAGTTACCGCCGCACTTCTGTGGTTCCGGCCGCAGAATGCCCGCAGGCTCTTTTTCTCGCTGGGAATTTCCGCGATCGCGGTGATTCTGGTTAATCAGTTACGGATTCTCACGATCGTCGGGCTGGTCAACAGGCTCGGCACCGACGAGGGCTACTACTGGGGCCACACCCTGCTCGGCTCGCTGGTCAGCGTCATCGGCGGCGCGATCTCGCTGGTGCTCTTCGTCTGGCTGGCGACGCGGAAGACGAAGGCCGAGAAGCGGGCCGCGGCGTGAGCGACTCCGGCCTGAAGATCCTGCTGTCGGTCACGCAGGCGTTCGCGCTCACCATGAGCGTCGCGTTCCTCGTGTACGTCGTGGTGATCGTCGTGCCGTACCTGCGCCGCAAACCCGCTCCGGTCGGCGATCCGGCCGACTTCTCCTGGCACTTCTTCGTTCCCTGCCGCGACGAGGAGGTGGTGATCCGCGAGACGGTGAAATACCTGCGCGGCACCTTCCGCCGCGCGCACGTGTGGGTCGTGGACGACGACTCCGACGACCGCACCGCCCGCGTCGTGCGCTCGGTGTGGCGGCGAAACGGCGGCTACGACGCGAATCTGCACCTCGTCGCCCGCCAGCGCCCGGAAGCGCGCACCGGCAAGGGAGACGCGCTCAACGCCGCTTACCGCGAGCTGGACGAATGGCTCGGTCCGGACGCGGATCGCGACCGCGTGGTGGTCGTGGTGGTCGACGCGGACGGCCGTCCCGCGCCCAACTGCCTCGAAGTGTGCGCGGCGGACCACCTGTTCGGCGACGAGACCGTCGGCGCCGTCCAGCTCGACGTGCGGATGAGCAACTTCCGCAGCCGTCCACCTGGCCGTACGTGGTTCTCCCGCGCGTTCGGGCTGAAGCTCGCCCAGTTGCAGGACTTGGAGTTCCGTACCGCGATCGCGGCGATCCAGACGTCGCGCGGCTTCACCGGCACGATCTCCATGGGCGGCAACGGACAGTTCACCCGGCTGTCCGCGTTGGACTCGATCGCCGGTGACGAGTTCGCCCCGTGGCGCGGTTCGCTGCTGGAGGACTTCGAACTCGGCGTGCACCTGCTCACCGCGGGCTGGCGCACCGGGTTCACGCCGGATTCGCATGTGGCGCAAGAAGGTCTGTACAGCCTCCGCCGGTTCCTGGTGCAGCGCACGCGCTGGGGGCAGGGGACCATGCAGTGCATGCGATACCTGCGCCGGATCTGGGACTCGCCGCACGTGTCCACTTTGGGCGCCGCGGAGATGATGTACTACCTGGCGCAGCCGTGGATGCAGCTGCTCGGCTCGCTGCTGTACCCGGTGCCGTTCATCCTGCTTCTCGTGAGCACCGCGGGCGATCCCGGTCAGGTGTGGACGTGGTTCACCGGCGGCGCGTGGATCCTGTTCGCGATCTACGGTTCGTTCGGGCTGCTGCCGTTCGTCGTGTGGGGTCCGATCTACCAGATGAAATGCTTGCGCAGCAAGAACATCTTCCGCGGCATCGGCATGGGCCTGCTGTACGCGGCCTACATCTACACCTTCTACATCACGTCCTGGCGCGCGTTGTTCCGGCTGGTGCGCGGTCGCAACGGCTGGGCCAAGACCCGGCGCAACACCGAGGCCAGCGCTGGCGTGAAGGTGGCCCTGGACGCGTGAATGCCCGGGTCGCGCGCGGGCGGCCCGGGCATTCAGCGAGCCGCGGTCAGGACGCCGGTTCGAGGTCGACGTCGTCGCGGCTGACGTACGCCACGCGGTGGCCGAGCTGGATTTCCACGTACCTGGACTTGCCCTTCACGACCTTGTTGGTCGCGACGTCGAAGGACGCCGAGTAGTACTCCGAGCCGGTCAGCCCGCCGACCGAGTACTTCTGGCCAGTGCCGAACTGGTACGGCAGCGGCTTGAGCTCCTGCACCGGAACGTCCTTCGGGTATGCCCCGGCCTCCGGGTACGCGCTCCCGTAGACCGGCACGGTCGCTTTGCCCTCCTTGGGAGTCGCGACGAATCCGTCGGCCGGATACGCGGTGGGCGCGTCGCCCGGGTTGCGGAACCAGCCCTTCTGCCCGAGGTACCAGATCGCGGTCCAGTCGTCCTTGGTGTCCGCGACGGCGTACTTCTGGCCGGTGGCCGCGCGGCTGCCGATGTCCGAGACGTCCATTGTGGACGGATTAGGCCCGTGCATGCCCACGTCGGACAGCAGGGGCGCGGACTCGCTCGGCTCGGTGTGCAGCACGACGGAGCCCGAACTCCGCTCGGGGCAAGGGTTTCCGGACCCGATCTTGTCGCAGCCGGTGAACACCGGACGGTTGGCGGAGTACTCCGGCGCGATCATCACGAGGTCGGAATCCGGCGCGCCCCCGTGCTCCAGCGGGGAGCCGAGCAGGTCGAAGTAGTGCGCCCAGTCCCAGTACGGGCCCGGGTCCCAGTGCATGCTCTTGATCTTGTCCGCGTTCGGGCCGGGCACGTCGTCGTGGCCGAGGATGTGCGCGCGGTCCAGCGGAACGCCGAAGCGGTGCGCGAGGTAGCGCACGAGCTTCGCGGACTGGCGGTACATCGCCTCGGTGAACCAGGTCCCCTGCGCGGCGAAGCCCTCGTGCTCGACGCCGAGGGATTTCGCGTTCAGGTACCAGTTCCCGGCGTGCCAGCCGACGTCCTTGGTGGGCACGTGCTGGGCGACTTTGCCGTCCGAGGAGCGGACGGTGTAGTGCCACGCGGTCTGGCCCGGGGTTTGGGCCTGCTTCATCACCGAGTCCCAGGTGCCCTCGGTGTCGTGGATGACGATGTAGTCGATCTTCTGGTCGCGCGGGCGGTCGGCCTTGTCGTAGTTGCCGTAGCTGTCGCCGATCTTCTGGAACGGCGCGGGGACCGACTCGCAGGACATCGACCGCGGACACTCGGTGGCCGGCGGCTCTCCGGCGCGCAGGCCGAGGCGGTCTGCCTGAGCACGGTCCGGGGTGACGTCAGAGGCGGCGGCGAGCTTGACGGCCTGGCCGTCGTCGGTCGTACGCGTGATGCCGCTGCTGATGGTGGCGAAGACTTCGTCGGCGAAGGTGCGCGCGCCGGTGACGTCTTCGGAACCGCTGTATCGCGCGACGGCTCCGTACCAGTCCTTCGCGTTGTCGCTCTTGACGCCCAACTCTCGCTGGTACTGGGCCAACAGTGCCGCTCCGCCGCGGATGTTCGCTTCGGCGTTCGTACGGAGCTTCGCTGCGTCGGTGTGCAGCAGCTCGGCGGCCTTGTCGATGGTTTGGCTGCCGGGCGGGGGAGGCGAGGGCTTGAGCGCCTTCAGCCGCAGGGTCGGACGCGAGTCGTCGCCGCGGGGGTCTTCGTCGGGGTTGTCGAACTCGCTGGTGCGCAGGCCGGTGGTGCGGACGTCGGTGAGGTGCATCGGTCCGTAGCCGGCGGCGGTGCTGGGAGCGCCGGAGTGGGTGTCCCAGCGGGATTCGAGGTAGGAGACGCCGAGCAGGACGTCCAGCGGGACGCCGAATTCGCGAGCGGCGTCGGCGAAGGCGCGCTGACGGGCCTCGTTGGCCGGCTGGGCGGAGGCCGGGACAGTGACCGCGATCGCGGCGAGTGCCAGCAGCCCGGTGGTCGCGGCGGCCAGGCGCCACGGGAGTGAGCGGGGCATAGGAGGACTCCAGGAGTGAGATGCCTGTCTGTGCGGATCCAACCAGTCGCCGGGGGAGTTGGTGGGGGTTATCCGCCGGATGGGGCCGAACGGGCACACGGCGGTGCCTGAGAGCCTGGGCCGGCTGCCGAGCCGGGCGTGCGCGGCTGATCGCCGCGCCCGGCCGGGGGTGCGGAATCCGCGTGGAACAAAGCCGCCGGTCAGCGGCTTCCGTCCCGAGTTCCGGCTCGTGACCGGACCCTCCTTGCGAAGCTGGCACTCACGTGGCTAGAGTGCTAAATGAACGGCCCGGACACGCCCCGGCACCCGCGACGGCGGGGGTGGTATGAGCCGTAACCAGTCATCATGCCGACGCTTTCGACGACCGTGGAGGTCAACCCGGTGAGCGTGAACATCAAGCCGCTCGAGGACAAGATCGTTGTCCAGACGAGCGAGGCCGAGGAGACGACCGCTTCCGGCCTCGTCATCCCCGACACCGCCAAGGAGAAGCCCCAGGAGGGCAAGGTTCTGGCCGTTGGCCCGGGCCGCATCGACGACAAGGGCAACCGC
Source organism: Amycolatopsis halotolerans (assembly GCF_042647905.1). Classification (NCBI taxonomy): domain Bacteria; kingdom Bacillati; phylum Actinomycetota; class Actinomycetes; order Pseudonocardiales; family Pseudonocardiaceae; genus Amycolatopsis; species Amycolatopsis halotolerans. The sequence goes on from NZ_JBHRWI010000062.1 coordinate 207,965, forward strand.
GTTCCGCTGGACGTGGCTGTCGGCGACGTCGTCATCTACTCCAAGTACGGCGGCACCGAGGTCAAGTACAACGGCGAGGACTACCTGATCCTCTCCGCCCGCGACGTGCTGGCCGTCATCAACTGACGCGTCACTCGCAGCGCAAGGACGCCCCGGGCCCCGCTCATGCCGGGGTGCGGGGCGTTTTGCGTCGCACGACAACCGAAAGGTAAGCGGAAAGCGTTATGCCCAAGCAGATCAGTTTCGACGAGGACGCTCGTCGCGCGCTCGAGCGCGGGGTGAACAAGCTCGCCGACGCGGTCAAGGTCACCCTCGGCCCGCGCGGTCGCCACGTCGTCCTCGACAAGAAGTTCGGCGGCCCGACGATCACCCTCGACGGCGTCACCGTCGCTCGTGAGATCGAGCTCGACGACCCGTTCGAGAACCTCGGCGCGCAGCTCGCGAAGAGCGTCGCCACCAAGACCAACGACGTCGCGGGCGACGGCACCACCACCGCCACCGTGCTGGCCCAGTCGCTGGTCAAGCACGGCCTGCGCAACGTCGCCGCCGGCGCCAACCCGACCTCGGTCGGCAAGGGCATCGAGGCGGCCGCGGAAAAGGTCATCGAGGTCCTCAAGGCCAAGGCCACCCCGGTCAAGGGCCGCGACAACATCGCCCAGGTCGGCACCGTCACCTCGCGTGACGCGGCGATCGGCGCGCTGCTCGGCGAGGCCGTCGAGCGCGTGGGCGAGGACGGCGTGATCACCATCGAGGAGTCGTCCACGCTGGCGACCGAGCTCGTGATCACCGAGGGCGTCCAGTTCGACAAGGGCTTCCTGTCGGCGCACTTCGCGACCAACCCGGAGGACCAGAAGGCGACCCTCGAGGACGCCTACATCCTGCTGAGCCGCGAGAAGATCTCGTCGCTGGCCGACCTGCTCCCGGTGCTGGAGAAGGTCGTCGAGGCGAAGAAGCCGCTGCTCATCATCGCCGAGGACGTCGACGGCGAGGCGCTGTCCACCCTCGTGGTGAACTCGCTGCGCAAGACGATCACCGCGGTCGCGGTCAAGGCCCCGTTCTTCGGCGACCGCCGCAAGGCGTTCCTCGACGACCTCGCGGTCGTCACCGGCGGCGAGGTCATCTCCGCGGAGATCGGCCGCAAGCTGTCCGAGGTCGACCTCGGCTCGCTGGGCAAGGCCCGCCGGGTCGTCGTCACCAAGGACGACACGACGATCGTCGACGGCGCGGGGACGAAGGACGACATCGCCGGGCGGACCGCGCAGATCCGCAAGGAGATCGAGACCACCGACTCCGACTGGGACCGCGAAAAGCTGCAGGAGCGGCTCGCGAAGCTCGGCGGCGGCGTGGCCGTGATCAAGGTCGGCGCGGCCACCGAGACCGAGCTGAACGAGCGCAAGCACCGCATCGAGGACGCCGTGGCTTCGACCAAGGCGGCCGTCGAAGAGGGCATCCTGCCCGGCGGCGGCTCGGCGCTGGTGCACGCGGTCAAGGAGCTCGACGGCGACCTCGGCCTGACCGGTGACGAGGCGACCGGCGTGCGCATCGTTCGCGACGCGCTCACCGCCCCGCTGCACTGGATCGCGACGAACGCGGGCCACGAGGGCGCGGTCATCGTGAACAAGGTCAAGGAACAGACCTGGGGCCAGGGCTTCAACGCGGCCACCGGCGAACTGACCGACCTGATCGCGGGCGGCATCGTCGACCCGGTCAAGGTGACCCGCTCGGCCGTCGCGAACGCGGCGTCCATCGCCCGGCTGGTGCTCACCACGGAAAGCTCCGTGGTCGAGAAGCCGGTCGAGGAGGAGCCGGACGCCGGACACGGCCACGGCCACTCGCACTGATGTAGTTCCGGCTGCGTCTTTTGGCGGGGCGGTGCTTCCCTTTGGGGGAGTGCCGCCTCGCTTTTTTGTTGCGGTGCTTTGAGAAAGGGAAGCCGCTGCGTCGGTGACGGGCTTCGGGACTTGACGTGGCCGAGCTCAGGCTGGGTTCGCTTTGGGTGCCTTGGAGGGTGGCTTCCACAAGTCCGTGGTGCTGTGGACAAGTGCGGCTGAGAAGCGGGTTCCATGGGGTGGGGCCGATAGAATTGGGCTGGGGCGTCCCCCCAGTGGAGGGCGGGGGCGCGTCTCGGCGGCTGGAGATCCGCAAGTAGGTCAGTGCGGGGCTCGACCGAAGCGCGATCGAGGACAGCTCCGGGAACGGCCCGGGCCGCGGCGCGCGGGCCGATCTTCCACGGCGTGAGTTCGAGGTAGGCGCGGGTGTACCCGTTGTCTTTCATGGCCGCCGGTACCGCGACGATTCCGGCGGCCCAGTCCGTGCCGCCGGTGGCAAGTTTCGCGAGGGTGTCGCGCAGTCCGGCGCTGCCTTGGTCGTTGCGCAGCTGCGCGATAGCTTTCCGACCAGGAGATTTCGCCTGCGGGCGTCCGGATCGACCCTGTCATGATTTCCGTGTAAGCCACGGATGGTTTCTTCTTTTATTCTAGTGGAGTGGGAGTCGGTCTGGGAAGAGTGCGGCAAGGGTGTTGAGTGCTTGTGTCCAGCCTCGGGTGCCGGTTCCTGATGGTCCGCCTCGGT
>NZ_JBHRWI010000063.1:0-36181 GCF_042647905.1 Amycolatopsis halotolerans
CCGTCAGCGACCCGATCTTGGTCCATCCGCGGCTTACACGGTTGTCATGACACGGCCGTGGGAGTGGCTTGCGCGGCTTGCAACGAGCAGTCCACCGGGTCCGCGTTCCTCAACGACCTCAACGCGGGAGGAGACACTGTCCCGGGCGTCGACTACACGGTCATCCAGACCAGGTATGACGACGTTGTCACGCCCTACACCAACGCCTTCCTCAAGCCCGCTCCCAACGTGAAAAACCTCGTCCTCCAGGACGTCTGCGGACTCGACTACACCGACCACCTCGGCATCACCTACGACCCGATCGCGCAGCGCGAGGTGCTCAACGCGCTCGACCCGCAGCACGCGAAGAGGCCCAGCTGCGTGTTCGTGCCCCCGGTGATCAGCTGAGATACCCCCGCCTCGGGGTAAAAACGCGAACACTTTCGCCGACTTGATTGCGCCCGCTCCGGCCGCGATGTCACAGTCGGTGACATGTTCTGGCTGCTCCCCGACACCTGGACGCCGCACGACGAGGCCGAGCTGGTCGCCGGATGGCGGCTCTGGCTCGAGCTGAGCGACCGCGCGTGGCCCACCGCGTCGTGGGACGGCACCCCGTCCGGCGCGGTGGGCCCGTTGCGCGAGCTCCTCGACGCGTGCGACGAAATCGAGCGCACGTGCCGGGAAACGGCCGAGCCGTCCGCGGAGTTCACGGACCTCGTTCAGCCGCTCGTGCTGTGCGCGAGCGCGGTCATCTGCCTCTGGTGGGACGACCACGCCCCGCTCGACTCCACCCGCGCCAAAGCGCTCCACGAGGACCTGCGCCGCTTTTCGGCCCTCGCGGAGCGCGTCCTCACGCTGTTGTCCGCCCACGGCGGCTGGACGGAGCTCGACGCGGCCCGCCGCCACCCGGCTTGAGCCGGTATTCGGCGAAACTGCTCACCAGCGTGCCTTCGCCTTGGGTTAGTGCGGGCAAGGCCTGTTCCAGTTCGTGTGCGGAGGCGGCCGGGAGGTGACCGTCCACAGTGCATCGGTCACCGGTGATCACTGGTTCGCCGGGTACTGCGCGAAGTTCGACGAGTTTGCGCAGCACCGCGCTGGTCGCGGAAGCGGGTGCTTCGATTTCGAACGCGTGGACCGGTTCGTACACCCGCGTTCCGGCCTGGCGCAACGCTTCCTGCAGCACCAACCGGGTCATGCCGCGGAAATCCCCGGCGGTGCTGGCTGGCGGGTAGAACGCGGTATCGGTGAGGGTGACCACGCAGTCGATTACCTCCCGGCCGTGCAGGCCTTCGCGGAGGATTTCGTGCACGGTGTCTTCGACGGCTTTGTGAAACGACAGCGGCAGCGAGCCGAGTTCGACTTCCAAACGGTAGTCGGTGCCGGAACCAGGCGGGCCTGGGTTGACGCGAAGTCCGACTGTGGCCCAGAAGAACACGCGCTCGTCGGGAGCAGGATGGCGTACACGGTGTCCTGTCCCGTGTAGACGTTCGACTAGCAGCGGGCGCGATTCCTCGAATTCGGCGGCGATTCCGAACTCTTCGGTGAGCGTTGCCCGAATTACTTCCTTCTGTACTTCGCCATACAAACGGACGGTGATTTCCTGGTCCTGCCGGCGGATGCTGATCAGCGGGTCCTGTTCGGACAGTCGCGTCAGCGCGGTGTACAGCGCGCTGGTCTGGTCAGGATCGACTGGATATACCAGCGTTTCCAGGCTCGGCGGGGCGAAGAACCGGTTCTGGGAAAGGTCGGCGCTGTCGCCCAGCCGGTCGCCGATCCGGATCTCCGGAAAACCCCAGACGCGTGCGACATCCCCGGCCAGCGCCTCGCCGGACACCGGGGTCGCGCCGTGTTCGAACACCCGCACTGCGGACGGGCGGCCGACGCCTTCCGTGTCCAAGCGTCGGAACGGCACCGGTCGGCGCGCCGCCAGCGCGCCGGAGAACATTCGCACGTAAGCGATTTTCTCGCCGGAACGCCCGCGTTCGATCTTGAAGACGGTGGCGTCGAGAGGTCCGTCCGCGCGGCGTTCGCGGGACGGCAGCAGTTCGTAAACTCCGGAGATGAGGTCGCGCACGCCAGCTCCGGTGACGGCTGAACCGAAGAAGACCGGATACACCGAGGCGGCGGCGACCTGACGCGCCAACGCATCGCGGTAATCCATTGAGGACGCTTTACCGGCCACATAGGACTCGAGGAAGACGTCATCGCCAGCGAGTGCGTCCGCTAGGCGCTCGTCGAAGGGCAGCGGTGTCGGTCGGGCATCGGTGGTGCCGATCCCGGTCACCGTGCTCATCGCGACACAGCGCGGGGAAAGCTTGGTACGCAAGGATTCTAGCAACGAGTTTTCGCGAGCACCGGTGCGGTCGATCTTGTTCACGAACACGAGCACCGGAATGCCGAGCCGGACGAGCGTGCGCATCAGCACGCGGGTCTGGGCTTGCACGCCTTCCACCGCGGACACCACGAGCACCGCGCCGTCGAGTACACCGACGGCGCGTTCGACCTCCGCGATGAAATCCGGGTGGCCAGGGGTGTCCACGAGGCTGAGCCGGTGGCCGGGCGTGCTGACCGCCACGACGGCGGACTTGATGGTGATGCCGCGCCGGCGTTCGAGGTCGAGCGAATCGGTCTGGGTGTCGCCGTCGTCGACCCGACCGGCGTGGTCGATCACGCCGGTCTCGAACAGCAGCCGTTCGGTGAGGCTGGTTTTACCTGCGTCGATGTGCGCCAGGATGCCGATGGTCAGTGCTTTCATGCGTGCGGAAGTCCTCAGATACGGGTGACAGGCCGAACTGGGGTCGATCGGACTGTCGGCGCATCGGGGCTCCTCGCACGTCGAAAACCGGAAAACACGGCCGCGAGCAGGCGAACACTCGCGGATATCGGCACGGTAGCGCCGGGTCGGGCGCGGTGTACAGCGAGTTTTCGGTGCCTGTCGGTTTCCTGTCGATCACTGGCTGACACCCCCGCGGCGGTGTTCGGTGCCCTACCGTGAGTCGGGTCAGTTGAATTTTCACCTACTGGGAGCTGTCTCCATGTTGACTCGAGTCAAGGACGTCGCGCTGCTGCTCGGCCGCATCGGCATCGCGGTGGTGTTCTTCGCCCACGGCCTGCAGAAATGGGACAGCGGCGTGGGCGCGACCGCCGACATGTTCAGCCAGATCGGCATCCCGCTGCCGAGCGTCTCCGCGTTCCTGGTGATCGTGCTCGAACTGCTCGGCTCGATCGCGTTCGTCGTGGGCTTCCTGCTGCCGGTGGTCGCGATCGGCTACGCGATCAACATGGCCGGCGCGCTGATCTCGGTGCACGCGGCACACGGCCTTACCGGTGAGGGCGGCTACGAGCTGGTGCTGGTGCTCGGACTCACCGCGCTGGCGCTGGGCTTCAACGGTGGCCGGCTGTCCCTGGACCACGTGCTCTTCCACCGTCGCCGTCAGGGTGCGGGAGAACTGCAGAACGCCTGAGTACGTCGTGAGTGGTGGCACCGGTGAGGACCGGCGCCACCCGCTCACGAGGTCAGGTCGGCGGTGGTGCGTTCGGCCTCGCGGCGGGCGGACAGTTTCGCCGGGTCGGCGTTCGTCATCTGGACCAGGTGCGCGCTGGCGGCGAGCGGGACGAGCAGGCCGTCGAGCACGCCGTCCGGCACCGTCCAGTCCATCGTGGACAAAACTCGGTCGGCAGCGGTCAGGCCGAGTTTTGCCGCGCGGGCAGTGGCTTCCGCCCATACTTCGTCCACAGTGGAGGAACCGAGCGCCGGGGTGTCGCCGGTGGCCGGCTGCGTCGGGAAGAACTGGTCGCCGGACATCCGCGCCTCGGAGAGGTAGTCGAGCGCTCCGCCGGACGGCGGCGTCGAGAGGCCTCGGCCCATCGGGTCGAGCGACACCACCGCGACGGCCGGGGCGTCGATCTCCTCGTCCGGGCTGGTGAACACGACCCGCGCACCCTCGGGCTCCGCGACCACACGGGCACCGCACCACCACGCGCCGAGCAGCACGCCCGCGGTCTGCCAGTGCGCGGGCAGCCGCACCGCGACGGCGTCGCCCGGCTCCACGTCGAACTCGTCGACCAGCCAGTTCGCCGTTTTCGCGGCCCAGTTCTGCATCGTCGCCACGGACAGCTCGACCCGGCTGCCGAGCCGGTCGTCGTAGTGCGTGATCAGCGGTTTCGCCGACGAGGCAAGAAGCGGGCGCAGCAGCTGCTCGGTGAGGCTCATGTCCTCAGGCTAGTCGCGGCGTCAGTCGACGCAGGGCACGCCCGGGATTCCCGAGTCCAGGCCCTGCGGCACCGCTCCGGCCGCCGCGCCGCCGCCTCCGTTGCCTCCCGGGCTTCCGGTGGTGGTGCGTCCGGCCAGTCCGGCCACGAACTTCTGCACCGCGGCCGGGTCGACCTCGACGATGCTCTGCCCGTCCTCGCTGCGGCCGTTCGTGGTGATCACCGGGATCGTCGCGAAGGCCAGGTCGCCGGACGCGACGCCCTTGACCTGCTGGGCGAATTCGAGCACGTCGAGGCTGTCGTCGAGGACGAACGACCGGTGCACGGCGTCCATCAGGCTGTTCAGCGTGCTCGGATTGGCGAGCGTGCCCGCGGACAGCACCTTGCGCATCGCCGAGGACAGGAACGCCTGCTGCCGCTTGATCCGGTCGAGGTCGCCGTTCGGCAGGTTCTTGCGCTGGCGCACGAAGGACAGCGCCTCGCCGCCGCTCACCGTCTGCACGCCGCGGCGGAAGTTCGCCCCGGAGTCCTTGTCCGACGTCGCGTGGTTGAGGCACACCGGCACGCCGCCGACCGCCTCGGTGATCAGGTAGAACCCGAGCAGGTTGATCTCGGCGTAGTGGTCGATGCGCGCCTGGGTGAGGTCCTGCACGGTCTGGACCAGCGCCCGTCGTCCGGCGGCGTCCGAATCGCGCGCGATCTTCGCCTGGTCGTGCTCGCCCTGCGCGCGTTCCTCCTGCTCGGCGTGCGCCTTGGCGACGCCGTACGCGGAGTTGATCTTCGCTTTGCCCCGGCCCGGAACGTCGACCCAGCTGTCGCGCGGGATGGACACGGCGGACGCCTTGCCGCCGTTCTTCGGGATCCGCAGCAGGATGATGGTGTCGGTGTTGATCCCGGCTTTGTCCTCGGTGCGCAGCGACTTCAGCATGCTCAGCGGGAGCGGATTGCCCTGCTGGTCGGTGCGCGCGTCGCTGCCGACGAGCAGGATGTCGGTGCCGCCGTCGTCGGCGGGCGGGGCCGGGGGTTCGCCGGCGCGCGGGGTGAGGACGTCGGCGGTCGCGACGTTGTCCTGCAGCTTGTCCTTGGTGACGTACGCGTAACCCGTGCCGCTCAGCGCGAGCAGGGAGACCAGGCCGATCGCGACGCGGCGCGTGATCCGGGTGGCCCGGCCCGTGCGGCGCTGAGTCTCCGGCGGCGGAGCGGGGCTCGACGGCTGGGGGAGTTCGACGCGCGGGTGCGGGGAGGGCTTCCACTCAGGAGCGGCTTCCTCTGCCGCGGCGGCACCTTCGGCAGCGGCGCCTTCGGAGCTGGCGGCGGCTTCAGTGCTGCTGGCACCCTCGGCGCTGGCGACACCCTCGGTAACCGGCTCGGTTTCCGCGGCCGCGGTGTCCTCGGTCACCTCTTCGGCTACGGGCTCAGCGGCAGCATGCTTCGGCTCCGTCGTTCCGTCGGATCCGTGGTCCGAGGCGTCGGAAACCGCTGGACTGTCGGCGGAATCCGCCGTCCGGTCCGGTTTGTCCTGGTTTTCGCTCACCCCGGTTACCTCCCCGTTCACCAGCGTACGGCCTGCGGCGCGCCGGCACGCTGGGTGCTCGACTCTAGTTGACGCAGGGGACATCGCCCGCCGTGATGAGCGGTGCGGGTGAGTTCGAGGGTCCGGACGAAGGCGGTCCGGACGGGGGCGACGAGGGCGGTGCGGCAGGCGGGGCCGAGGACGTCGAGGCCGGCGCTCCGGCCGTGTCGCGTGCGTCCTTGCCGAGGATCACCCGGACGTGCCCGGCGGCGACGTCGGCGTCCGGTTCGGCCTGTGCGTTGCTGCCGAGGGTTTGGCGGACGAGATCGGCGGCGGCCTCATCGGACGGGTGGTAGCGCAGCACGGTGGTCGCGCGGGTGGACAGCTTCGTGCTCGTGCCGAGCTGGAAACCCTTGCCCTGCAACAGACTCTGCACCTGATCGGCGGCACTCGAACCGGACCCGTCGAACAGTTCGACGGTGACCTTTTCGGCCCCGGGCAGCGGCGCGTTGCTGGGTTCCGGTGCGCTGCCGTCGGAGGTCAGCCGGTTGATCTCGGCGCGGACCTTCGCCGGGTCGACGCGCAGCACGTCCGCGCCGCCCAGCACCGCGTTGCCCTCGGTGGGGATGGTGTGGAACTCGACGTTGCCGCCGGTCAGCCCGCGCATCTGCTCGACGAACTCGGAGAGGTCCCAGCCCGCGGACAGCACCACGGATTTCTTCACCGCCTCGATGAGCTGCGCGATCCGCACCGGGTTGGCCAGCACGTCGGACGAGAGCACCTTGGTCGCCAGCCCGGACAGGAACGCCTGCTGGCGCCCGATCCGGTCGAGGTCGCCGTTCTGCAGGCCGTAGCGCTGCCGGACGAACGCGAGCGCCTGCACACCCTCGATGGTCTGCTTCCCGGCGGGCAGGTCGACGCCCGACTTCTTTTCCTTCACCGGGTTCTTGAGGCACACCTGCACGCCGCCGATGGCCTTCGTGACCTCGTAGAAGCTGGCCAGGTTGACCTCGGCGTAGCGGTCGATCATGCCCGGTTTGCCGATGAACTTCTCGAGCGTCGCGACGAGGTTCTTGCGTCCGGCGAGCTTGGCTTTCTCGTCGACGTCTTTGAGGTCGGCGTTGCCCTTGGCCTGCAGCGTCTTGGCGGTGTCGTTGTAGGCGTAGACGTACGCGCTGTTTAGCTTGTGCTTGCCGAAGCCGCCGGTGATCTCGACGTAGGAGTCGCGCGGGAAGGAGATGGCGATCGCGTGCTCCCCGTTCTGCGGGATGTGCACGAGAATCATCGTGTCGGTCTGCTTTTCGCCGTCGGACTCGCCGGCGTGCAGCATGTCGAGCACCTCGCGGGGCAGCGGGTTGCCCTGCGCGTCGGTGCGGCTGTCCTGGCCGACCAGGAGGATGTCAATAGCGCCGTCGAGCGGTTTCGCGTGCGGCTGCTGTTCGCCGAAGATCGCCGTGGTGGAGAAACCGGACTGCGGGTCGCCGATGAACTGCCAGCCGTACCAGGTCAGCGCGAGCACGACCACGGACACGACGGACATCAGGATCTTCCCGCTTCGCCGCAGCACGACGACCACGCCGCGACCGCGGTGCACCGGCAGCGGTGTCCCCGGCCATTCGGCCACTGTTCCTCCCCAGGATGCCCGCGCTTTTCGCGCTTTGCCCGACTCTACCGACTCTCGAGTGAGCCACCCGTAGGCTGGTGGCGAGAGTGCCCGGTCGGGCGGAAGGGTGGATGAGGATGCGGGTCCTGGTCACCGGCGGTGCCGGGTTCATCGGTTCGCACTACGTACGGCAGGTGCTGTCGGGGGCGTATCCGACGCTGGCCGACGCCGAGGTCGTAGTGCTCGACAAACTCACTTACGCGGGCAGCGAGGCGAATCTCGCCCCGGTCGCCGACAGCGCGCGGCTGCGCTTCGTGCGCGGCGACATCTGCGACACCGCACAGGTCGCCGAGCTGATGCGCGGCGTCGACCTGGTCGTCCACTTCGCCGCGGAGTCCCATGTGGACCGCTCGATCCTCGGTTCGGCGGACTTCGTGCTCACCAACGTGCTCGGCACGCAGACGTTGCTGCAGGCCGCGCTCGAGGCGCAGGTCGGGAAGTTCGTGCACGTCTCGACGGACGAGGTGTACGGGTCCATCCAGGACGGTTCGTGGTCGGAAGACCACGTGCTGGAGCCGAATTCGCCGTACTCGGCCTCGAAGGCTTCGTCGGATCTGATCGCGCGCTCGTACTTCCGCACGCACGGGTTCCCGGTGTGCGTCACGCGGTGCTCGAACAACTACGGCCCGTACCAGTTCCCGGAAAAGGTCATCCCGCTCTTCGCGACGAACCTGCTGGACGGCAAGAAGGTCCCGCTGTACGGCGATGGTCTGAACATCCGCGACTGGCTGCACGTGGACGACCACTGTCACGGAATCCAGCTGGTCGCCGACGGCGGTCGCCCGGGCGAGATCTACAACATCGGCGGCGGCACGGAGCTGACCAACCGGGAACTGACCGAACGCCTGCTCGCGGCGACCGGCGTCGGCTGGGAAATGGTCGAACCGGTGGCCGACCGCAAGGGCCACGACCGGCGGTACTCGGTCGACATCGCGAAGATCAGCGGCGAACTCGGTTACGCTCCGCGGGTGTCGTTCGAGGACGGTTTGGCGGAGACGGTGCGCTGGTATGCCGACAACCGGTCGTGGTGGGAGCCGCTGAAGGCCCGCGCCGCGCTCGGCACGTCCTGAAACCCTTGTCGCAGTAGGAGGTACGCCGGTGCGGCTGGCAGTGCTCGTGCCCGGCGGTTCCGGTCAGCTAGGCCGGGACCTGGTGAACACCGCGGGCCCGGAAACGGAAGTGATCGCGCCTTCGTCGGCGGAGCTGGATGTCACGGCTACCGGCCAGGTGATCGCCGCGGTGGGCGAACTGGCCGAGCGGGCCGCGGCTGCCGGAGCAGTGCCAGTGGTGATCAATGCTGCCGCGTATACGGCGGTCGATGCCGCGGAGTCGGACGAGGCCCGGGCGTTCGCGGTGAACGTCGACGGGCCTCGGGTGCTGGCTGCGGCGTGTACTTCACGGCGGGTGCCGTTGATTCACGTCTCCACGGATTATGTTTTTCCTGGGGACGGGAATCGGCCTTATGAGGTTGATGACGCGTTGGGGCCGCAGAATGCTTACGGACGGACTAAGGCCGCTGGGGAGGACGCGGTTCTTGGTTCGGGGGCTTCGGCCTGGGTGGTGCGGACTAGCTGGGTTTACGGGAAGACCGGGGCCAATTTCGTAGAGACGATGCGAAGGCTGGAGTCCGAACGGGATCAATTGTCGGTGGTGAACGATCAGGTAGGGGCCCCCACCTGGTCGGCTGATCTTGCCCGGGGTTTGTGGGAGCTCGCCGGAGTGGTTGCCGCTGGGCGGGGACCTGCGGGGAACGTCCTTCATTGCACTGGTGGCGGCGAGACTTCCTGGTACGGATTTGCCCGAGCGATCTTCGAGGAGATCGGGGCCGATCCTGCTCGGGTCACCCCCTGCACGACCGAAGAGTTTCCCCGCCCCGCCGCCCGCCCCGCCTACTCTTTGCTCTCCAACGCTTCCTGGCGAGACGCCGGACTAACTCCTTTGAGGGATTGGCGCGCAGCTTTAAACAGCTACATCCACGCTTAAGAAGACAAAGCGCCAGCCCCCTCCCTGCTCCCCGATACGAAGCCGCCCTGCGGTCTGGGGGTGCTTGTCAAGGCATCTTTCCCGCCTTGACAAGCACCCCCAGACCGTCAGCACAATTACGGCTCGGGGTGCCTTTGTCTTGGAGGTTCTTTTCCGGCTTCGCCGGCAGCGGTTTTATGCGGCGTTACGCCTCGGTCGCCTGGCGATATGCGTCCAGGGTGCGTAGCGCGGTGTTGTGCCAGGTGAAGCTGGCCGCATGAGTTCTGCGGGCGGTAGACGTCGCGAGACCGTGAGGGTCGGTTACAGCTTGGCGCAGGGCCTCCGCGAGGCCGTCAACGTCGTCATACGGGACCAAGGTGGCGCAGTCTCCCGCGACCTCGCGCAGAGCGGGAATGTCCGTGCAAACGACGGGAACATCCGAGGCCATCGCTTCCAAGACAGGCAAACCGAAGCCTTCATCCCGCGAAGGAAGCACAAGGGCGGCAGCACCAGCCACCACAGTCCGAAGGTCCACATCGGACAGATACCCAGTCTGTCCAGACCTCGGCAGCCTCGGAAACGGTCCAGGGCCAGCGAAAACCAGCGGCGGCAAATCCGGTGCGGCGGCATGAGCGGCGGCCAGCCAGTCCAGGCCCTTGCGCGGTCCGGCGGCACCGGCGAACAGCAGGTACTTCTCCGGTAGCCGCAGCTTCGCTCGCACCCCGTCATCCGGCGGTCGAGCGGTGAACCAAGCCGGATTCACGCCCAGCGGGGTGGCGATGATCTTCGACCGGTCAACGTCCAGCTTCTCGGCGACCGCGTCCGCAACAGCCTCGGTCGGCGTGCAGATGACATTCGCTCGATGTGCGCCACGCCGGACCAGTTCGGGCAGGGTTCGGTCGGAGTGGGCCAGTTCCTGAGGGGCGTCGATGAAAGCCAGGTCGTGAATGGTCAGAACTCCAGCGGCACGGAGGCGGCCGGGGAGGACGAAATTCGTGCCATGGACGACATCGGTGGGGCCGGCGAACAGTTCCACTGGGGGCAGCTGGGTGCGTAACCAGGTGGCTCGCAAAAGGCGGGCAGAGACCGGCATTCCCCGAGCCTGAACCCCATGCGGCAAAACGTGCCGCAATTTCCGCCAGCCCCGCAAAGTGAAAGCGACGGCGCGAAGGTCCACTTCGGACATCGAAGCGAGTTCTTCGCTCAGTGCGGCCGTGTACCGGCCAATCCCGGTCCGGGAACCGAGCAGAGGGGTGCCGTCTAGCAGGACGCGCAGCGGACGGTCAGCCACGGCGCAACCGTTCCCGTGCCACCTTCGTGACTCGTCCCGCTGCTCGCTTTGCCAACTCGCCTGGTCCGCCAGCGGCGAGATATTCCTTGACCAGGGCCAAATCTCGCCGTACCAGCGCGGCTCCGCGCACTGGGTCGCTGACCGTCAGGTCCGCACCGCCGGGCAGCCGGTCGGCGGCTGGGCGCGGGTTCCGGCAGAATTCCACCAGCGGTTTCAGCGCCTCCGGCCAGGCGTACCGCTGGGCGACCACTCGGATTCGTTCGACGCAGGCGTCGGCGAATTCTCGGTCGTACAAGGATTTCTCTAACGCGTCTGCCAAGGCACCGGCGTCTTCGGCGGGGACTACGACGCCGAGGTTCTCCGCGCGGACGAGGTCGGCGAAGGCATCGCCGTCTGTCGTCACGATGGGCAAACCGGCCCACAGGTAATCCAGAACCCGGGTGCGGAAAGCGAAAGTGGTCTCGACGTGTTCGTAATGCGTGGTGACGCCGCAGTCGGAGTCGAGAAGCCAGTTCTGTCGGTCCGAATACGGGACCCATTGTTCGTTGAAGAAGACGTTCTTGTCCGTAAGGCCCAGGGAATCCGCAAGCCGCACCGTACGGGCGCCGATGTCCATTTCGGCGACTTCGGGGTTCGGGTGCTTCATGCCGAGGAACACGAGACGGGCGTCGTCGCGGCGGTGGCGGAGCAGGTCGAAGGCGCGGATCAGGGTCAGCGGGTCGAACCAGCTGTAGACGCCGCCTGCCCACAGGACTACGCGGTCGGATTCGCCGATGCCAAGAGAGGAACGCAAGCCCGGACCAGTGCGCGTCGGGGCTTGGGGGGAGAGGCCGAAGGGGACGACGGCCAGCAGCGACTGAGTCGTCGGGTCGGCGTCGTAGAGGCGCGGGGACAGACGGCCGAGTGCGGCTAGGTGGCCTAGCCAGAAGTGTCGCTGGCGTTCGGAAGCGCAGAGGAAGAAATCGGCGCGTTCGAGTTGGGCGTCCAGGACTCGGGTGACGCCGGCGAGGTCGAGAGCGCGCTGGTCGTCCGGGGCGTCCTTGCCCTGTTCCAGCAACTCCAGGTGCATCGGGTCGTAGACGTCAGCGACCACGATTTTGTTCTCGTGCTGCTTCTTCAGCGACGGGGCCAGTTCCAGTACGTGGCCCTGCAAGATCACGACATCCGCCCATTCGATGGGGCCGTCGAGATCGCGGTGTTTGCCCGAGCTGACCTGGAATGCCGCGGGCGGAGGCGAGACCAGCGGGTTGGTGGTCATGAGGTGCACGTCGTGCTCGGCCGACAGCGTCGAGGCGATGTTCCACGCCCGGATCGCGGGGCCGGCCATTCGCTCGGTAATGGAATCGCCGGTCAGGACGAGGATCTTGCGGCGCTGGCCGAAGACGTCCTTGATGCCGAACGCTTCGACCAGAATCTCGTGCGCGCGCAGGTAGTCCGGCAGCGGGTAGGCGGGCTCAAGTGCCTTGCGCAGCAACGGAAGCAAGTCGGCGTCGGTGCGTACGCGGGCGGTTTGCTCAATCGTCCGCGACTCGGCCAGCGAAGGCATCATCTCGACGAATCGGTCCACGGCCAGCACTCCGGCGAGCGTGGTGCGCGGGACCGAGATGTCCGAGGTGTCGACTGGGCCGACGCCCTTCTCGAGGTTCAGCTGCTCCGGGTCGATGCCGCCGCGTGCGGTCGCTCGGCGGACGGCCAGTGCGAGTGCGGCGGGCAGGGCGCGGGCGAGGGATTCGTCGGAGAGGTTTTTGTACAGCGCGGCCAGTGCGTTGCGTTCCAGCAGGAAGGTCTCGCGGCCGGTGTCCGGTGCGTCGACGGCGGACATGGTGCCGTGGTGGCGGTGGTAGGTGAGCGATTCCGGCACGTAGCGGACCCGCCAGCCGCGCAGGTTGAGGCGCCAGCCCAGGTCGACGTCCTCGTAGAACATGAAGAAGCGCTCGTCGAAACCGCCGAGTTCGGCGAAGACCGAGGCGCGCACGAACAACGCCGAGCCGGTGCCGAAGAGGACGTCCTTGGCGACGTCGTGCTCGGCCTCGGGCACGTCCGCGAGCGGGCTGCCGGCGTGGCGTTTGTAGCCCATGCCGAACCAGGTCAGACCCGCGTCCACGAAGTCGGTGCCGGTGCCCTCCCAGTCGACGACCTTGCTCGCCACCGCCGCGACGGTCGGTTGCGCGCGCAGTTCGGCGACGGCCGCGGAGACCCACGCCGGAGCGGGGCGCGCGTCGTTGTTGAGGAAGCCGAGGACGGTGCCGTTCGCGTGCTTCGCGCCGAGGTTGCAGCCGCCCGCGAAACCGGTGTTGACCGGCGACTCGATGAGCTGGACATCCGGCACCGCCGCGCGGATGCGGGCCGCGTCGTCGCCGCCGGAAGCGTTGTCGACGCAGATCAGTTCGACATTCGCGTAGTCCAGGTCGGCTCGCAGCGCCCGCAGGCAGGTGATGGTGTCGTCGGCGCCGCGGTAATTCACCACGATCACCGAGACGAGCGGTTGCGGGTCCCCCACTGCCAAGACGAGCTCCTCCGTCGAATTTCCGCCCAGCTTAAAGGCCAGCCCAGGCTTCCCAGATCGCGCCTCGGCCCAGCGCCGAGATCCGGCTCACGCGACCGCGTTCCCGCAGGGTGCGGGGGAGCCGGAGAAAGATCTCCGCCAGTACGCGTAAGCGCAGCGCCGGGTCGAAGTTCGCCGCGTCCGGACGGTGTCTGCGCAGCGGCAGCAAAGCGGTGATCGCGGCGAAGCGGGCCAGTTCGCGGAATGCGACTTTAGTAGGGGCGCAGCGCAACAGCATGAGCAAACGGTTGCGTTCATTCCACTGGTGAAATTGCGGTGAACCGGGGTTCGTACTGGCCCCGTGCAGGTGCTGGACGCGTGCCTTCGGCGCGGCGACGACGTGCCATCCGGCCAGCCGAAGCCGCCACGCGGTGTCGGTGTCCTCGTAGTAACAGAAGAAACTCGCCGGGACCCCGCCGACCTCGCGCACGGCCTCGGTGCGCAGCAGCGCGGCGCCGCCGCAGAAGCCGAAGACCTCGTCGCTGGGTGCGGTGAGGTCGGCGCCGTGGCCGTCGGCGGTGAGGCGGACGCCGGTGGACTGGGTGCTGCCGTCGGGCAGTTCGAGCCGGGACGTGACGGCGGCGGCGAGCGGTTGGCTCTCGAGGGTGTCCTCGAGGACCGCGAGCCAGTCCGGTTCGGGCGCGGCGTCGTCGTTGAGCCAGGCGACACGCGGGGTGTCGATCCGGCTGAGCGCGTGAGCCATCGCACCGGCGTATCCGGTGTTTCGGCGCAGTCGGAGGACCTCCGGATGGCTGGGGTGCGCGGCCAGAATCGTTGCGGTGCCGTCGGTTGAGGCGTTGTCGACCACGAGTGTCCGATGTGGACGGTCCTGGGCGGCGAGCGCGTCGAGACACGCGGCGAGGTGGTCTGCCCCACGCCAGGTCACCACGACGACGGTGGTGCCGGATTCCTCGCTGGTCACCTGGGAGAGAATAGCGGCGTGCCCGAACTGGTCGTGATCGCCGAGCAACTGCTCGCCCCCGTTCCGGGCGGCACCGGCCGGTACACCGCCGAACTGCTGCCCGCGCTCGCCCGCACCGCGCCGCCCGGCTGGACCGTGTCCAGCGTGGTCGCGCGGCACGCGGACGTCTCCGCGGCGCGGATCGAGGGCGTCGAAGGACCGCGCGTGCTGCCGCTGCCGCCGAGGGCGCTGGTCGCGCTGTGGCAGCTGGGCCTGCGCTGGTGGCCGGGCGGTGACGCGGTGCATGCGCCGACCCCGTTCGCGCCGCCCCGCCCCCCGGCTGGACGAACGCTGACCGTCACTGTGCATGACACCGTGCCGTGGACGCATCCGGAGACTTTGACCGCCCGAGGAGTCAGCTGGCACCGGTCGATGATCGCGCGGGCCGCGCGGCGGTCGTCCGGGCTGATCGTGCCGACCCGCGCGGTCGCCGACGAGCTGGCGGTGCTGCTGGACGTGGACGTTCCGGTGCGGGTCGTGCCGCACGGGGTGACCGTGCCGGAGGGGGCTGCTCAGCTGGATCTGCCGTCGCGGTACGTGCTGGCGGTCGGGACGATCGAACCGCGCAAGGGCATGGACGTGCTGGTCGACGCGGTGGCGCAGCTCGACGGCACGGACGAGGTCGGCAACGTCGGCCTCGTGCTCGCCGGCCAGCCCGGCTGGGGCGGCATCGACCCGGTGCGGCTGGCAGCCGACCGCGGCCTGAAATCGGTGCGGGTGCTGGGGAAGGTGACCGACGCCCAGCTGGCGACGGCGATGCGCGGCGCGAGCGTGCTGGCGATGCCGAGCCTCGCCGAGGGCTTCGGGCTGCCGCTGCTGGAAGCGATGGCGATCGGGGTGCCGGTGGTGCACACGGACGTCCCGGCGCTGGTGGAGGTGTCCGGCGGCGCGGGGCTGGTGGCGCCGCGCGGGGACGCCGATGCGCTGGCTCGGGCGCTGAAAGAGGTGCTGCTGTCGCCGGACAAGGCGGCGGAGATGTCGAAGCACGGGCGGGAACGGGCGCGGACGTTCACGTGGCGGGCTGCGGCGGAGGCGGTGTGGGCTGCCCATCGGCGGTCGAGCTGAGAGGTGCCGCGGCGGCGGAGCTGGGCTGCGGGCGTGTGCGTCGGCGGTCGGGCTGAGGGGTGCCGCGGAGGCGACGCGGGTCGGACGCGGCGGTGGAGCTGGGCTGTGGGCTGGCGTGTCGGCGGTCGAGCTGAGCGGTGTCGCGAGGCGACGCGGCGGAGCTGTCGAAGCTCGGCAACGGCGGCCGAGCGGACAGTCAGACAGAACCGTCGAGGTCACACGGTCGGGTGAACCCAGACGGGTGAGCGCAGGTGGGCGAGGGTGGGCGCCACCGGAGTTGGCGGCAGTTTGCCGGTTCCTGACCTGTGCGGTGGGTGATCGCCGTACGCTGCACTCGTGACCGGTGATCCCCGTGTGCTGATCGACGCGACCGCGGTGCCCGCGGATCGGGGCGGGGTCGGCCGATACGTGGACTCGCTCGTCGGCGCGCTCGATCAGGACGGGGCCCGGCTGACGGTGGTCTGCCAGCCGCGCGACCTGCCGCTCTACGGCCAGCTCGCGCCCAGTTCCCGGATCGTCGCCGCATCGCCCGCGACCTCGACGCGCACCGCTCGGCTGACCTGGGAACAGGCCACCCTGCCGCGGCTCGTGCGCCGGCTCGCCGCCGACGTCGTGCACTCGCCGCACTACACGATGCCGCTCGCCAGCGGGGCCGCTTCGGTGGTCACGCTGCACGACGCGACGTTCTTCACCGACGCCGTCCTGCACTCGTCGGTCAAGGCCCGTTTCTTCCGCGCTTGGACCACCACGGCGCTGCGCCGGGCAACACTCTGCGTAGTTCCCAGTCACGCGACAGCGGTAGAACTGGCTCGGGTGAGCCCGGTGCGGCGGGCCGAGATGGAGATCATCCATCACGGCGTCGACAGCGAACGCTTTCATCCGCCGTCCCCGGAGGAGATCGCGGCGGCGCGGAAGGCGGTCGGGCTGGGCGCGACGCCGTACATCGCGTTCCTCGGGGCGCTCGAACCGCGGAAAAACGTGCCCGCGCTGATCCGCGGTTACGCCCGCGCGGTCGCCGGGCAGCGGGACGCTCCGGCGCTCGTGCTCGCCGGGCAGCCCGGCTGGGACACTCAGGTGGAGCGCGCGCTGGACGCGGTGCCGCACCGGCTTCGGGTGATTCGCGCGGGGTACCTGCCGTTCGGCACGCTCGCCGGATTCCTTGGCGGCGCGGAACTTGTGGCTTATCCGAGCCTCGGCGAAGGCTTCGGACTGCCGGTTCTCGAGGCCATGGCCTGCGGTGCCGCAGTACTGACCACTCGTCGGCTGTCGCTGCCGGAGGTCGGCGGGGACGCGGTGGCGTACTGCGGCGTCGGCGCGGGCGATGTCGCCGCGGCGTTGACGGAACTGCTGGCCGATCCGTCGCGTCGTTCAGTGCTCGCTTCCGCGGCACAGCGGCGCGCCAAGGAATTCTCGTGGACGACAACGGCGGATCGGCACCGCGAGGCTTACGGAAAAGCCTGGCACCAGCATTTGCGCAATCGTTAACGGAGACCGTAAAGGGCTTCCGCGTTGGCGTGCGCGATCTTTTCCCGGTCTTCCTGATTTGGCAATTTCTCCAGGAATTCCGTGATGGCCGCGGCTTGCATCCGGTGGAACGGGTAATCGCCGGACAGCAGAATCCGGTCGGCGGTCGTGTATTCGAGTGCGTTGCGCAGCATTCGCGGGACGAGCATTCCGCTGGTCGCCAGGTGAATGTTGGTACGGAAATACTCGGCGACGCGACGTTCGAGATGGGTGGCCGTGTGCGACAGGCTGTCGATGCGGTCCAGTGCGAACAGGACCACCTCGCCCCAGTGGCCGAGGACGACCTGCAGGTTCGGGTGGCGGTCGAACGTTCCGCGCAGGATCAGCCGGATGACGGCGAGCCCGGCCTCGTAGTGCCAGCCGAGGCCGTAGGTGGCCAGCCCGAGGTCGAGTTCAGGGCTGAACCCGCTGTAGGAAGCCCGGCGCACTGACTCCACCGGGATCTGCGGGTGGACGAAAACCGGCCGCTCAAGCTCGGCGGCCGCGCCGAGCAGTTCGTCGTACGCGGGATCGTCGAGGGGACGATCGCCGCTGCGGCCGTACGACATGATGCCGACGTGCGCTGGGTCGTTCGCCGTCCGCTGCAGTTCGGCGAGGGCGGCGGCCGGGTCGGACATCGGCAGCGTCGTCATGGCGCGAAAGCGATCGGGATGCTTCGCGACGGCCTCGCTGGCGAGATCGTTCGCTTCGCGGCTCAGTTCGATGCCTTGCGGGGCCGGGCATCCGTGAGTTCCCGGCGGCGCGATCGAGAGCACTTGGACGTCGATGCCCGCCTCGTCCATCCACGCGACGCGCTGGTCGCCGATGTCGAGCAGGCGTTCCGGGAGGTCGCCCCGGTCGTTGTGGGCGATGCTCGGATCGCCGGATTCGGTGCGCAGCATCCGGTCGATGCCGGGGGTGGTCCAGTGCTCCTCGATCGCGACGGTTTTCATCGGCCTCCTCGTTATGGCTGGTGCTTTCGAGATTACCAGTTTTCGGTTAACCGGCCTTGGCTGTTTTGCGGACGTGGTGTGCGATAGCGACCGCGACTCCGCTCGCGACGAAGAATGCGGTGACCGCCGGATTCATGGATTTAGACAAACTGGGCGCGCTTTCCGGACTTAACGCCCAGAGTGCGAGGACTCCGAGATAGACCGCGGCCAGTCCGGCGGACCACCAGCGCAGGGCGCGCGGCTGGGAATTGCGAAGGCTGGAGACGACCAGCGCGATCAGCGGGATACCGGAGAGCAACGCGAATTGCCCGAGGACGAGCGCGGGAACGGACCAGGCGGTGATCAGGATGGGCAGCGAGGCACGAGATGCGGTCATGACGATTCTCCTTCGCGGGGTGGTGGTCAGCGGTGGCAGTGGG
The DNA here is from genome assembly GCF_042647905.1 of Amycolatopsis halotolerans. Taxonomy (NCBI): domain Bacteria; kingdom Bacillati; phylum Actinomycetota; class Actinomycetes; order Pseudonocardiales; family Pseudonocardiaceae; genus Amycolatopsis; species Amycolatopsis halotolerans. Next base: position 18,067 of record NZ_JBHRWI010000063.1, read on the forward strand.
CTTCGGCGGCGGCCTTCAAATCGGCGAGCCAGAGGTCCAGGCCGGGGGCCAGGTACTTGATCGCGGTGGCGGGGTCGGCCTCGATTTGCGGCCCGGTCCAGCTTTCTTCGGTGCGCACGACGACTCCGCCGCGCACCGGGACGAAGTTCCAGACGTGCGTTCCCTTGTCGATCCGCAGGCCCTGGCCGATCGCGGGTCCGGACCAGCGGATGCACTGGCCGGGCTTGACCTGGTGGACGGTCGACGTGATGACCAGCGTCGTGGCCGGTGTCGACGGCGTGGCCGGGGCGGGTGTGGTCCAGCGGAACCGCGAACCGGGGTGCAGCCTGCCCGGGTCGAGGCGCTTCATGCTCGTGACCGGCTTCTGCCACTGCGGCCAGCTTTCGACGTTGGTGTGCAGCCGCCACACGGTGCTCAGCGGGGCCTTGATGAAGGTCTCCGCGCGGTGGTGGAGCTGGGCGGTCCGGTCGATGCCGTTGCCTTGGCAGGTCAGGGAACCCGGGTGCGTGGTGGCGGCTTGCGCGGGCGCGGCGCCCAGCAGTCCGGCGGCGATCGGAAGCGCGAGGAGGGCGGCGCGCAGGCGGCGTGCAGTGTTCGTCATGGTGAACTCCATTAGTGTCAGTTAATAATCTTAACTACGGTTAAGACCGTACAAGCTCGCCATCGTGAACGTCAATAGCGGAAGTGAAGGGGCTTAACTACACTGTGCGGGGATGAGCGAAGGGGAACGGCCGATGACCGAACAGGCACCGCGGGAGCGCTACCGCGAGCAGGTGCGCGGGGAGATCAAGCAGCACGCGCGGAACCAGATCGCCGAGGCGGGGCTGCCGGCGTTGTCGCTGACCGCGATCGCCAAGCAGATGAGCATGACCGTGCCCGCGCTGTACCGGTACTACCGCGGCCGGGACGAGCTGATCACCGCGTTGATCCGGGACGCGTTCCGGAGCCTCGCCGACACCGTCCGGGCGGCGGCGGATTCCGGGGCGGACCTGCTGGCCCTCGCCCACGTCATCCGCGACTGGGCCAAGGCCGATCCGCAGCGGTACTTCCTCATCTACGGCACTCCGGTGCCCGGCTACCACGCGCCGCCGGACACGACGGCGATCTCCAACGAGGTCATGGAAGTCCTGATCAAGGCGAACTCGGCCCTGGGCGAACCGGAGTCGGCGACGACGTTCCACGTGCACCTGGAAACGCATCGCGAGTGGGTGGACAGCGACACCGTCGGCACCGGCGCGGTGCGGCGCGCGCTGTCCTTCTGGACCCGCTTGCACGGCGTGCTGTCGCTCGAACTGGCCGGCCACTTCACCGGGATGAAGTTCGACCCGGCCCTGCTGATCGACGACGAACTGGCCGAGCTGAAAGCGTAAGCGGAAGTGACTGCGGGTGACCGGGTCGGTGGGCTGACGTAGCCGTCCGTGAGCAGTGGACAATGGCGCGGTGACTGAGCAGCGCACGTATGGTGACCGCGTCGGCGTCGTGACCGTGACCTACTTCCCTGGCGAAACGCTCGAGAAGTTCCTCGACACGCTCGACAAGGCGACTGACCGCGACGTCCACGTCGTCGTCGCCGACAACGCGTCCACCGACGGCGCTCCGGAAAAGGCCGCCGAACGCGAGAACGTGACGCTCGTCAGCATCGGCGAGAACGTCGGCTACGGGACCGCCGCCAACCGCGGCGTCGCGGCGCTCGACGACAGCTACGGCTGGGTCGTCGTGGTCAACCCGGACCTCGAATGGGAGCCGGGCTCGCTCGACGCGCTCCTCGAGGTCGCCGGCCGCTGGCCGCGCGGGGCTGCGTTCGGGCCGCTGATCCACGACCTCGACGGGACCGTCTACCCGTCCGCGCGGCTGCTGCCGTCGTTCGGCCGCGGGATCGGGCACGCGGTGTTCAGCAAGGTCTGGCCGGGCAACCCGTGGACCCGCGAATACCGCCAGGAGAACGCCGCGCCGACCGAGCGCACGTCCGGCTGGCTGTCCGGCTCCTGCCAGCTTTTCCGGCGCGAGGCGTTCGACTCCGTCGGCGGCTTCGACACCCGCTACTTCATGTACTTCGAGGACGTCGACCTCGGCGACCGGCTCGCGAAGGCGGGCTGGCAGAACGTCTACGCCCCGTCGTCGAGCGTGATGCACATCGGCGGCCACTCGACGGCGCGCGCGTCGGCGAAGATGCTGCGCGCCCACCACTCGAGCGCCTACCGCTACCTCGCCGACCGGCACCAGGGGCTGCTGTGGAAGCCGGTGCTGGCGGCGGTGAAGCTCGGGCTAGCGTTGCGCGTGAAGCTGGAGACCCGCAAGGGCTGACGGTCCGCGACGCCGGGACTGGCACCCGGGGCCGCCCGAGTCCGTAGGTTCGTGAGGGGAACCCTCATTGACTCTGATTCCCTCAGGGTTCCCCTCACGCACAGCAAACCCGACCCCCGGACAACAGCGGCGGCGGTCCGCAAAGGACAGCAGGGGCAACCGGCGTGCCTCCGCGGGCGTCCGGATGCTCAGCAGCCGCAACACTTTGCGGTCGTAAAGATCGCTCGCGGGAGACGCGACCTCCCGCACGGGAAGTCTCCCTGGGCAATCCGGGCAACCCGGGCCGGGGGAGACCCCGCGAGGATCACAGCCCGTCGAGCCGCCGGGACAGATTGGACCGGCCGCTGTTCTGCTTGACCGTCGGGACCAGGCCGGTCATTTCCTCCTCGGCCGGTTCCTTCAGCGGGCTCGCCACCGGCTTCGCCTGCGGGCGCGGGACCAGCGGCGTCGTCGTCTGCGGACCGGCCGGGCTCGGCACCGTCGGCTGCGGCAGGGTGTTCTGCGGGCCCGGGATCTCGAGCGGCCGCGTCGGCGTCGGCTGGGCCAGCGGATGCGGCGACGGCTGGGTTCGCGAGCCGCCTGCCAGCGGATGGTCGTTCTCTTCGATCAGCGACGCGGGCAATTGCGTCGTGGTGTCGGGGTCCAGCCCGGAGACCACCGCTCTGGAGATCTGCTGGGTGCTGGAGGAATCCATCGGAGACGTCATGTTGTCCGGCGTCACCACGAAGGCGCCGCGGGATCGTGCGCGTGCGAGCAAAGCGTCCGCGCGATCGCGGGGGTCCATTCCCCTCGGCCTCCCGACTGACCCGGGGCCTCTGGGGAAAGGCCCGCCTGTTTCCTGTCTAGGGTAGGCCCTCGGGGCCCGCGCCGCCCACGTTTCCCGCGGCTTGTCGCTCAGCGGTGCGTGATACAAAGGAGATTTTTGTGACGTCCGAGGTCGAGGTCGACGCCGTCGTACTGGTCGGCGGCCAGGGCACGCGGCTGCGCCCGCTCACGCTGTCCGCGCCGAAGCCGATGCTGCCGACGGCGGGCACGCCGTACCTGAGCCACCTGTTCTCCCGCATCCGCGCGGCCGGAATCCGGCACGTGGTGCTCGGCACGTCGTACCGGGCCGAGGTGTTCGAGGAGTACTTCGGCGACGGGTCCGCGCACGGCCTGGAACTCGAGTACGTGGTGGAGGACGAGCCGCTCGACACCGGCGGCGCCATCCGCAACGTCTACGACCGGCTGCGCGCCGACCACGCGATCGTCTTCAACGGAGACATCCTCTCCGGAGCCGATCTGCACGCTCAGCTGCGCACCCACCTCGACTCCGGCGCGGACGTCACCCTGCATCTTCAGCGCGTCCCCGACCCGAGCCGGTTCGGCTCGGTGCCGACTGATTCCGACGGCCGCGTCACCGCCTTCCTGGAGAAGACGCCGAACCCGCCGACGGACCAGATCAACGCCGGCTGCTACGTCTTCCGCCGTCCGGTGATCGAGACCATTCCGACGGGGCGGCGGGTGTCGGTCGAGCGCGAGACGTTCCCCGGGCTTCTCGAGAACGGCGCGCATCTGCACGGATTTGTCGACTCTTCGTACTGGCTCGACGTCGGCACCCCGGAAGCTTTTGTGCGCGGCAGTGCCGATCTGGTTCGCGGCGTCGCGCCTACGTCGGCGCTGGCCGGGCCGACCGGCGATTTTCTGGTGCTGGACGCGGCTTCCGTCTTCACCGGAGCGAAGCTCACCGACGGCACGACGATCGGTGCGCGGGCCATTGTCGGAAAGGGCGCGACGGTGTCCGGCTCGGTCGTGTTCGACGACGCGGTGATCGGTCCGGACGCGGTTGTGGAGAATTCGGTGCTGGGCCGCGGAGCTCAGGTCGGCGAGGGCGCGGTGCTGCGCGGTGTGGTGCTCGGCGACGGCGCGTCGGTGGGGGCCGGCTGCGAATTGCTTGCTGGCGTGCGGATCTGGCCCGGCGTTTCGGTGCCGGACGGCGGCATCCGGTTTTCGAGCGACGCGTGATGGAGTGGCGTCCGGGGTTTCCGGTGGATCTGGCGCAGGTGCTGGGTCCGCTGAGCCGTGGGCGCGGGTCGCTGAACTTCCGGCGCGACCGCGGCGTCTGGTGGCTGGCCGCGAACACGCCCGGCGGCAAGGGAACGCTCGCGCTGCTGCACCGGCCGGACGGGGTCGTCGAGGCCGAAGCCTGGGGCGACGGCGCGGATTTCCTGCTCGAGGGCGTACCCGCGCTGCTCGGCGCGGACGATGACGACACCGGATTCGTCGCGCACCACGACGTGATCGCCGAAGGCCGCCGCAACGCGCCCGGCTTGCGGCTCGGGTCGACCGGGCGGGTGTGGGACGCGCTGGTGCTGGCGATCCTCGAACAGAAGGTGAGCGGCAAGGAAGCGATCCGGTCGTGGGCGGAGCTGTGCCGGTGGTTCGGTACGCGCGCACCCGGACCGGGTCCGGATTCCCTGCGGGTGCCGCCGGATCCGGTCGCCATTCGGTCCATTGTGGACTGGAACTGGCACAAGATCGGCGTGGACCTGAAGCGCCGCACGGCCTTGATCGAGGCGGCCCGGGTGGCCCCGCGACTGGAGGAAGCGGTGCGGCTGCGCGGGGTCGAGGGTCGGGCGTGGCTGCGGAAGGTGCGCGGCATCGGCGTGTGGACGGCGGCGGAGATCGCCCAGCGCGCGTGGGGCGACCCGGACGCGGTCAGCTTCGGCGACTACAACATCCCGGCGATGGTCGGGCACACGCTGCTCGGGCGGAAGATCGACGACGAGGAGATGGCGCGGGTGCTCGCGCCGTACGCGCCGCAACGGCAACGCGCGATCCGGTATTTAGGGGCGGCTGGGGCTCGGAAGCCGAGGTTCGGGCCGCGGATTGAGCTGCGGGATTACCGGGCGATGTAGCTCGGCGCGATGGGTGCGGAGGTTGAGGTTCCGGCTGTGGGGCTACCGGGCGAGGCGAGCCAGCGCTGAGGTCTCGGCCGCCGAGGTTGCTGGGCGATGCAGGTCAGCGCGGCGGGTACGGGCCTGGCTGCTGACCGGGTCCCTGCGGCGGGTATTGGGCACCGGGCTGGGGCGGTTGCGGGGCGTTCGGGTACTGCGGGCCGGGCGGCGGGTAGCCGGGCTGGCCGGGGTAGTTCTGCGCGGGATAGCCGGGCTGCTGCGGGCCGGGCGCGGGGTAGCCGTGCTGGCCGGGCGGCGGATAGCCCTGCTGCGGCGGGAAGTAGCCCGGCGGCGGGCCTTGCTTCCGCCGGGACGAGGCTCGCACCGTCACCACGATCACGGCCACCACTCCAGCCAGCAGCATCAAGATGATGAGGTGCCAAGGCTGCACAGCCATGATGAAGATCCTCCCCTGGGCGAGGGTCCATCGTAGGCCGCTCAGTTGGGTTCGCGCACCGGAATGGATCAGTCCTGCGGGGGCTGCTGCGGAGGGTACTGCTGCCCGGGCTGCTGCGGAGGCTGCTTAGGCCGTCCCACCGTGAATTTCAGGACCAGTACGACCACCAGCAGCAGGATCAGCGCGCCCGGCAGGACGAGGTTCAGCATGGGCTTCCCAATCGGGTCGGGCACGGGCAAAACCCGATGCTAATTCCTCGCCGCGCTCAGCGCAGGGCAGCCGCCGCGATCGCCACGCCTTGTTCGGCCGACAAGCCCAGCCCGCGGATGACCTCGGCGTACGTGGCCGCGGCTGCCTGGGCGCGGGACAGCGTTTCGTCGCCCGTCGCGCCGACGAAAGTGCCTGCTCTGCCTCGGGTTTCCAGCAGTCCGGCTTCCTCGAGTTCGCGGTACGCGCGCGCCACGGTGTTCGGCGCGATGCCCAGGTCCGCGGCCAGTCCGCGCACCGTCGGGAGTTTCGTGCCGACCGCGAGAGTGCCGTCGTTGATCTGGTTCGCCAGCGAGGTCCGGACCTGTTCGAACGGCGGAACGGGCGAAGCCGGGTCGTAGCTGATGCTCATCGTTGCCGCCGTTTCCTCCGGATGCTCACCACAATGCCCAGCGCCAGCAGCGCGAACGCCACCGCGAAGCCGATCAGCACCACCCATCCGCTGATCGCGACGCCGGTGTCGCCCGGGTGCAGGTGGGGTCGCGCCAGGTCCATGCGCCCAGGTTAACGGGCCGCCGCGATCAGTTCGGCCAGATCTTCCGAACCCGCGGGCAGCGCGTCGACCGGCCACCAGCGCAGGTCGTCGGATTCCTCGCTGCGCACGGGTTCCGCGCCGGGAGGTGCGTGCACGGCGTACCGGACGTCGAAATGCCGAGTGGGGACGCCGAGCGAGCAGGTGATCGGGTGGACGTCCAGGTGCACCGGCGTTTCCCCGATCACCAGGCCGCTCATGCCGGATTCCTCGGTCGCCTCGCGCAGGGCGGCTTCGGACAGCGACGCGTCGGACGGTTCGCAGTGCCCGCCGAGTTGCAGCCAGCGGCCGACGCGCGGGTGCAGGGTCAGCAGGACCTGCGTGCCGGTCGAGTCGAGGACCACCGCGGACGCGGTCAGGTGTCCCGCCTCGCAGGAACGCTGGCAAGTGTCCGAACGCGACGCCAGGAAGCCGAGAAACGCTTGCCGCAGCGACTCTTGCGACGCGGGCCCGGGCTTCCACTCGGTCAGCGCGGCGACGGCGGATTCGTGCAGGGTCATCGTTCGATCAGCCCATCGCCGGTGGTGAGCGGTCCGCGCGGGGGAGCGGGTTCGGCCGGGTATCCGATGGCGACCGCGCCGAGCGGGTGCCACTGGTCGTCGAGGTCCAAAGTGGACCGGACCAGGTCGGCGGCGAAGATGGTCGAGCCGATCCAGCACGAGCCGAGGTCTTCGGCGGCCAGTGCGACCAGCAGACCCTGCACGGCGGCGCCGGCGGCGACGGTGAACATGGTGCGCTCGTGCCGGTTTCGCCGGTCGTCGCGGTAAGTGTGCGCGCCTTCGGGCAGCAGGAACGGGATCACGAGTTCCGGTGCGCGGTAGAGAATATCGCCGCGGGACAGGCGTTTCGCGATCTGTTCGGGCGTGAAACCGTCGCTGGTCAGGTCGGCTTCCCAGGACGAGCGCATCGCGTCGAGGAGTTTGCGGCGCAGACCTTCGTCGCGCAGCCAGATGAAGCGGACGGGGTGCGTGTGGTGCGGCGCGGGCGCGGTGAGCGCGGCTGCGACGGCGCGACGCATCGCCTCGGGATCCACCGGGTCGTCGCTGAATTGCCGGACGGAACGCCGGTGCGGCACGGCTTCCCGACGGCCCTGTGCGATGGATTCGTTGGTGCCCAACCGAAAAAGGTCGGTTTCGATCGGACGGATCAGGGTGCGCGCGGTGGAACCGTCGTCGTGGATCTGCAGCCCGCGCACGACCGCCACCGGCAGCCCGCCGAGCTTGCCCTTCACCAGGTCCGCGGCGGCGGCGATCTCGTCCGCGACCGCGATTTCCGTAACAGCCAGCTCGTTGCCCTGCGAATCGACCTGTCCGGCATACCCGTGCAGTACGCGCAGGCCGGACGCGCCGATCGCGGCGTCCGTCTGGCCGACTCGCCAGGCCCGGCCCATGGTGTCGGTGACGACCACGGCCACCTCGACGCCCAGCCGTTCCCGCAAGCCGTTGCGCAGAGCCAAAGCGGACGCGTCCGGATCCGCGGGCAGCAACGCCACTTCGTCGCCGCGCACGTTCGACGCGTCGATCCCGGACGCCGCCTGCACGATGCCCAACTGGTTCTCGGTGATCAGCGTGCGCGCGATCCGGGCGACGACCCGCACCGATTCTTCCTCGACCAGCTTGCGCCGGGCCGCGTCGCGCTCCTCGGGATCGCTCGGCACGCGCACGAGCCGACCCTCGATCTTCGAAAACGCCTTGCTGGTCACCACGACCACGTCGCCGGACCGCAGCCACGGCGCGGCGGACACGATCGCGCCGGTCAGGTCGTCGCCGGGACGGAACTCCGGCAATCCCGGGACCGGCAGGATCTCGATCTTCTGGGAAGCGTGGTCAGTCAAGAGGGACTCCCGCTACGTCGAGCGCCGCGCGGACCATGTCCGCCGTCGCGTCCACATCGGACATCAGCAGCGGCACCGCGCGCATGTCCACGCCGGGCACCGTGACCTCGTGATCCTCCGGCGCGACGAGCCAGCCGTCGAGCACGCCGCCCTCGGTTCGCGCACCGTAATGCCGGCCGACCGCCTCCGCGGAGGTCTCCACGCCGATCGCGGTGAGGCACGCGTCGGCCATGCCGCGCAACGCTTTCCCGCCGATGATCGGCGACACCCCGACGACCTTCGCGCGGGATTTCCGCAGCGCGTCGCGCACCCCGGGCACCCCGAGCGTCGTGCCGACCGACACGACCGGGTTCGACGGCGCGAACAGCACGACGTCCGCCTCGGCCAGCGCGGCCAGCACACCGGGGCCGGGCTTGGCCTCGTCGTTGCCGACCGCGACGATCGAATGCGCGGGCACGCCCGCCCGGTAGCGGACCCACCACTCCTGGAAGTGCACGGCCTTCTGCTGGTCCGGCTGCTCCGGGTCGTCGATCACGACGTGCGTCTCGACCCGGTCGTCCGACATCGGCAGCAGCCGCACGCCGGGCTGCCAGCGGTCGCACAGCGCCTCGGTGACCTGGGACAGCGGATAGCCCGCGCGCAGCATCCGCGACCGGATCAGGTGCGTCGCGATGTCCTTGTCGCCGAGCCCGAACCAGGTCGGCTCCGCGCCGTAGGCGGCGAGTTCCTCCTTGACCGTCCAGGTCTCGCCCGCGTGGCCCCAGCCGCGTTCGGAGTCGATGCCGCCGCCGAGGGTGTACATGCAGGTGTCGAGATCCGGGCAGATGCGCAGGCCGTGCATCCACACGTCGTCGCCGGTGTTGACCAGCGCCGTGATCTCGTGCGGGGACTCGCCCGCGCCGATCGCGGGAAGTCCGAGTGCGGTTTTGACCCCGAGCAGGAAGCGGGCGCCGCCCACCCCGCCAACCAGTACGACGATCTTCACGACTGGCGATCCTCGCACGTCCGCGGCGCCGGGCCCCAGTACCGGTACCTGTGGTGCTCCGAACAGCCCAGCGCGGAATACAACGCGAGTGCGCCGGTGTTGCCCACCGCCACTTGCAGGACCCACTTGCCGGCTCCGTGCGCGCGGCCCCAGTCCGCGAGCGCGTGCAGCACCGTCGTGGCGAGGCCGCGGCGGCGAAACGCCGGTGCGACCGCGAGGCGGGAGACGTGCAGCCAGTCGTCCACGATCGCGCCGCGCACCGCTCCCGCGGTGATTCCGTCGGCCAGCACGACGCCGTAGCCGACCTTTCCGGTGGTCACGACGTGCCACTGGGCGGAACTCGGCTCGGTGGTGCCCTCGGCCAAGTCCCACCATTCCGGCGTCGCCTGGTCGAGGACCTCGGCGCCGCGCGAAGGCCCGGACGGCAGCGGACCGGTCAGTACCGACACCTGGTGCCCGGCGGCGTGTTCGACCTGCTCGCGCCAGCCCGCCGCGGCCACCGCGCGCTCCAGCTCGCTGTCTTCCAGCACCTGGACCGCGGGCGGAATGCCGCGAGCGTGGGCGAAGTCACATACAGCGTCGAGCGCGTCCGGGAGCGGGCGGCCGGGGTCGCCGACGGCGAGTGTGCTGTTCGCGCGCCCGGTGAAGCCGTCCGCCCAGCGCAAAGTCCATTGTCCGAGCGGCTCCTCGACCACCGCCGGCCATGCTTTCGCGCACACGATTTCGAGCTTTTCCCGGGAGTTCACGGTTAGATTGTGACGGAGAGAGCTGTCCCGTTCCGCAGGAGAACCCCATGAGCTACGCGCGCAAGGACGACCGGCACAACGACGAGCTTGTCGACGAGATCGCCGATGGCTTCAAGCGGACTCTCGAAGAAAAACGCGAGGACGGCAAGCCCGCCGGCCCCGCGTTCACGATTACCGGCGATGCCCGGAACGCGCCGAAACCGCGTCGCCGGGACCGCTGAGCGGCGCGGATCCGCCCCGTTTCCAGGGGTGGGATAAGGGTCGCCTAACCACCACCGGGGGCCAGGGAAGCGCGTAATGTCCGCACCGACCGGCCCAGCAGGAGAAGCCAGGAGTACGCAGTGACCTACGTGATCGCCGAGCCCTGCGTCGACGTGCTCGACAAGGCGTGTATCGACGAGTGCCCCGTGGACTGCATCTACGAGGGCGAGCGGATGTTGTACATCCACCCGGACGAGTGCGTCGACTGCGGCGCCTGCGAGCCGGTCTGCCCGGTCGAGGCCATCTACTACGAGGACGACGTCCCGGACAACTGGTCCGACTACACCAAGGCGAACGTCGACTTCTTCAACGAGCTCGGCTCGCCCGGCGGTGCCTCCAAGGTCGGCAAGACCGCGCACGACCCGGGGTTCATCAAGGCTCTGCCCCCGCAGGGCGAATGACCCGGCTGCCCGACTTCCCCTGGGATTCGCTCGCCGAGGTCAAGGCCCGCGCGCAGGCGCATCCCGGGGGCATCGTCGACCTCTCCGTCGGCACGCCCGTCGACCCGGTGCCGGACTCGATCCGCGCCGCGCTCGCGTCGGTGTCGGAGATCCCCGGCTACCCGACCACGCACGGCACGCCTGAGCTGCGCGAAGCGGCCGTCACGGCGTTGCGGCGGCGGTACGGGATCACCGGCGTCGAACCGGACGCCGTGCTGCCGACGATCGGTTCGAAAGAGGCCGTGGCCTGGCTGCCGCGGCTGCTCGGCTTCGGGCCGGGCGACGTGGTGGTCATCCCGGAGCTGGCGTATCCGACGTACGAGGTCGGCGCGCTGCTCGCGGGCGCCGAGGTGGTGCGCGCGGACGGGCTGACCCAGCTCGGCCCGCGCCGCCCGGCGATGATCTGGCTGAACTCGCCGTCGAACCCGACCGGCCGCGTGCTCGGCGTCGACCACCTGCGCAAGGTGGTCGAATGGGCGCGCGACCGCGGCACCGTCGTGGTGTCCGACGAGTGCTACCTCTCGCTCGGCTGGGAGGCGGAACCGCTGTCGGTGCTGCATCCGTCCGTCCACGGTGGACAGACGGACGGCCTGCTCGCGGTGCATTCGCTGTCCAAGTCGGCGAACCTCGCCAGCTACCGCGCCGGTTTCGTGGCCGGTGACCCGAAACTGGTGAAGACGTTGCTGGAGGTGCGCAAGCACGCCGGCATGATCGTGCCGCGTCCGGTGCAGCAGGCGATGGTGGCCGCGCTCACCGACGACGAAGCCCTTGCCGTGCAACGCGAACGCTACCGTGCGCGTCGCGTGGTGCTGCGGAAGGCGTTGCAGGACAGCGGGTTTGAGATCACCTATTCCGAGGCTGGGCTGTATCTCTGGGCCACGCGCGGGGAATCCGCGCAGGCCACGGTGGAATGGCTTGCCGGGCGCGGGATTCTGGTCGCGCCGGGGACTTTCTACGGGCCCGCGGGTCGCGACCATGTGCGCGTCGCGCTGACGTCGACGGACGAGCGCATCGAGGCCGCCGCCGAGCGCCTCGCACAGGGCTAACGACCTCGCTCCCGCCTGGCCTGCCGTCCAGCTCAAAGCGCCCCAATGTGGCATTGGGTGCATCTGACGCACCGAACGCCACATTGGGTGCGTCGCATGCACCCAATGCCACATTGGGGCGCTCTCAGCGGGACCGTATGGCCGGGACGAGGCGGCCGGTGCAGCTCTCCGCTCCCGCAAGTGTCCGTGAAGGGCTCCTTGAGGGAATCAGATTCCCTCAAGGAGCCCTTCACGGACCTCCGCGTCGTGTGCCGGCCCGTGGGTTCAGTAGTCGCGGCCGGTGAAGCCGCGGTAGACGAACCGCGTCAGCGCCTCGATCGCTTCCTCGTCCGACGGCTGGTTCCAGCCCGCCGGTGGCGGGGTCAGCAGCCACATCTGCGCGAAGTTGTCGATCAGCTGATACATCATCGCGATGGTGAGCTGGGTGTTCGCGGGGAGCCGCAAGCCGGCCGCCGTGACGTATTCGAGGTGGCTCTCGACGTCTGAGGCCTGCGTGGCGCCGAAGTTCGCATACACGGCGGCGAAGTCGTCGTTCACCATCGCCGCCTGACGAAGCGCGAGCATCGTGGGCGCGTTGGCGCGGTAGAAGTCCCAGTACTGCCGCACGTGCCAGCGGACCGCTGCGGGATCGCTGAAATCGGACAGATGGTCCTCGCCCGCGGCCTGCCGGTCGCTGTCCTCGGCGAGGTCGGCCAGCAGGGCGACCAGCAGTTCTTCCTTGCCCGCGAAGTGGTTGTAGAACGACCCGGCGGCGCGGCCCGCTTCCTTGGTGATGTCGGTGATCTTCGTGTTCAGGTAGCCCTTGGCCGCGAACACGCGCTTGGCCGCTTCCTTCAGCGCCGTTTCCGTTTCGGCGGCTTTGTCCTTGCGGCTCGTCGCCGTCATCCGGCACCTCCCTTGACGGGAACGCTATCAGCGGGCATTCTGAACCTAGATTCACTGAATCAACATTCACCGAAAGGGGCGAGGGGTATGACGGTGCTGGTGGCGGGAGCGGGGCCGACGGGGCTCACGCTGGCGATCGAGCTGGCGCGGCGAGGGGTCGGCGTGCGGATCGTGGACAAGGCGGAGGAGTACTTCGCCGGTTCGCGCGGCGACGGGCTGCAGCCGCGCACGATGGAGGTTTTCGAGGATCTGGGCGTGCTGGACGCGGTGCACGCCGCAGGTGCGCCGCCGTATCCGGCGAAGGTGTACCTCGACGGGAAGTTCGCCATGGTGCGGCGGATGGCGGAACCGGTCGAGCCGACGCCCGCAGTGCCGTATCCGAACGCCTGGTTCCTCGGCCAGTCGCAGACCGAGGGGATCCTGCGGGACCGGCTGGCCGAGTTCGGTGTGCGGGTGGAGCTGAACACCGCGCTGACCGGCTTCACGCAGGACGACGAGGGTGTCACCGCCGAGCTGTCGACCGGGGAGACAGTTCGGGTCGAGTACCTGGTCGGCGCGGACGGCGGGAAGAGCTTCGTGCGCAAGGCGCTGGGGATCGCCTTCGAGGGGACCACCGACGAGTCGATCCGGCTGCTGCTGGGCGACGTCTCGGCGGAGGGTCTCGACCACGACTCGGGGTACTGGTTCGCGACGGCGGACGAGCCGATGTCCGGCGTCGCGTTCACACCGCTCGCCGGGACGCCGCACTTCCAGTTCTCGTCCCCGCTCGGCGACGGTGCCGCGGAGGCCTCGCTGAGCGCGTTGCAGGCGCACCTGGACCGGGTGTCCGGCGGCGGGATCCGGCTGCTCGACCTGGCGTGGTCCACGGTGTGGCGGCCGAACATCCGGCTGGCCGCGGCGTTCCGGCAGGGCCGGGTGTTCCTAGCCGGGGACGCCGCGCACGTGCACCCGCCGACGGGCGGGCAGGGGCTGAACACCGGCGTGCAGGACGCGTACAACCTCGCCTGGAAGCTTGCCGACGGATCGCCTGCGCTGCTGGACAGCTACGAGGCGGAACGGCGCGCGGTCGCGGCGCGGGTGCTGGGGGTGAGCAGTGCGTTGCTGGAGAAGTACAAGGAAGGTTCCGAGGACGCGCACAAACGCGGACCGGAGACGCAGCAGCTCGACCTGACTTACCGGGGCGGACCGCTGTCGCCGGTGGGCACGGGTGCGTTGCGACCGGGGGATCGGGCGCCGGACGCGCCGCTTGTCGACGGGAATGGCAAGGGGGTGCGGCTGTTCGAGTTGTTCCGGGGTCCACATGCGACAGAACTCGTGTTCGGCGAGGGTCCGCTCGGGACGGAGCATCCGGCTTATCGGATTTTGCCGCAGGGATCGACGGGGGAATTCGTTGACGCGGGCGGGCATGCTTACGCGGCTTATGAAGGGGTGCCGGGGAAGCGGGTGCTGGTGCGGCCGGACGGGTATGTGTGGTCGGTTAAATGACCGCGTGCTCGGCTTTTTCGATGCGGTGCCACACATCGAGCCATGCGGCTCGGGCTCGGGCGCGCTTGGCTAGTTCGTGTTCGACGATCCGGCCAGCGACAAACCCGATCTCCGCGTCCGCGTTGGCCAGCGCGCCGCGCACCTTCTCCGCGGCGTAAACCGCGTCCTGGTGATCACCCAGGACGGTCTGGAATTTGCGGGTCGCCTTGATGAGCTCCGACAGCTTTTCGGCCTGCTTCTTCTTCGCCGCCGATCGGGCCAATTCGGCGGTGTAGCGCAGTTTCTTGCCGTGGATGCGCAGCGCGTGCAGGTCGTCGTCCGGCGGATTCGGCGGCAGGGCGGCGACCGCGCGGGCGAGCTTCCGGTACGGCTTGCGCACGTCGGCGGCCAAGCCGGGTTTCTCGGACGGCGTCTCGTCGATCTCGTGCTCCGCGGTGCGGGACAGTTGGGCGACGCCCTGCAGCAGAGTCGCGTACCGAGGGCTCGACAGCGCGCGGTTCAGCCGTCGGCGGGCGGTGGTGCGTTCGGCGACGAAGCGGGACACCAGCCGTCGTCCGGCGGCCTGGTCTCGGACGTCGAAGTCGGCGATCACCTCGCGCAGGTGGCCGATCAGGACGTCGTAGTCGCGGACCTCGCCGAGGACCTGGCCCAGCCAGCCGAGGTCGGCGCGCACGGGTTCCGCAGTGGCCCCGACCAGCGCGCTGGACGATTTCAGCACGCTTCGCATCCGCCGTTGCGCCACGCGCATCTGGTGCAGTTCTTCCGGGTCGGCACCGGCCCGGGTGCCGGGTTCGCGGGACAGCAGTTCGCGCAGTTCGTGGTCGAGTTTGGCGCGCACGTGCGCGGCCGCCGGGGCCTCGGGGTCCGCTTTCGCCGGTTCGGCGGGGAGCCCGAGTGCGGCCGGCGTCGTCGGTTCCGGAGTACGGCGGCGGCTGGTCGCTTCGGAAGTCACCTGGTTAATAGTAGGTGAACAACGATCGGATCGGAGTCCGCCGAAACAGCGAGAGGGTGCGCTCCCCGTCGCGGGAAGCGCACCCTCTCGAAGGCTGGATCAGTTGGCGTGCAGTGCTTCGTTCAGCTTGATGCCGACCCCGCCGCGCGGCACGACCTCGACCGCGCCGGTCGCGGAGTTGCGCCGGAAGACCGCGCCGGAGATGCCGGACAGCTCGCGCGCCTTGACCGTCTTGCCGTCGACCTCGACCTTGGTGCCCGCGGTGATGTACAGCCCGGCCTCGATCACCGAATCGTCGCCGAGGGAGATGCCCGCGCCGCCGTTCGCGCCGATCAGGCAGCGTTCGCCGACCGAGATCACCTCGGTGCCGCCGCCGGACAGGGTGCCCATGATCGACGCGCCGCCGCCGACGTCGCTGCCGTCGCCGACCAGCACACCCGCCGAGATGCGGCCCTCGACCATCGACGCGCCGAGCGTGCCCGCGTTGAAGTTGACGAAGCCCTCGTGCATCACGGTGGTGCCGGACGCCAGGTGCGCGCCGAGGCGCACGCGGTCGGCGTCGGCGATGCGGACGCCGGTCGGCAGCACGTAGTCGACCATCCGCGGGAACTTGTCCACGCCGTACACCGCGACCGCGCCGCGCGAACGCAGCCGCAGCCGGGTCTGCTCGAAGCCCTCGACCGGGCACGGGCCGTGGCTCGTCCACACGACGTTGGCCAGCAGGCCGAAGATGCCGTTGAGGCTCTGCCCGTGCGGCCGGACCAGCCGGTGCGACAGCAGGTGCAAGCGCAGGTAGACGTCGTGGGCGTCGGCGGGCGCGGTGGCAAGGCTGCCGATCGTGACGCGCACCGCGACGACCTCGACACCGCGGTCGGTGTCCGGGCCGAGCAGCGCGGCCGCGGACTCGCCGAGCAGCTCGGCGGTCTGCTCCGCGGTCAGCCGCTCGGTGCCGCCGGTGCCTGCGTCGACCAGCTTGGGGTGCGGGTACCAGGTGTCCAGCACAGTTCCGTCGGACGTGACGGTCGCCAGCCCGACGCCGACGGCGCCGGTCGTTTCGGGGTCAGGGGTCTGCTCGCTCACGCTGGTCACGGTAGCTGAAGCGGGCCGGATCAACCCGTGGTGGCCAGCTGGCTCACCTTTTGCTTGACCTCGGTCAGCGCGGCCGAGATCGAGACGAGCGCCTGCGTGCACTCCCCGCCCGGGGTCGCCGTGGTGGTGCAGCCTGCCTGGCGGAACGCGCCGACCGCCTGGTCGATCGCGGTCGCGTCGCGGTCGAGCGGCTGGTTGACCGTCTTGCCCGCTTTCGCCAGCTTGTGCACCGAACCGGCGGTGTTGCCGACCTCGGTGACGTATTTCTCACAGCCCTTGGGCAGCTGGGTTTGCGGGCCGGTGAAGCAGGAGTCGGCCGACAGCGCCTCGAGCTTGGTCGGCAGGGCGTCCGGACCCGGATCGCCGGCTCCCGGGCGGGCCTTGGGCCCGGCCTCGGTACTGCAGCCGGTGAGGACGAGGGCGAGGACGCCGAGAGCGACCAGGGAGCTTCGCGTGCGCACGTCCTCACGGTAGCCCCCGTCCTTGCTGGGTACGGTGCCGGTATGACCTCCCTTGACCTGCGCGCCGATCCGGCCGAGCTCACTGCTGCCCTTGTGGATGTGTTCAGCGTCTCCGGGGAGGAGGGGAAGCTCGCTGATGCGGTGCAGGCGGCGTTGGTGGAGCAGGCTCCGCATTTGGAGGTTGTGCGCAATGGGGATGCTGTTTTGGCGCGGACTCATTTGGGACGGGCTACTCGGGTGATTCTTGCCGGGCATTTGGATACCGTGCCGGAGAATGCCAATTTGCCTTCTCGGCTTACTGGCGCGGGGGACGACGCGGTGCTGCATGGGCTTGGGGCTGTGGATATGAAGGGCGGGGATGCGGTGTTTTTGCATCTCGCCGCTACTTTGCCGGAGCCTCGGCATGATGTGACGTTTGTTTTTTATGACAATGAAGAGGTTGAGGCGGTTAAGAACGGGCTAGGGCGGATCGAGCGGGAGCTGCCCGAGTGGCTTTTGGGGGATTTGGCGATTGTGGGGGAGCCGTCCAACGGTGTGATCGAGGCTGGGTGTCAGGGGACTTTGCGGGTTGAGGTTCGGACTTCCGGGGCTCGGGCGCATACTGCGCGGGCTTGGATGGGGTCGAATGCGATTCATGCGTTGGCTGAGCCGTTGCGGAGGTTGGCTTCTTATTCGGCTCGGGTGGTGGATATTGACGGGCTGACTTATCGGGAGGGGCTGCAGGCTACTGCTATTTCTGGTGGGGTGGCTGGGAATGTGGTGCCTGATGCTGCTGTTCTGACGGTTAATCATCGGTTTGCGCCGGATCGCAGTGCGGAGCAGGCTGAGGCGCATGTGCGTGAGGTTTTTGACGGGTTTGACGTGACGTTGGTGGATATGTCGCCGGGGGCGTTGCCTGGGTTGTCTGCGCCTGCTGCTGCGGAGCTTGTGGCTGCGGCTGGGGGGACTGCGGCGGCTAAGTTGGGGTGGACTGATGTGGCTCGGTTTGCCGCGTTGGGGATGCCTGCGGTGAATTTTGGGCCGGGGGATCCTACTTTGGCTCATACTCAGCAGGAGAATGTGCGGGTGGGGGAGATTCGGGGGGTTGCTTCGGTGTTGAGGGAGTTTCTTAGCTGAGGTTCGGCTCGTCGCCTGGCGGCGACATTGCGCCCTGTCGTGCGTGGGGCACCCCGAAGCTTGAGTGTGCTGACGGTCTGGGGGTGCTTGTCAAGGCGGGAAAGATGCCTTGACAAGCACCCCCGAACCGCAGGGCGGCTTCGTATCGGGGTGCGGGGGAGGGGCTGGGTGCCTCGAACGTTGGGTGCACCGGTGCGGTTTGGGGGCTGGGTGCACCGAACGTTGGGTGCATCGGCTGCGGTTTTGGGTTGGGGCTAGCGCCCCAATGTGGCGTTGGGTGCGTCAGATGCACCGAACGCCACATTGGGTGCGTGGGATGCACCCAATGCCACATTGAGGTTTTCTCAGTAGGGCTGGGCGGGGTGCGTGTCGCCGGGAG
>NZ_JBHRWI010000064.1:0-14340 GCF_042647905.1 Amycolatopsis halotolerans
CTACCGCCCCGAACCCAACCACTTGACAAACACAGAGGAACCCTCAAGGAGTCCTTCATGGACCACAAGACCCGGCCGCATGGCGACAAATCGGGCGTCCCGCTGCCGTTGGTGTCCTTTGTGGACGGTCAGCGGGCCGAGGTCAAGCGGCTCAAGTTCCTGGCATCGGAATCTGAGTCCGTGAAGGGGCCCCTCACGGACCTGTTGCCCGCGCGTCCGCCTCGGCCGGCCGGGTTAGACGCTGAGCGGGGACGGCGTGACGAGAACGTCCTCCAGCGCCCGTCGCGGAGTCCGCGGCACCGGGGCGCCGTAGCCGAGCCGGAGGACGATCTGCGGCCAGAGCCCGCCGCCGAGCAAATCGCGGAGTCTGGCGCGGATCGCGGGCACTTCGACCGGCTGGGAGATGAACGAGGCGTCGATTCCGCGGGCGGTGGCGGTCAGCAGGACGCGCTGCATCGCCTGCCCGGCGCGAAGCCGGTCGATCGCCAGGTCCGCGAACGTCCCGATCACGACGACCAGCGGAGCCGCGCCCGGGGCGCGCGAGCCGCCGCCGTAATCGCGCAGGACCCAGGTGTCGTCGGCGGTCACGGCGCCTCCCGCGGCGAACGGGACGCCGTCGCGCCGGTTGCGGCCGCGGCCGGTCCAGCGCTGCCATTCGGACCGGAAGGCCGGGTCCTCCGTCTGGAGCCGGTGGCTTTCGCGGATCAGTTCCTTGAGCCCGGCGAGCTGGTCCTCGTCAAGCCGCGGCAGCCAGGCGTGTTCGACCTCGGCCGCGTGCCGCAGCGCGCCCAGCGCCCCGCCAGGCACGGGTTTCGCGGTGAACGGCGTGCGGTTGGTGTGCCGCAGCGGGATGGCCTCGGCCAGGGACGCGAGCTTGCGGTCGGTCGCGGCGGCGGCCCGCGGGCGCACGAGGGCGAGCAGTTCGGGATCGCCGCGGCGGGGGAAGTAGCTGATGGCCGGATGCACGCCGGTCGCGTGGATCGCGGCGCGCAGGTTGAACAGCGCCGCCCCGCAGGAAAGCAGCAGTTCGCGCCGGTCCGGGTCGGCGACGGGCAGCGTGCGGTCGGCGTCGGCGCGCACCTCGATGCCCGTCGGGCCGACGCTGAACAGCCAGGGCTGGGTGTTGTGCGTGGACGGGGCGAGAGTGGCGCTGTGCAGCACCGACACCACCTGTTCGGCGCTGAGCAGGCCGGACGGCGCCACCTGAAGGGTCATCCTTCTCCCCGGGACCGCGAAACGCGGGACACTGTGTCGTGCGTGGTTCTTCGCTTCAGCATGCGTCCGCCGGGCGGGGGCGCACAGGGGCGAAAGTCATCTGTCTGAGAACGCCGAGCGCCGAAAGCAGGTCTGATGCCGGAAACCGGAGAGGGCCCCCGGAAGCTGTCCGGAACGCTGTCGCAGCTGCGGCTGCGGGAGACGCTGCGCGATCTTCAGGAGCGCATCGAACTCTTGATCGGCACCCGGGACAAAATGGACGGCCTGCTCGAGGCGGTGCTGGCGGTCGCATCGGGGCTGGAACTGGACGCGACGCTGCGCCGGATCGTGCGGGCCGCGGTGGAACTCGGCGAGGCGCACTACGGCGCGCTGGGCGTGCTCGGCGACGACGGCGCGCTGGCCGAGTTCGTGTACCGGGGCATCGACGCCGAGACGCGGGAGCGGATCGGGCACCTTCCGGAGGGGCACGGGCTGCTCGGGCTCGTGATCGACGACGCGAAACCGTTGCGGCTGAACGAGATCTCGGCGCATCCCGCGTCGGTCGGCTTCCCGGCGAACCATCCGCCGATGCACTCGTTCCTCGGCGTCCCGGTGCGCGTGCGCGACGAGGTGTTCGGCAATCTCTACCTCACCGAGAAGAAGGACGGGGCGGAGTTCACCGACGACGACGAGGTGATCGTGCAGGCGCTGGCCGCCGCGGCGGGGATCGCGATCGAGAACGCGCACCTCTACGAACAGACCCGGCTGCGGCAGCGCTGGCTCGGCGCGACCAGCGAGGTGACCACGGAACTGCTCGGCGGCACGGATCCGGTCGACGCGCTGGAGCTGATCGCGGGCCGCGCGCTGGAACTGACCGGCTCCGACATCACGATGCTCGCGCTGCCCGGCACGGGTCGGCTCGACGTCGACGAGGACCGGGACGCCGAGCCCGCCGAGCTGACCGTCACCGTGTGCGCGGGCGGCGGCGCCGACCTGACCGGGAGCCGGATGCCCGTCGCCGGGACGGTGCCGGGCGCGGTGTTCCAGGACCGGACCCCGCGCCGGATGGCCGAGCTGAAGCTGTTCGCCGACCGCGGCCGGGGTCCGGCGCTGGTGGTGCCGCTGCGCGCGGGCGACCACACCTCCGGAGTGCTGATCGCCCTGCGGGACCCGGGATCCGCCCTGTTCGAGACCGCGCAGCTGCCGGTGCTGGCGTCGTTCGCGGACCAGGCGGCGCTGGCGTTGCAGCTGGCGGCGCAGCAGCGGGCGGCGCGGGAGCGGGACGTGCTGTCCGATCGTGATCGGATCGCCCGGGATCTGCACGACCATGTGATTCAGCGGCTGTTCGCGGTGGGGCTGGCGATGCAGAGCACGCAGCGCCGGACGAAAACGCCGGAGCTGCAGCGGCGGCTGCAGGAGAGCATCGACCAGATGCACGAGATCGTGCGCGAGATCCGCACCGCGATCTTCGACCTGCACGGCGGGGCGGCGGGCAACGTCCGGCTGCGGCACCGGCTGCACGACGCGATCGCGGAGCTCACCGACGACGCGCCGCTGCACCCGACGGTCAGCATGGCCGGCCCGCTCGACGCGGTGCCCGCCCAGCTGGCCGAGCACGTGGAAGCGGTCGTGCGGGAGGCAGTCAGCAACGCCGTCCGGCACGCGGGCGCGTCGGCGCTGTCGGTTTCCGTAGCGGTCCGCGACGACGTGGTGCGGATTTCGGTGACCGACGACGGAACGGGGCTGCCGGAGGGCGTTTCCCCGAGCGGGCTGGGGAATCTGCGGGAGCGCGCGGAGTCGGCGGGCGGGGAGTTCGCGCTCGGGACGCGTCCGGGCGGGGGCGTGCGGCTGGACTGGTCGGCGCCGCTGAGCTGAGGCCCGGGGAGGTGCGGCCGACGGAGGATTTCGCCCGGGCAGCCCGGGGGAATCCGCGGCGAGGGTCAGGCGCGGAGCGCGTCCGGGCGGTGATCCCCGGACCGGCTGGCCGGGATCGTCGCGCTGAGCTGGTTCAGTTCGGCGTCGACGTCGACCACGACCGCCTCCAGCAGTTCCTGGGAAAGGTCGCACAAGGCGCGTCCGGCGGCGAGATAACCGGCCACGTGCGTGAGCCCGCGTCCCTCGGCCGCGCTGTGCGCGAGGCCCACGCCGGAGTATTCGTCCCCGTCGTCGGTCCGCAGCACCGCCCGGGCGCGGGTGTAGTGCACGGTCCGGTCGAACGCGACGGCGAGTGTCCACTGCTGCGGGGTCTCGGTCATGTCAGCTCCGTTCCGGGTTCACCGTCGCAGGCCCCGTCGGGGAAGGAAAGGGCCGGAAGTCCTCTGCGCGCCTTCGTATTCCGCCGCGGGGACCAGCCGTTTTTCACGCCAGTGCCGATCGTGCTGCGCCGGGCGCGGGCCGGGATAGGGCCGGAGGTCACCGCCGCCCCGGCGGACGTCCGCGGCTCGGTGCCGTTCCCGCGCGGCGGATCGCGGGCCTCGAACGTCCACTGTGGACCGCTGGTGGGCGGGCAACGGCCGCGTGCGACTGTCCATTGCGGACGGTCCAGGTCCGGCGAGGCCGCTTCGGCGGGAGCCCGGGCCGGGAGTAGGGTGGGAGAGCCGTCCGACGCTGCCGCGGAACTCGGCTGGGTTCCGGAGTCGGAGGGGCGGTGAAACGCGCGATGACGAGAGTCGGGGATTTCGCCGAGGCGGTGGGGCCCTTGCTTTCGGAACTGTTCGCCGTACTGCGCGAAGGCCGCGACGTCACGGCTCCGCTGGCCGGGGTGTGCCGCTCGGTCGTGGAGTTGATGCCGGTCGACGGGGCCGCGGTTTCGCTGATCGTCGAGGGCGGGCAGCGCACGCTCGTGCTGGCCAGCGATCCGGTGGTCGAACGGCTGGACGCGGTGCAGTTCAGCCTGGGCGAGGGCCCGTCCTTCGAGGCGTTCGAGACCGGAAGGCCCGTGCTGGTCCCGGATCTGTCCGAGCGTCTTCCCTCGTCGTGGCCGGTGTTCGCGACGGAAGCCGCACTGGCCGGGATCGGAGGCATATTCGCGTTTCCGCTGCGGCGCGGCGCGGTGAAGCTCGGCGCGGTGGACACCTACCGGCGGGCTCCCGGGTGGCTCTCCGACGAAGAGCTGGCGACGATCCTGCACGGGACCGATCTCGTGACCAGTGCGTTGCTGGCCGTGGCGACGGCGGGTTTCGCGAGGGACCCGGACGACAACGTGGTCAGCGGCCTGGTCCGGGGCCGGGTCGCGGTGCACCAGGCCACCGGGATCGTGATCGCGGAGTTCGGGATTCCCGCGGGACAGGCGCTTGCCCGGCTGCGCGGGTACGCGTATTCCCGGGGGAGGCTGCTGGACGAGATCGCGCGCGACCTCGTCGCGCGGCGGCTGCACCCGCGGGACATCGAGGCATGAGAGCTGACGGACGGCCGGGAACCGCGCGGGCTGTGCGCGGAAGCCCCGCCAGTGGGAAGGAGAGAGACCGATGAGCGACGGGTTCGCCGGCGCGGTCGCGTCGTCCAGCGAGAACGAGTTGCTGCGCGCGTTCGTGGACATGGCCGACACCCTGGTCGACGAGTACGACGTGGCGGACATGCTGCACCGGCTCGCCAGGTACTGCGTTTCGCTGCTCGGCGCCTCGGCAGCCGGGCTGCTGCTCGCCGACCAGCGCGGCGGCCTCGAGGTGGTCGCGTCGTCGGACGAGGGCACCCGGATGCTGGAACTGCTGCAGCTGCAGACCGAACAGGGGCCGTGCCTGGACGCCTACCGCAGCGGCCAATCGGTGACGATCGAGGACATCGCCGCGGAGGCGGTGCGGTGGCCGAATTTCGCGCGGATGGCGGGCGCGGCGGGATTCCGGTCCGCGCAGGCGATTCCGTTGCGGCTGCGCAAGCAGGTGATCGGCACGTTGAACCTGTTCGGCGGCGGCACGAGCCCGCTGGCCGGGTCCACGCTGAACGTGGCCCGCGCGCTGGCGGACATCGCGACGATCGGGATCCTGCAAGAGCGCGCGATCCGGCGCGGGGAGCTGCTGACCGAGCAGTTGCAGCACGCGCTGAACAGCCGGGTCGTCATCGAGCAGGCGAAAGGCGTGCTGGCGCATGCCGGCGGGGTGGAAATGGACACGGCGTTCGACCGGCTGCGCGGCTACAGCCGCACGCACCGGGAGCGGCTCAGCGAGGTGGCCGAGGCGGTCGTGCGCGGCGAACTCCGGCCGGGACAGGTTCTCAGCGAGGACTGAGCTCCCGGCCGTCACCCGCCGCGCACGGGAAACCACCCGGAATGACCGTAACGGCCCCGCTCCGTGCACCGGCCCGGCGGCGCGGCGGGGTGCGGACAGCCCGGACGGACGTCTTGGCAAGGTCCGCGAGCCGCCGCTACTGTGGATTTCCCGGAAGGGGTCCCGACAGGGATCCCGCCTGGGGAAGTGCAGATGCCGCGTGCCCTGGCCCCTGGCTTTCTGACATCTGCGACATGGAACCCGTGCCGACAGTCCGGAGTGCCTGATGTCGCTTCCGTCCCCCGAAGCAGTTTTCCGTACCCGGCGCAGGAAAACGTGCGATCGCTGCGGCGAGCAGATCCCGCCGGGGAAGCTGCAGACCGCGCTCGTTCCCGATTCCTCGCGCGTCGATCCCGCCGATTTCGCCGGTCACGGCCAGCGGCTCGTCTACGCCTGCGGCGACGAGCACATGGCCCGGCTGGTCGAGAAGGCCCGGCGCGACTGGGTCGACGAGCAGTGGTGGTTCGGCCTGCTGTGCCAGGCCAGCCGGTCCGCGGGGCAGGCGTCGCTGCCCGACCTCGCGCGCCACGCCCGGCTGTCCGACGGTCAGCTCAACGCGGCGCTGCAGTGGAACGCCGCCGCCGACCATCCGCTGGGCTGCCTGCCGGGCGGGCAATCCTGCTGACCGCGGCCTGATTCGCGCGCTCTCCGCTCGCAGCGTCCGCGCGGGTGCCTTGCTGTGTCCGGTGCGGCGCCCGGCGAACCGGACGGTCCAGCTGATCAGCAGCACCACGATCAGGAGACCGGCCGCGGACGCGACGAGCCCGCCCGCGTGCGACAGCCAGCCGAGGAGCATTCCCAGCATTCCCGCCGCGGCGGCGGTGAACAGCTTTCGCCGTAGGTCAGGCTTGCGGAAAAGGCTCCCCGGACGGATCGCGCACACCAGGACCGCGCCGGCCGCGAGGGCCGATACCAAGGCGAACAGCCGCGCGGGCAGTGCCGGGCCGAGTGCGCACAACAGGAACACGCAGCTGCAGGCGAGACGCCATTCGATTCGAGCGGACACGGCACACCTCGGTTTGTCGGGCCTTGTCTTCGAGGTGCTGCCCACGGTAGGTACGCGCCGTTCCCAGCGGGCAGGGCCGGAGGACCCGATTCGGAGGGCCTCTCGAGCGGCGGGAGGCCCGAATCGGACAAAAAGCGGCCCGGGTCTCGGTTCGGTACGCATATTCCCGCGGAATTCGTCCTCGGTGCTCTCGGATTAACCGCACTCGACAGCCGGACGCGCGACGGTCTCGCGGGACGCGGTCAGGCGGCGGAATCTCCGATCCCTGACAAAGACCATTCTGCCCGGGAATTTGACAGTTCCCGCGCGACCGAACGGAGGTTGTGCCTTTTCCCGCCGCGCCCAGACTGGAGTACGGCGGGAACGCGCGGTCCGCGGGCGTTCTCGTGGCGGTGGCCGGGAAAACGGCCATCGGTGAGGTCGAGCCCATGCCGGCAGGTCGCCTGTTCGGTGCGTGGATGCCGCTCGTCGTGTCCCGCGTCCGCCGTCGCGCTCTCCCGGCCAGGCAGGAGCGAAGGAGGACGGATGAGACTTGACGGGAAGGCAGGCGTCGCGCTGGCGGCGGTCGCCGTCGTGGCGTCGTCGCTGGCCGGTTCGGCGTCCGTGGCGGGCGGCCGGGCCGAGGCCGCCCCGCCGCCGGCGCCGGCGTGCTCGCCCGGCACGACGGTGCCGACCGACGACGGGCCGGTGTGCGGGATCGCCGGCCCGGACGTCCGGTCGTGGGAAGGAATCCGGTTCGGCGCGCCGCCGGTGGACAATTTGCGCTGGGCGCCGCCGCAGCGGCCGGCGAAGTGGACCAAGCCGTTCGCCGCGACCGCGCCGGGCAACGCCTGCCCGCAGCCGGCCGGCCTCGGCCCGGGTTCGGAGACCGAGGACTGCCTGAACCTGAACGTCCGCGTGCCCGCCAACCCGGGGCACGGGAAGCTGCCAGTGATGGTGCAGCTGCACGGCGGCGGATTCCTGTTGCTGCAGGCGCAGAACGCGAGCCGGCTCGTGACCGAGGGGCACGTGATCAGCGTCGAGGTCAACTACCGGCTCGGGATTTTCGGGTTCCTGGCGCACCAGGCGTTCGGCGAGCACGCGGGCGACTACGGGCTGCAGGACCAGCAGGCCGCGCTGCGCTGGGTGCAGCGCAACATCGCGAAGTTCGGCGGAGATCCGCACAACGTCACGATCTACGGCGCTTCCGCGGGCGGGTCGAGCGTCTGCGACCACACCGCCTCGCCGACCGCGGCGGGCTTGTTCCAGCGCGGCATCAGCCAGAACGGCGAGTACAACTCGTTGCTGGGCACGGACATCCAGTGGCAGCCGCAGGACTGCAAGGCGGATCTGCCCGACGAGGAGCAGGCCCAGCAGGCCGGAGCGCGGTTCGCGAAAGCGCTGGGCTGCCAGGACAATGCCGGTGCGTGCTTGCGCAAGGTGCCCGTGGCGACGCTGTTGAAACAGGCGGGCAACGGGATGAAACCGGACAGCGGCACGATCGCGCCGATCGTGAACGGGACGACGCTGCCGCTGTCGCCGGGCGAGGCGTTCGCCAAGGGCCGGGTCAACAAGGTGGCGCTGATGCACGGCGTGGCCCGCGACGAGGTCCAGCTGCCGTCGGCCTCGACGGCGGAGGATTACCGCAAACTGGTGGCGCAGCAGTACGGCGAGCACGCCAAGGAAGTCAGCGAACTGTACCCGCTGAAACGTTTCCCGAACCCGGCCCCGTTCCTCGCCTTCCGGACCATCGTGGCCGACTCCAACTCGGTCTGCCCCGCGGTCCTGAACGACGAGCGCCTGTCGCGCCACATCCCGGTCTTCGCCTACGAGATGGACGACACCGACGTGCCGCCCGCGTTCTTCCTGGACCCGACCAAGCCGAACGGCGCGTACCACGTGGCGGAAGGGATGCTGCTGACGCCGCCGCCGGGAATCAAGCTGACCCCCAACCAAAAGGTGCTGTCCGACCAGCTGGTGGCCCAGTGGACCGGCTTCGCCCGCACCGGAAACCCGACCGTGGACGGCACTCCGCGCTGGGATCCCTTCACCGAGAGCAACCCGGTGGTCATGTCTCTGAACGCGGCGGGGGACAGCCAGCTCACCACTGAGATCCCGCGCCAGCACCGGTGCGACGGGCTGTGGAATCCGTTGGCTCCGTTCGTTCAGCATCGGTGAGGTGCCTGGTACCCGGTGGGGTTTCGCTGCGTACGCGACGCCGAGGTACGTGAGGGGAACCCTGAGGGAATCAGATTCCCTCAGGGTTCCCCTCACGTACCTTCGCCAGGCGATGCGCCTCGTCCCCTCGGCCAGCACCGCTTCTCAAGTAGGCGGGTGCCAGGTTTTCCTTCTGTGGTCAGGGAAGCAGTGGCAGCACAGTCCGGGCCGCGATCCGGCTGGTGGTGTTCGTGGCGCTGTCTTTCAGCGAGTCGGGATAGGTGACCGGCGGATTGGGGCTCGTCCGGTAGCCGAGGTACTTGCTGGCGCTGGTGCCGTTGTACCCAGTGCACACCAACGTGATCAACCACTGCCGCCGCGCCGCGCCGTAAGGCCCGCCAACAGCTTCGGCTTCAACATGGCATTCCGGTTCGAGCTTCGCGATCACGATGTTGCTTCCGTCGCGAACCGTCGCGAGCAGGCCGGTCCCGCTGAACCCGGCCCGGCTGCGCGCGACCTGCGCGATCGGCGCGACCGCGTGGAGTGCGAAGCCGAGCTGGTCCACCGCCGATTTGTCGGTGATCGCGGACAGCTGGCTGTCGATCAGGTTCACGCAATACGAGCTGTCCCTGGCATACGCCTGCAGCGTGTCCGGGGTGAACCGTTCGATGTCGGCGAAGTCGTCGACCGCGCTGTGCGCGCAGGCCTTGGCCTGGGTGATCGCGACCTGGTCGATGTGGTTGATGAGCTCGGTTTTGGCGGTGCTGATGGCGTCGAGGATGGCCCTGGTCGCGTCCTCGATCGAGCGTTTGTTGCCGAAGAAGTCCTTGAGGACCGAGTAGGCGGTCTGCGCCCAGGTGACGATGGTGCCGATGACCTGCGGCCGGGCGGTCGCGTTCGCCGGGGCGGCCCCGGTTCCGGCGAGCAGGGCGAGGGCCAGCGCGATCGCGGTCGCGCGGTGTGCCCACTGTCTTCGCATGTGTGCTCCTCTGTCGGGAATGGCGAAACGACCGGTGGTTAAGCACCGGTCGTTCGCGGGGAATGGCCGCCCCGTACCGCGGTGGCCGGCCGAGATTATTGGACCGGCGCCCGCGTGCTGAGCGCAATCCTTCGTTCGGCGCAAACCCCTTGCGGCGTCCGCGAAAGCTTGAGCAAAGACATAAGGCGGAACTGGTTTAGCCGTTTTCGCCCTTGTGTTCCCGATGCGGCTCGACGACGTTCCGGAATTGCGTTCAGGGGCGGCCGCCTTCGAGGTGGATCGTTTCGCCGGTGAGGAATTCGGCTTGCAGCATCCAGAGCACCGCGTCGGTCACGTCGGCGACGGCGCCGGTGCGGCCGACGAGGGTTCGCTGCGCGGCGTTGGCGAGGAAGTCCGCCTTGGCATCGCCCTTGGCGTCCCAGGCCCCGGAGTCGATGATCCCCGGCGACAGCGCGTTGACGCGGACCGGTGCGAGTTCGGCGGCGAGGTGCCGCGCGGCGAACGAGGCCGCACCGTTGGTCACGCCTGTCACGACGCTCCCGCGCGCCGGACGCCAGCCGACCTGGCCGGAGAACAGCAGCAGCGACCGCCGGATCGTGAAGTGCTTCGCGAGCAGCAAGGGGCCGATGACCTTGGCGGTGAAGGCGTCGACGGTCCTGTCCCGGTCGAGTTCGCGGACCGGCGCCGCGTGGGGTGCCGCGGCCGTGTTGACGAGGTGATCGACCTCCCCGAGTTCTGCGGCCGCGGAGGCGATGGTCGACTCGTCGCGCAGGTCGATGTGCAGTCCGCCGGGACGGTGGGACGCGACGTGCACCTTCGCGCCCTCGCCGGTCGCGGCGTCGGCGATCGCCGTGCCCAGGTGCCGTCCGCCCAGCACCAGCACTGTGTGCCCGGCCAGCCCGTTGCCCATGGTCCTTCTCCGTTTCGTCGGTTGTCGTGGCCGAAGTAGGCTATGGAAAAGTAACCAGGTACTTCAACGTAACCGGAACCGGAGGAATCGCCGTGGGCTACAACGTCATGTCCGCGACCTGCCCGTCGCGGGTGGTGCTGCACCGGATCGGGGCGCGGTGGACGGTCTTCGTGGTCAACGCGCTCGAGGACGGCCCGCTGCGCTTCACCGTCCTGGCGGAGAAGATTCAGGGCGTCACCCCGAAAGTCCTCACCGAGACGCTGCGCGCGATGGAGGAGGACGGCCTGCTCGCCCGCGTCGACTACGCGGAACAGCCGCCCCGCGTCGAGTACGGGCTCACCGGCCTCGGCCGGTCTCTGCTCGGGCCGCTGCGCGCGGTCCGCGAATGGGCGGAAACCCATGTCCCCGAGATCCTCGAAGCCCGCGAACGCGCCCACTCGGCGCGGCAGGACTGAGACGGCTAATTTCCCCCTGGCCGGGTCGCTTTTTGGGTAGGCCGTACCCATGCGCCGCCGGCCCGCCGCGTGGCAGGCTGCGACCCATGTCGCGAGCGGGGTCCGAACCGTCCGGCGCGCACGGGGGCGCCCGGTGCTTCCGGCCTGCGGTACAGCCGCTGGTGAGCGCCGCGTCGAGACAGCTGCGCGCCGCCGTGCCCGATGCTGACGCGGCCGAGCTCGCCGCCGTCGGCCAGGGAATGGAGGACTGGCTCAGCGACCGTCTGTGCGCCGCCTCGGCCCGGACGCTCGTCGCCAGCCTCACGTCGTTCGACTCCTTCGTAGCCAGCGACCCGCTGCCGGACATCCTGGCCCAGCACCCGGGCCTGGCCGAGCTTCTCGACGCTCTCACAAGCAACGCCGTCTCCGCCGCTTCGGAACTGCTGACCCGGTTCGACCAGGACCGCGCCCTGGTGGCCGGTTTCCTCGGCGGCGATCCAGGACGGGTCATGGCGGTGGCGTTCGGCCGCGGCGACGCTCATTGCGGCGGCCGGACCGTCAGCGAACTCAGTTTCGCCTCCGGTGCCCGGCTGATCTACCGCCCGCGCCCGGTCGGACTGCACGCGCGCTGGAACGACCTGCTCGCCGAGCTTGCCCCGCTCCTCGGCGGTCTCGCCCCTGGCCGGGCGGAGGTGCTGGAGCGCCCCGGATACGGCTGGGTCGAGTTCATCCACGCCCGCCCTGCCGCTGACATCGACCAGTTCTACCGTCGGCTGGGCGCGCAACTCGCGCTGCTGCACGTTCTCGGCGCCACCGACATCCACGCGGAGAACGTCGTGGCGGCTGGCGACTGTCCGGTCGTGGTGGACGTCGAAACGCTCTTCCAGCCCCGCTGGACCCCGCACACCGACGGCGGTTCCGATCCAGCTCTGACGACACTGGAAACCTCTGTCCTGAACACCTTTGTCCTGCCCCGCCCGGTATTCGGCCCTTACGGCCGCCTTGATCTTTCGGCGTTCGGCGGCCGTCCGGGCCGGTTCCCGCACGACCTGCCCGCATGGGCCGACGCGGGTACCGACCGGATGCACCTGGTCCGCGGCCCCGCCCCGTACGCCGGCGGCCGGAACCTCCCGGCCCCCGACGTCGATCCGGCGGCCCACAGCAGCGCTTTCCTGGACGGCTTCCGCACTGCTTACCGGTCGCTCGCCGGAGACACCTTGCTCCGCGGCTTGGACCGGTTCGCGGAAGCCGAGTTGCGGATCGTTCCCCGGGCGAGCGAGTGGTACGCGGACTTGCTTCGCGAATCGACGGAACCGGCGTTCCTGCGCGAGATCGACGGCCGCGCGAAGGCGTTCGCTCCGCTCGACGACGTCACCGCGTACCCGCACTTCGCCCGCTTCGCCGACGCGTCCCGGGCCGATCTGCTGGCGGGGGACATCCCGTACTTCGCCGCAACAGTGGGTGGGCGAGAGGTCTGGACCACTGCCGGTACCCGGCTCCCGGACGTCCTGGAAACCGACGGCCTGTCCGCGGCGCGGGCCCGGATCGCCAGTCTGGGGGAGCAGGACCTTCGCGCGCAGCTGTGGTTCGCCGAGGCCTCTCTCGCCACGATGACGCCCTTCGCCGGCCACCGCCTGGTACCCGGTGCCGCGGCTGGTCTCGAGGTGCCCGATCCGGCGCGCCTGCTTCAGCTGGCCGTGGACATCGGCGACGACCTGCTGCGGCGGGGGAGTGCCGATGCGGTGCGGATCAACTGGCCTTCGCTGGAGATCGCCGAGGACGGCGACTGGTGCGTCCGGCAGATGGGCGCTTCGCTGGGCAGCGGGTATTGCGGGGTGGCGCTGTTTCTCGCTGAGCTGGGGAAGATCAGCGGACAGGACCGTTTCCTCGACGCCGCGGCCCGGACGGTCCGGCCCCTGCCGGGGCTGGTCGAGTTGCTGGACGGCTACGCGTCGCTGGCGGTGGGCGTCGGGCCGGGCGCGTTCACCGGGCTGGGCGGAATCGCCTATACGGTCGCCCGGTTGGCCGATTTGCTGGCGGATTCCACGTTCGACATCCCCGCGGCCTTGCGCGCGACCGCTGCTGCCGCCCGAGCTACCGAGGCGGCGGATGTTGCCGACGGTCTGGCCGGGGCCGTACTAGCTGTCTCGGCCGTGGCGGCTGACACTGGCCTGCCGGAAGCGGGTGCGCTCGTCGAGGAACTGGGTGCGCGGCTGGCTTCGCTTTCTCCTTTGCCTGGCGGGGGATTCCTTTTCGGCCGAGCTGGGGTGGCGCACGCTCTTCGGCTGGCCGGCCGTGCTCCGACCGGCGGCGAAGCTCCGGCGACCGGGCTCGGCTGGTGCTCCGGCCTGGCCGGTCTCGTCCTCGCTTCTCCTTCTCCCCGCCTGGTCGACCGTTTCCGCGCCGCGCTGGAACAACGGCCCCCTTCGCCGGATCATTCGCTGTGCCACGGAGAACTCGGGGTCCTCGACGCCGCCAGGTCCGTCGGCGCACCGGTCCGGCTCCCGCGCGGACTCGCCTGCGGAACCCCGGGCGCGGTCCCGACGCCAGGCCTGCTGCACGGCCTGTCCGGCATCGGCCACGGCCTGCTGCGGCTGGGTTTTGCCGACCGGGTCCCGGCGCTGTCCCTCCTGGAACCGGCCGCCGGGGCGGTTCCCGAACACCACTAGGAAATCCCATCGGAAAGGAGAACCGGAAATGCACGAGGACGTCCAGCCCGCACCGGAAGCCGAGGAGGACGCCGCCGAGGCCGAACAGGCCGTGCCCGCCTGGCGGCGGCAGTGGGTGCGCTCGGCGGTGCTGACCGGAATGACCGTGGGCGCGGTCGCGGTGGTCGCACTGGCGGGAGACCCGAGCACAGTCGCCGGGATGAGCTGAGACGGACGGCTCCGGCGGCGAAGGCGCTGGCTGGGCCGGTCTGGCGGTGGCGCGGAGAGGCTGACTGGATAGGCCTGGCAGCGGGCGCGAAGGGGCTGATTGGCCAGGTCTGGCGGCGAAGGCGCTGGCTGGGCCGGTCTGGCGGTGGCGCGGAGAGGCTGACTGGACAGGGCTGGCAGCGGCGCGAAGGCGCTGGGTGGGCAGCTCTGGCGACGGCGCGGAGAGGCTGACCGGACAGGCCTGGCAGCAGCGCGAAGACCGGGCGGGGGTTCGGTGGGTGGCCGGGTGTCCCTTGTGGACGCTCGGCCATCCCAACGCGCCGGGACGGTGATTCGGTCCGGCGCGGCGGACTGGCACGTCGCAATGCCAGGGACTCAAGGCGGCGCTGCAGGTGCGGTTTGAGGGGTGCTTGTCCTGGTCGCGGGGGCCGGCGAGGCCGGTGCGGGGTGTGCTGTCCGTGAGGGGAACCCTGAGGGAATCAGAGTCCCTCAGAGGGTGTTGTGAAACCTGGTTGTGGTGCGGTGTGTCGGTGGTGGTAGCGG
>NZ_JBHRWI010000065.1:0-696 GCF_042647905.1 Amycolatopsis halotolerans
GCGGTTCAGCTCCGCGCTGCCGGGAACGTTGTTGTCGGTGCTGATCTCGACCTGCATGCGCGGTCCCTCCAGAGTGCGGCCGCGCGGGTCCTGGAGCACGGCCTGTGCCACGCTCACCGGAACCGCCTTCACCGCGTCCGGCCAGCCTACTCCTGACAAGCAGGCGCACCGGCGATAGTTTCGCGGCAACGGAACCCGGCCGACTCGGGAGCCGACGGGGCAGCCGCCGTCCGCCGATCCGGCGCGGCACAAGGAGATCCGCCCGATTCCGCCGGGCGGTCTCCTCGTCGGCGCAGGCTTCGGAGACAGGCCCGCCGCCGCGGGCAGCCGCCGCCGGAACGGTCCAGGACCGGCCGGACAGGAGCGCCATCGTGAAGTACGCCTCCGACAACACCATCGCGGGAACCGTGATCGGCTCACCCGGTCTCGGACCTCGATTGCGCTTCAAAGAACAGCACGCGGCGAAAGGCTGCTTCGACGGCGCTTGGTGGCCCCGTTCGCGGGAACCGGTCACGGAATTCAGCGCACTCGCCGCCGCGCTCGTCGACCGCTTCGGCCGGGTGGACCGGATCGGTTTCAACCCCGGCGCCTGGGACCTCGCACCCGCCCGGCTCGCCCACGGACCGGCTCTCGTGCGACTGGCCGCGTTCTACGGCCTCCAGCAGCACACAGTCGTGGTCATCGGCCCGCGCATCC
>NZ_JBHRWI010000066.1:0-100700 GCF_042647905.1 Amycolatopsis halotolerans
CCGTCAGCGACCCGATCTTGGTCCATCCGCGGCTTACACGGTTGTCATGACACGGCCGTTCTTTCGTTGCCGGGTCTGCGGATTCGGAAGCCAGCTGACCGACCACGGTGCTGCTTTCGCGCATCACCCGAAGAGCCAGCTCGTGGCGGCGGGCTTGCAGATCGAGTTCCGCTCGCTCCAACTCGACCCGGTGCTGTTGCCAAGCCATGACCATCCTGAGCAGCTGCTGCAACGCAATGAGCACGGCACCGCCGTAGGCGACCGGAGACGATGCCCGCGCCACCTCGGCGAGCACCACCTGCCACGGGCTGGCCATGGACATCCGGACCACCCGCAGGTCTGCCGCCCAGCCCTCCTCGCTCAACGGCACCGCGCCACGCCACAGCGCATCACGACGCGGTGCCCGATCCTGCCGGTAATAGAGGTACCGCTCGGCGTTCGGCATGCTCGGCAATGCCACCAGCATCCGAGCCTGCCTGGTCAGCGCACGCAACGCGACCGTGTTGCGCTCCACCGCTTCCAAGGCGGGCAAAGCGCCGAGGTCCACCGCGACAAACAACAGCTCAGCATCGGTGCGCGCCCCGGAGTCAGCCTCGATAGTCACTCGCCTCATCCTGCCGCACCCAGTGGCCGCCGGGTACCGCTTACAACCGGCCTGCGGCTTTCAAGGCTAGGTAGCGGTCGGCGAGGGAGGGCGGCAGCTCTTCCGGCACCGCGTCCACCACCCCGACCCCGTGCCGAGTCAGCCAAGCCACCGACGACTCCCGGCCGGCCAACGCGCGTTCCGCCGCGGCAGCGTCATAAACCGCCTCCGCTGAGCCCCGCGAAGCCGCCATCTCCGCCACCCGCGGGTCCGCCACCGAAGCCACCAGCACCTCATGCCGAGCCGTCAACGACCCCAGCACCGGGAACAATCCCTCTTCCAACGGTGCCGGTTCCAGCCCCGTCAACAACACCACCAAAGCCCGCCGACGAGTCCGCCGCAGCACTTCCGCCACCATGCCCCGCGCGTCCGTCTCCACCAGCGACGGTTCGACCGTGGCAAGGGCGTTCACCAAAGACGGCGTCGAAGCATTCGGAACCGAAGCCCGCACCCGACGGTCGTAAGCCACCAAATCGACCCGGTCCCCCGCCCGGGAAGCCAGCGCGGCCAGCAAAAGCGCCGCGTCCATCGCCGCGTCCAACCGTGGCGCGTCGCCGACCCGCCCGGCCGAGACGCGGCCGGTGTCCAGCACCAAAACCAGCTGCCGGTCGCGTTCCGGACGCCA
Organism: Amycolatopsis halotolerans; assembly: GCF_042647905.1. Classification (NCBI taxonomy): domain Bacteria; kingdom Bacillati; phylum Actinomycetota; class Actinomycetes; order Pseudonocardiales; family Pseudonocardiaceae; genus Amycolatopsis; species Amycolatopsis halotolerans. The sequence goes on from NZ_JBHRWI010000066.1 coordinate 1,269, forward strand.
CGTTCGCACCATCACGTCCGAAGCGCGGGCCGTCGCGCGCCAGTCGATCGAGCGGACGTCGTCGCCGATCACGTACTCGCGCAGGGAGTCGAATTCCGTTCCCTGGCCGCGAATCAACACGGCATTGCGACCGTCCAGCTGCTGCAACCGAGCCAGCCGCGAAGGAAGATGCTTGCGGCTGTGGAACGGCGGCAGCACCCGAACCGCCCACGGGACCTCGTGCGAACCCTGCCGCGCGGCCAAGCCCAGCGGGCCCACCGCGCGCACGGTCACCCGGGCCGCGACGCGGTCGCCGCGACGGGTCGGGAGCAGCGCAGTCGCCAACGCGCGCCGTTCGCCGGAAGGGACAACGAGAGCGTGCCGGTCGTCGGCACCGGCGCTCGGCGGCCAGGCATCGCGCAGGGAACCCCGGACGGTGCGCCCGCCGGGGTTCGTCACCGTCAGTGTGACCTCGGCGGGCTCCCCAAGCCGGACGGAAGTGGTGCCGCTGCGCGAAAAACGCAGCGCCCGCACACTCCCGGCCAGCACGAGGTCCACGACGACCAGCACCAGCAGCACCGCGACCACGATCGCGACGCCGGTGCCGGACGGGAACAGCAGCCCGACCACCAGCGCCCCCAGGAGCGCTAGCAGCCCGAGCCGCCCGGTGACTGCCATTTAGCGCGGCACCGGCACGGAGGCCAGCACCCGGTCGAGGACGCCGTCCGCGGTCACGCCTTCGAGTTCGGCTTCGGGCCGCACGTCGAGACGGTGCCGCAGCGCCGGACGGGCGAGCGCCTTGACGTCGTCGGGCGTCGCGTAATCCCGGCCGGACAGCCAGGCCCACGCACGCGTCACGGCCAGCAAAGCCGTTGCGCCACGCGGAGAAACGCCGATGCGCACCGCCGGGAGTTCCCGGGTAGCACGGCACAAGTCGACGACGTAACCGATCACTTCCGGCCCGACGGTCACCTTCGCGACCGCTTCCCGCGCGGCCGCGAGCTCCGCCGCCCCGGCGACCGGACGCACGCCCGCCGCAGCGAGGTTCCGAGGGTCGAAACCCTGTGCGTGCCGCCAAAGAATGCCGATTTCGTCCTCACGCGACGGAGCCGGCATGGTCAGCTTCAACAGGAACCGGTCCAGCTGCGCCTCGGGCAACGGATAGGTGCCCTCGTACTCCACCGGGTTCTGCGTCGCGATCACCACGAACGGATCCGGCAACAGCCGCGAAGTGCCGTCGATCGAGACCTGCCGCTCCTCCATCGCCTCCAGCAGCGACGACTGCGTCTTCGGCGGCGTCCGGTTGATTTCGTCCGCCAGCAGCAGATTCGTGAAGACCGGACCCTCGCGGAAGGAGAACTCGCCGCTGTGCGCGTCGTACACAATGGACCCGGTGACGTCGCCCGGCATCAGGTCCGGCGTGAACTGCACCCGCGTCGTCTTCAGGTCCAGCGACGCCGCCAAAGCGCGCACCAGCAACGTTTTCGCGACGCCCGGCACGCCTTCCAGCAGCACGTGCCCCCGGCAGAGCAGCGCGAGGATGAGCCCGGTGACGGCCGCGTCGTTGCCGACCACTGCCTTCCCGACCTCGGTGCGCAACGCGATCAGGGCCGCCCGCGCGTCCTGCATCTGTTCGGTACTCAAGAACGCTCCACCTCTCGTTCCACCGCGTCCAGTTCGTCCGCCAGCCGCACCAGCGCCGTCTCGTCGGACGGCGACGGGCCGTACAGCACCGCCCCGACCTCGTTCGGCGCCCGGCCGGTCCGCGCGCTCACCGTCTCCACCACCGCGGGCGGGCCGGCGTCGCGCGGCAATCCCAGTCTCTTCCGCAGCCGTGTCCTGGCTGCCTCACGCAAGGTCTCCGCCGCGTGCCCGGTCGCGCCGCCCCGCCGGTACAGCCGGGCCCGGCCCTCCGCCGTTTCCGCCGACCGCACGACCACCGGCAGCGGTTCGCGCACCACCGGCCCGAGCCGCCGCGCACGCCACAGTGCGAAAAGGACGATCGCGATTCCGGCGGTCAGCGCACCGTAGCGCCAGCCCGGCGGGATCAGGTCGACGAACGGCTTCTTGTCGCCGGCCAGCGCTGAGTCCTCTGTGGACGGCACGTACCAGGTCAGCTGCCGGTGATCGCCCAGCAGCCGCATGCTGAACGCGGCGTTGCCTTCCTTGGCGATCTGGTCGTTGGTGAACGCGTCCGCGGCACCGAGCACGGTCACAGTGCCGGTCCGGTCGGCCAGCTGCACGAAACTCGGTTCGCTGCCGTCGCGATAACAGGTGCGCGCTGTCTTGTCGTCGGTGCTGTAGTGCCGTCCGCCGAGCGTGACCGAACCGGCGCTGACCGCCGCGCCGACCGTGCAACCCGGTTGCAGCGTACGGACATCTCCAGCGCCCACCGGGGAAACTGTCGGCGCGGCCATGCCCAGCGCGGTCGATCCGGGCGCGACGAGCACGAGGTGCGAGACCCGGCGTCGCAGGTCGGCCAACCCGTTCGTCGGCACCAATTGCGGCGCGGTGATCAGCAGAGTTCCGCTGTCGGCCGCATCCCGCGCCTCGGCGAGCGAATGCACGGCGCGGACTTGAACGCCTTGCTGCTCCAGCAAATGCGCGAGAGCGTGACTGCCGCGCGGTTCGTAGGAACCGGGGTCGAATTCGCCGCTGGTCTGCTTTCCGCGGCTGAGCACGATGACCATCGCGACGATCACGATCAGCAGGAGAATCGCGAGCGGAACCCGGGCGCCACGCCAGATTCGGCGCAGATCCGGCGAAACAGCAGTGCTCATGCGTCCGCCAAAACCGGTCGGGCACGACGGACGCGTTCGTCCAATTCAGACAAAGCACGGTAACCGGTTTCGGTGCCCGGCCGGCCGCCGTAGTGGACGTCGTCGAACTGCCGCGCGGCGGCCGTGAGCTCAACGGCGAGGTCCGGCAGGAACCTTCCGGCTTCGGCGACGGCTTCGTCCGCGGTCCGGCCGGAACGGACGTCAAGCAGCGCGCGCTCTTCCATCCCCCGCACGAGCCCGCGGAACCGGTCCCGCACCGCGTCGGCGAAATCGCCGCGAGCAGCGGCTTCCTCGGCGGCTTCCCGGTACTCGTCAGCGGTTTGCCGCCGTCCGCTGAACACCTCGCCGGACGTTTTCGCGGACCGGCCGACCTTGCCCACCCGCAGCCGCACGACCACGATCAGCACGATCACCAATGCCAGCACCAGCACCAGGCCGAGCGGGCCGCCGGGCACCCCGGACAACGCGTTGAACAGCTCGGAAATCCGCCGTCCGAGCCACTGCCAGACCTGCTCGAGAAAGCCCGGCCGCGCGGCCGCGTAACCCGGGTCGGTCAGTTCCTGGGCCGCCCGCAGCCGGGCGGGGTCCCGGTCGATGTCGACCGGGACGTCGGCGAGAAAACCGATCACCACGCCTGCTGCGGCGGTTGCGGCGGCTGGATGCCCGCCGCCCTTGCCAGTTCGATGTCCATGCCCTCGCGGCGCATCCGCTGGTCGATGTAGAGCACCACGGTGACCAGCGCGGTGAACGGCATGATGATCGTCTCCGCGATCACCTTGCCCACCGATTGCAGCACGAGCCCGCCGGTCGTCACCTTCGGCAGGGTCGCCTGCGGGTCGAAGAGGCCGCTGAACGCGCCCGAGCCGACGCTGAACGGAATGCTGATGATCGCCGAGATGATCCAGCCGATCACGCCCGCCAGCAGCAGAATCCCGAACACCCGCCAGAACATGCCCGACACGAGCTGGCGCGACCGCGTGAACGCCTGCCCAATCGTGCCGCGTTCCAGCACCAGCGCGGGACCGGTGAGCGACCAGAACACATACGGCAGCACGGCGGGCAGCAGGCAGAACGCCGCGGCGACGATCGTGGCCAGCGTGTAAAGGATGGTGACCGCCAGCAGCGGCAGCAGGCGCGGCGCGGCTTCGCGCATCGCCGAACCGAAGTCGACCGGACGGCCGAGCACCGCCTTGCCCATCACCACGGTGAGGAAGCCGGTGAGGAAAGTCTGCGCCAGCATGGAAATCACGAGCGTCGGCAGCAGCGCGGTGAGTGCGGAGCCCAGCAGGCTGTACGCCGCGTCGAGCTGCTGTTGCTGCGTCGCGGCCGGTCCGAGCTGGGCGACCCGGTTGAAATCGGGCACCAGCCACAGCGACGCGACGAGGTTCAGCCCCGCCGAGATCACCGCGACGACCGCGGCCACCCCGAGGATCAGCAACGGGTACCGGCGGATCGCGGTGATCGCGCCGTCGAGGATGTCGCCGACGTTCAACGGGCGCAACGCGATCACGCCCGGTTTGCCCAGCCCGTGCGGGCTCCAGCCGGCGCCGGGACGGCCGTAGCCGCCGCCGGGGTACTGCGGAAGCGGTTGCTGGCCCGGGGATTGCCACTGACCGCCCGCCGGGGGCGGGGTCGCGCCAAGAGGCGGGAACGCGCCGGGCTGTCCCGGAGTGGCGCCAGCCGCGTTCTCGCCGCCGGAAGACGAAGACACTCCAGCCGAGGTCTCGCTCCCCGGCCGCGGGGCTGCCGGATTCTCACCGGCAGAAGGCGAAGACGCGCCAGCCGGGCTTTGCCCGCCTTGCTGCGACGTCGGGTCAGCCGGACTTTCGCTGCCAGGCGACGGAGCCGCGCCAGCCGGACTCGCCCAGCCCGGCGGCGGCGTGGCGCCAGTCGCGTTTTCGCTGGCAGGCGACGGATCAGCGCCAGTCGGACCGTCCGAAGCGGCCTGCATCTCCCCGGACGAACCGGAGTTTTCGCTGGCGGACGACGAAATTCCGGCACCAGAGGACGAGGTGTCCGTTTCGCCGGTCTCCGGCGGGGTGGCGGCGGACGCGCCGGGGTCGGGGCTCGCGAAGCCCCGGCTCGGCGTAGGCGTGTCGTCCCCCGGCCCGGGCGAACCGGGTGAATGTGTCATCGGAGCCCCTCGTCTGCACGGCCCTGCGGTTGCTGCCGTCACTCTTCCAGAGCCGCCCGCACCCGGCCAGACCTGGGGGGACGTCCGGGCGAGGAGGCAGTCCGGCGAAGTGCTGCGGCGCGCCGGGCATCCCCCGATATGCTGAACGGCAAGCCGGGGTACGCCCGGCCCGCGCCGAGACCCACCGGGACTGCCCTGATGACGCAACCGCCCTACGGCCAGGTGCCGCCACGCGGGACCGTTCAACCGCCGCCGGTGCCGGGGCAAGGACCGGTGCCGCCGGGCCAGTACCCGGGTCAGGCGCAAGGTCCGTACCAGGCACAGCCGGGACAAGGGCCGTACCAGGGACAGCAGCCGCCGTATCAGGGCCCGCCGCCGCAAGGTCCGCCGCCGCAGGGCCCGCCGTGGCAGCAGCCGCCGCCGTCCTATCCGGTGCCGCCGCGCAAACCGACCGGCCTGATCGTGGGCCTGTGCCTCGGCGCGGTCGCGGTGCTGGCGCTGGGCGTCGTCGCGATCGTTTCGCTGAACCGCGGGTCGGGTCCGAGCAACGCCGGCTACCAGGCCGCGCCGCCCTCGCCGACGTCTGCCTACGAACTGCCGCCCACCAGCGGCTCGTCCACCGCTTCGAGCGCGCCGTCCAGTTCGTCGGAAAGCCCGAGCACCTCGGTCAGCGCGGGCCCGCACAAGATCCTGAAGCTGGCCGATCACCCGATCCTGCAGGACCGCAACGCCGGCCTCCAGAACCTCGTCTGCAACCTTCCGCAGTGGGCCAGCACGCAGGACGGCGCGGAAGCGTTCTTCACCGCCGCGAGCAAGTGCCTCGACGCGGCGTGGGGCCCGTTCCTCGAGTCCTACAACCTGCCGTTCACGCCGCCCGCGCTGCACTTCCCGACCGGGCCGAGCTTCGACACCGAATGCGGCACCATCCAGGTCGGCATCGCGACCGCGGCGTACTACTGCGAGAACAACCTGTACGTCCCGTTCAAGGGCCTGCAGACCGACCAGTACGGCAACAACCCCGGTGTCTACCTGGCACTGTTCGCCCACGAGTACGGCCACCACGTGCAGGAAGTCGCCGGCATCATGGACGCCGCGTGGCAGAAGATCTACGCGGCCGGGCAGAACAGCCCCGAGGGCCTCGACATGTCGCGCCGCAAAGAACTACAGGCGCAGTGCTTCTCCGGAATGTTCCTGGGCGCGCACGTCGACCGCGGCGGCACGATCACCCGCGACATGTACAACAAGGCCTGGAACGACCAGGAAACCCGCGGCGACAACACTTCCCGCAGCCACGACCACGGCACCAACGCGCACTACGCGCAGTGGTGGCGCGCCGGGGCGAAGGACAACCGGATCGCGGACTGCAACACCTTCGCGGCGTCCGCTTCGGACGTCAGCTGAACTGGTCGCCACTGCGTTCGTAGTGGTTCGCGGCGGGCGGCTGTGTCCGGCGCACTGTTGGCACTACAGGTGTAGTGGTTCGCCGATTGCGGCTAAGTTTCGGTGAGGGTTGGCGCTGCGGCTGTAGTGGTTTGCCGAGCGCGGCTGCGGTGTCGCGTCAGCTGAGCAGCGCGAGCTTGCCCGAACCGCGGATCACCAGGTACGCGTACATCCCGCCGCAGAAGCAGGCGAACACCAGCAGCGCCAGCGCGATCGGCGCACGCAGGTCCTGCGAACCCGCCGAGGTGTCCGGAGTGCTGACGGAGACGACGCCGCTGTCCGGGGCGTCGTCCGGGACCACCACCTGGAGGTGCTCGTCCTTGCCGTGCCCGCAGCTGTCGAGCGTGCCCTGGCGCGGTTTGCCGCCGAGCTGGAACGAGACCGATTCGGCCGCCCCGGGAACAGAGCAGTCGACGGCCTTGGTGATCTGGGCGTCCACCGGCGCGCCGGGAGACTTCGCGTGGATGCCGAGCAGCCCCGGGCCGGCGAGCCACGTCAAGACCACGACGAGCACCCCGGTCGCGATCGGGATGCCCACCTGCAGCCACCGCTTGACGGGGCTCTTATGCGGAGGGTCGGAAACCTGCACGACACCATGCTTCCAGATGCCGGGGGCAAAACCCAGTGAGGTGCCCGCGCACGGGGGACCCCGCCGCCCGCCGCGAGAGCACCGTCACTCGCTGCCGTCCGCCGCCCGATGCCACGGCACCCGCCGCCGCCCACCGACCCCGACCGACCTGGCCCGAATCCCACCCCAATGCCACATTGGGTGCATCCCACGCACCGAATGCCACATTGGGTGCGTCAGACGCACCCAACGCCACATTGGGGTTTCTCAGTAGCGGGTGCCGGTTCGACGGTGCACGGGGTCTTCCTGGTCGACGGGCCCGGTCCGGCGCTGCCGGGAGCAGGGAGCCACGCGGCCCAGCCAGCACTCCGCATCGCCGTAGCGGGGCCGCGCACAGCTTCCGCTGAGACGACCCCCGAGTGCGTGCGACGCACCCAACGCCACATTCGGTGCGTTCAGCACACCCAACGCCACATTGGAGCGGTCCGGAACCAGCCCGAACCCGGCACCCTCAGCGCTCGATGTGATCGACCTGCGTGACCTTCTTGACGTACAGCAGCCGGTCCCCCGGCTCCAGCGCGTCCGCCTGCGGAGCGTCCACCCGGTAAAGCACCCCGTCTCGCACCACGCCGAGCACCGTGTCCGGCAGGTGCCGCGGCGAGCCGCCTTCCTCGCTCGGTTCGATGGCGCGTTCGGCGATCGCCAGGCCGGATTCCGGGGTCAGCAGGTCCTCGACCATGTCCACTACAAGCGGAGTGGACGTCGCCATCCCGAGCAGCCGCCCCGCGGTCTCGCTCGACACCACGACCTGGTTCGCCCCGGACTGCTTCAGCAGGTGCACGTTCTCCGCCTCGCGCACCGACGCCACGATGTGCGCCTTCGGGGCCAGCTCCCGCGCGGTGAGGGTGACCAGCACGGCCGTGTCGTCGCGGTTCGGCGCGACCACTACGGCCCGCGCGTGCTGCACGCCCGCGACGCGCAGGACGTCCGCCCTGGTCGCCGATCCGTGCACGGTGACAAGCCCGAGCGCGCTCGCCGCATCCAGCGCCTGCTGGTCGGTGTCAACGACCACTACACGGTTGGCCTGCACCTCCTCGTCGCCGAGCAGCGCGTTGACCGCCGAGCGGCCCTTCGTGCCGAAACCGACGACGACGGTGTGGTCACGCACCTTCGTCCTCCACTTCTGGATTTTGAACGCCTGCCGGGAGCGCTCGGTGAGCACTTCCAGGGTGGTCCCGACGAGGACGATGAGGAAGAGCACCCGCAGCGGCGTGATCACGATGACGTTCACCAGCCGCGCCGACGCGGTGGCCGGGGCGATGTCGCCGTAGCCGGTGGTCGAGAGGGAAACTGTCGCGTAATAAAGCGAGTCGAGGAGCGAGAGGCCGTCGCCGTTGGCGTCGCGGTAGCCGTCCCGGTCGAGGTAGACGATCAGCACCGTGGCGAGCAGCGCCAGCAGCGCGCCGATGATCCGCTTGACGATCGCCCGCATCGGGCTGACGGTCAGCTCCGGCATCCGGATCACGCCGACGAGCTCGTGGTCGGGCCGGTCGTTCAACCGGACGTTCAGGGGCAGCCGTTTCAAGGCCTTCATGCACCGGCTCCCCGCGCGCGTTCGGCGTCACTCACAGCGGGGAGGATAACCCAATCGGAGCACCCGCACACCCGTCACCGCGATCATGCTGTGGCAGGCTTGCCGCATGTCCGAGCCTCGCGCGTCGCAACGTCCGGCCCATCTTCTCGCCGCTCTCCTGGCCGGGGCGGGCGTCCTGCACTTCGCCCGGCCCAAGCCGTTCGACGCGCTGGTCCCGAAAGAGCTGCCCGGTGACCGGCGCACGTGGACCTACGCCTCGGGCGTCGCCGAGTTGACCGTCGCCGCCGGGATCGCGCTGCCGCGCACGCGCCGGCTGGGCGGGTTGGCGGCGGCGCTGCTGTTCGTCGGGGTGTTCCCGGGGAACGTGAAAATGGCGCTGGACTATCAGCGCCGCGGCCGTCCGGCGCGGGATCGTGCGGTGGCGTGGCTGCGGTTGCCGATGCAGTGGCCGTTGGTGAACTGGGCGTTGACCGTGCGCGATCGGGCGTAGCTCCTACTCGCGGGGAACGTTGCGCAGCAGGGCACGCAGGCCTTCCGCGTCCAGCAGATCGGCCGGGCGCAGCGTGTGTCCAGGTCGGACATAGTGGAAAGCCGCGCGCACCTGTTCCACCGGGACTTTCTTCAGCGCCGCCCAGGCCAATCGGTACGCGCCGAGCTGAACAGCCAGTGCTGGCAGCCGTTCTTCGGACGGGACGGATCCGGTTTTCCAGTCCACAACGGTCCAGCCGCCGTCCGGATCCGCGTAGACCGCGTCCATCCGGCCGCGCAGGGTGATGCCTTCGACGTCTGCGGAGAACGGCACCTCCACGGCCACCGGGACACGGTCGGACCATTCGCTGTTCTCGAAAGCTTCTTGCAGGGCTTCGAAATCGGTGTCCGGAGCCTCGCCGACGTCGGCCGCGCCGGGGAGGTCGTCGATCTCCAGCAGTCGGTCGCCGGAGAAGCGTTGCTCCAGCCAGCTGTGGAATGCGGTGCCGCGGCGGGCGAAGGTGTTGGGCGGCAACGGAAGCGGGCGACGCAGGCGTTGCGCTAGAGCGTCCGCATCGGAAGCCAGGTCCACCAGTTGGCTCACGCTCAGCTGCGCGGGCAGTGCGACGCGATCCACTGTGGACTGCGAGCGGGCGCGTTCGGCGAGCAGGACGTCGGTGTCGGCGGCCCAGCCGTCCGGGTCTTCCGGGTCGATGACGTCTTCGTCGTCTTCGAAGTCGTCTGGCAGGTACTCCTCTTCGTCCTCGGGTTCCGGCGGCAGCGGGATTTCGTCGTCCTCGGCTGCGGGGAGAGGCTCGGCTTCTGGTTCGGGCTCCGCTTTGGGTTCCGGCTCGGGTTCTTCTTCCAGGGCGGCCATTTCCGCCCGCAACAGATCCACCCCGGTGGCCACGCCGGACCGCCGGTCGCGCAGCGGATCCACCGGCCACTTCGCCGTCCGCGAGTCCGCGACCAGCGGGTTCTCCTCGCCCTCCTCCGGTTCGTCCGCCCAGACGTCCACCACGCCCAGCGGCGGATCGGCCTCGCCCATCACCTCGGCGATCTCGGACAGGAAGATCGACGGTCCTTTAGCGCGCGTGCTGCTTTCGTTCCACCAATGCCCGGAAACGAGCAGCGCGCGTTCGGAACGGGTCAGCGCGACGTAACACAGCCGTCGCTCCTCATCGGCTTCGCGCGCGACGAACCCTTCCTCGTGCAATTCCAGGGCTTCTTGCACTTCCTTGCGGTCATAGCCTTCCGCGACCTGCAGCTTCGGCAGATCCGCCGAGTCGCCGCGCAAATGCGCAGGCAGCGCGGTAGAAGTGCGCAACCATGACGACGAACGACGCTTGCCCGGGAACACCTCAGCCACCAGGTGCGGGACAGCCACCACTTCCCATTCCAGCCCCTTGGCCGAGTGGACGGTGAGCACCTGCACCCGGTCCGGAACCACCTGCACTTCACCAGGAGTGAGACCGTCTTCCGCGTGTGCCGCGGTGTTCAAGTAGTCCACAAAGGACAAAAGAGTCGCAGTCGGCGCGGTTTCCGCGTAATCAGTAACCACCTCGGCGAACGCGTCCAAATGCGCGCGGCCAGCCGATCCTGGACGGGCGAGCGATTCGACATCCAGCAGCATCGTGCGTTCGACGTCCGCCACCAATTCCGGCAGCGACTGATCCAGCCGACGACGCAATGCGGTCAATTCCGCACCGATACGGCGAATTCGGCGGTACCCCTCCGCGGAATAACGCTCGGGCGCGCCGGGTTCGTCGACGGCGTCGATCAGTCCGGCTTGTTCCGCGCGCTCGGCGACCAGCTCCGGTTCCTCGCCCTCCTTCGCGCGCGGCTCGGGCGAGGTGAGTTGGTTGGCCCGCCGCCACAATGCCGCGACATCCGCCGCCGCGATCCGCCAGCGCGCACCGGTCAGCAGCCGAGCAGCCGCGCTGCCCGCGAGCGGATCGGCGAGCACCCGCAGCGTGGACACGAGGTCGGCGACCTCCGGTTCGTCCAGCAATCCGCCGAGACCCACGACTTCCACCGGCAGCCCGCGCATCCGCATTTCCGCCGCGATCGGGGCCATGTCCGCCCGTCGCCGCACCAGGACCGCAGCCGTCGGCGGCTTGCCGGATTCTTCTTTCTCCGCATGCCAACGTTGCGCCATCGCGTCGGCGACCCACTCGCGTTCCGCGCGCACATCCGGCAGCAACGCGACCGCGATGTCCGCCGGGCCGGCACCGTCCCGCGCCCGCAACCGTTCGACGCCAAGTCCGCGCTGCCGCAACGGTTCCGAGATCGCGTTGGCCAGCTCCAGAATTTCCGGCGGATTGCGGAAACTCGTGAGCAGCCCGAATTCGTGTGCGGTTTCGAGCCGTTCCTCGCCGCGACGCGGAAAGTCCGTGGTAAACCGGGGCAGGTTAGCCGCACTCGCTCCGCGCCAGCCGTAAATCGCCTGCGCCGGGTCACCCACCGCAGTCACCGGCATCGGCGGATGATCAACGCCGCCGAACAACGACCGCAGCAACACTCGCTGTGCGTGCCCAGTGTCCTGGTATTCGTCGAGCAGCACGGCGCCGTAACGCTCGCGCTCCCCCGTGACCACTGCCGGATAGCTGTCCGCGAGCTGCGCGGCCAACGACATCTGGTCCGCGAAATCCAGCGCGCCTTCCGCCCGCTTGCGCCGGTGGTAATCCTCGACCAACGGCAGCAGCGCGAGCCTGAATCGTTGCGCTGCCAGCACATCCTGAAGTTTCACCGGCAGCGACGCGCGCTGGCCTTTAGCCCGCGGAGCGTTTTCGATGACCTCGCACAGCCACTCGGTGTACTGCCCGAGCTTCTCCGTCGAAATCAGATGCTCGCCCAGTTCACCGGCCAGCGCGAGCAGCTGCGCGGTCACCGTCGGCGGCACGCGGTCGGTGTCCAGGTCATTGTCCCAAGTGGACACCACTCGGTGCGCGAGCTGCCACGACGAAGTCTCCGACAGCAACCGGACGCCCGGCTGCACCGGAAGCCGCAAACCGTGTTCCGACAGCAAACGCCCGGCATACGCGTGATAAGTCAGCACAGTCGGCTCGCCCGCGACCACAGTGGACCGCAACGCACCCGACGGATCGATCCGCTCCAGCAGTCCCGAACCAGCAAGCCGCCGAAGCCGCGCCCGCACCCGCTCCCCGAGCTGACGCGCGGCTTTCCGGGTGAAGGTCAGGCCGAGCACCCGTTCCGGACTCACGATTCCGTTGGCCACCAACCAGACCACGCGCGCGGCCATGGTTTCGGTCTTGCCCGCGCCCGCGCCCGCGACGACCAGCGACGGCTCGACCGGCGACGCGATCACGGTCGCCTGCTCGGGCGTCGGACGGTGCAACCCCAGTGCGTCAGCGATTTCCGCGGGTCCGACGGGGTTGGCGAGCACCACCGGGCTCACGGTCCGGTCACCTGACGCCCTTCCGGACGCAGCGGGCAGCAACCGCGTGCCGGGCACCGGTCACAGTCGGCGTTCTCGTGCGCCTGGTAATCCGGGCCGACTGCCGCAGCCGCGGCGGATCGCACGAGTTCCAGCCACTCACGACCGCTGTCCTCGTCCATCGGCGGCTGATCCCGTTGCGTGGCCCCGGTTTTGTTGTTCCCCTTGGCGACGTAGACGAGTTTCGCGCCGCCAGGCGTGTTCTTGCCCTCGACCGCGCCGAGCAGCACCGCCAGCTGATACGCGGCGAGCTGCGGGTGTTTCTCCGCGTCCGCACCGGACACCGGGACCTTGCCGGTCTTGATGTCCACGATCACCGGACGCCCGTCCTTGTCCATCTCGACCCGGTCGACGCGCCCGCGCAGCAGCACGCGCACCTCTTCGTCGCCCATCGGCAACTCGACCTCGATGTCCTGCTCGACCCCGGCCTCAATCAGCTCCTGCCGCGACTTTTCCAGCCACGACACGAAGTTGCGCAGCATCAGTTCCACGCGGGACCGTTCGCGCCGGGAGAACCACGGCGCACCAGCGTCCACGCGAACCCACGCCTCGTCCAGCGCGGCCTGGATCTGCTCCTCGGTACTCCCGCCCGCGATCGCCTGCGCCAGACCGTGCACGAGCGTTCCGGTCACCGCTGCCAGCTGCGCCGGATCACTGCCGCCGTGCCGTTCGATCAGCCAGCGCAGCGGGCACTTGACCAGGATTTCCACAGTGGACGGCGAGATCCGCATGAGGTCGCCCGGACCGTGCACCGGATCCTCTGTGGACGCTTCCATCAACCCGTACCAAGTGTCCGGATGCGCCCCCGGAACCCCGGCGGCAGCCAGCCGGGCAAGCTGCTTCGCCGCCCGCTGCCGACGTTCCGGATCAGCCTTGTCGTCGCACACGACCTCGCGCAATTCGCCGACCAATTCGGCCAGCACGAGCGACCGTCCCGGCGGCTTCATCCGGGAGTCGAGCATGCCGTCGTCGGCGCCGTTCTCTTCCAAATCATCGAGGAATCGGGACGGCTGCTCGTCTTCCCCGGCCACCGCGGTGACCAGCAGCGTCCGGCGGGCCCGGCTCGCCGCGAGGTAGAACAGCCGCCGCTCCTCGGCAAGGATCGGCGCGATCGCGGACACCTTGTCGTGTTCGTCCACTCCGGACAGGAAGTCGACCAGCCGCTCCACACCTAGCAACGAACCGCGCAGCCGCATATCGGGCCACGCGCCCTCCTGCACCCCGGCGACCGCGACGACTGTCCACTCACGACCCGCCGACGCGTGCGCGGTGAGCAGCGAAACCCCTTCACCCGGAATCGCCGCCGGGGCAAGCGTGTCTCCCGCGATGTTCTGCGACGACAGATAATCCGCGAACGCCGCGACACTCGCCTTAGGCAACCGGTCGGCATACCGGCCCGCCGAATCGAACAACGCCACCACTGCGTCCAGATCACGATCAGCCTGCGCGCCCAGCGAACCGCCGCGATCCACCAGCCGCAGCAACCGCTCCTGCAACCCGCTCGCCTGCCACAGCTCCCACAGCACCGGCTCGACGCCGTCACCACGGCTCACCGCCTGGTGCGTGACACTCAGCAGCTTGCCGACCCGACGGACCGGCAGCGCCTCGTTGTCGGCGAGCCCGACGAGAATGTCCCCGCCCCGCAACGCTTCCACGAGCAGTTCGTCGCTCGACCGCTGCCCGCCGCCAGCCAACTCCAGCCGACGGAGCCCGCGCCGCAACCGCCGCAACGCCAACGGATCAGCCCCGCCAAGCGACGAGGACAGCAGCATCTCCGCGATGTCGACGTCCAGCAATTCCGGTTCCGCCGCGATCCGCAACACCGCCAGCAACGGCCGTACCGCGGAATGCTTCGCCAACGGCAATTCCTCAGTAGCCGAACCGATCGGCACGCCAGCCGCACGCAAAGCACGTTGCAACACAAGGAAAGTCCGCGCTGGGGACCGCACCAGCACCGCCATCTCCGACCACGGCACCCCGTCAACGAGATGCGCTCGACGCAGCTGATCGGCGATCCAGCTCGCCTCCGCCGCCGGAGTCGGCATCAGCCGCACCCGCACCTTGCCGCCGCGTTTCCCTTGCGGGGTAACCAACTTCCGATGCGCCGAGGCGCCCGGCAACGTCGCACCGAGCTTCGCGACCGCCGCCCGGACCGTCGGAGCGAGCCGGTGCGACGTGGTCAGCATGACGGTCCGGGCGCCGTCGTTGTCGGAATCGGCGAACAGCTTCGGGTCCGCACCACGGAAAGAAAACACCGACTGGTCCGGATCTCCGGCCACCACGAATTCCTCCGCGGTGTGCCCGATCGTGCGGATCAGCTGGACCTGCAACGGATCCAGGTGATGGGCGTCGTCCACGAACAAGTGCCGGACCCGGCCTCGTTCGCGCTCGCGCAGCTCCTCGTCGTCCTCCAGCGCGAGCAACGCCGACGTCACCAGCTCAGCGGCGTCGAGCGCGGGCGCGGCAGGCAGGCCGAGCGCGTTTCCGCCAGCCCCCTGCAGCTGGGTGACCTCCTCGTACTGCGCCCAGAAGTGCCCCGCGGCGACCCACTCCTCGCGGTCCTGGCGATGCCCGAGTTCGGTCAGGTCCTCCGGCCCGAGCCCCCGCTCGGCCGCCCGCATCAGCAGGTCGCGCAGCTCCTCGGCGAACCCCGGCACGGTCAGCGCCGGACGCAACTGCTCCGGCCACCCCGTCGCGCCCTCCTCCAGGTCGCCCTCCAGCAGTTCGCGCACGACCACGTCCTGCTCCGCTCCCGCCAGCAACCGCGGCGGCGGCAGTTCCTCGGCGCGAGCTTCCAGGCGCAGCAAGGAAAACGCGTACGAATGCACTGTGCGCACAAGCGGTTCACTCACCGTGCGCGGCAGCGGAGACTCCTGGTCCGGATCGGACGTGAGCCGTCGCGTGAGGTCGGCCCGCAGCGCGTCCGCCGCCCGGCGGGACGTCGTGAGCAGCAGCACGCTCTCCGGATCCGCCCCCTCCGCGATCCGGCGCGCGGCCGCGGTGGCGAGCAACGCCGTCTTGCCGGTGCCCGGCCCGCCGAGCACGCGGCGGAATCCCGAGGGTGCCGACAGCAGCCGCCGCGCGTCCTCGTCCCAGGTGAACGTGGGTGCGGCGGGGACCGGCGGGCGCACCAGCCGCGCCTGTCCGTTCCCTGCTCTCCGCACGTGCACATCAGCGATGGAACCATGCCCGCTCACCCGGGTGGCGCACCGGCACACCCCTCGGCGGGACTATCATCTGCCGGGTCATGAACGACGAACTGCACGAGCGGATACGCGCAGTCATCGCCGACGTACCCGCGGGGACAGTCGCGACGTACGGCGACGTCGCGGCGCTCTCCGGTGCCCCCTCCCCGCGCATGGTCGGCCGCGCCCTAGCCGAGGACGGCCACGACCTCCCCTGGCACCGCATCCTCCGCGCGAACGGCACCCCCGCGCCGCACCTGCTGCACGAACAGCTGGAGCGACTGCGCGCCGAGGGCGTGCTGGCGGACGGCGAAAAGGTGGACCTGCGGAAGTACCGCTGGCGACCGAACGGGGACGAGCCCGACGAGGACGAGCCGCCCGGCTTGTTCTAGAGCTTCCGCACGATCTCTGCACGGCGACCAGCCACCGCCCCCGGCGCGATGACACCGGGATTCGTGCCGACCCGGCCGAGCCATCCGCTCGGCGACCGTCCGGCCAGGCCCGGCGCGCGCGGCGACGAGGTTGCGGCTCCCGCACGACGGCTCGCGGGCCACGGCTTGCCGGAGACGACTTCTGCATGGCTCGGCAGGACTCCGCCCCAATGCCACATTGGGTGCGTCCCACGCACCCAATGTGGCGTTCGGTGCGTCAGATGCACCCAATGCCACATTGGGGTTTTGGCAGTGGTGTCGCGCGGCCGGGGCGAAGCGGGCCGGGGCGGTTCCCCACTCCCACTCCCGCAGAGGTCCGTGAAGGGCTCCTTGAGGGAACTAGATTCCCGCAAGGAGCCCTTCACGGACCTTCTCATCGCCTCCAAGCCGCGATCTCGCGGCCGAGCCCGCACCATCCTCCGAGGCGAGCAGGGCCCCCACGGACGCAGCCAGCCTCATCAACGACAACCGGATCCCGCCTAATCCCGGAAAACGTGGCGCCCGCCATCCTCCCCAGCCATAGCCCGGCCCACTCTTTTTAGGTTAGCCTCACCTCATGGGCGTCCTCACTTACCACCCCGGCAAGGTCATCGCGGTCCGGCGGGTCACCCCGCACATGGCTCGGGTCACGTTCGACTGCCCGGGGCTCGCGGCGGCGGGCCCGGCGGCGCCGGACGCGTACGTGAAGGTGTTCTTCCCGCTCCCCGGCCACGAGGAGCCGCACCTGCCGCCCGCCGAGACGGGCGAGGACGACGTCCTGTCCTGGTATCGCCGCTACCTCGCGATGCCCGACGACGTCCGGCCGCCGATGCGGACGTACACGGTGCGCGCGGCGCGTCCGGAGAGCGGCGAGGTGGACGTCGACTTCGTGCTGCACGAGGACAGCGGCGGCCCGGCGTCGACGTGGGCCGGGCAGGCGGAGGTCGGCGGGCGCGTCGCGTTCCTCGGGCCGCACGGGTTGTACGACGTGCCGGACGGGACGACCTGGCAGCTGCTGGTCGGCGACGAGACAGCGCTGCCGGCGATCGGTGGGATTCTCGAGAGGCTGCCGCAGTCGGCGCGCGCGTCGGTGTACGTCGAGATTCCGGACCGCGCGGAGCGACAGACCTTCGAGACCAACGGTGCGGTCGAAGTGCATTGGGTGGTCCGCGGCGCGCGTACGCACGGCGAAGCGCTCGTAGACGCCGTACGCGCGGCCGAGCTGCCCAACGGCACGCCGTACGCGTGGGTGTCCGGCGAAGCAGGCGTTGTGAAGCTCGTTCGGCGACACCTTGTCCGCGAGCGTGGCTTCGACAAGACCGCCATCTGCTTCACCGGCTACTGGCGGCAAGGCCTCAGCGAAGAAGCCGCCGGACGACAGCAGGCCGAAGCGTCCTAACCGAGCTTCGCGACCACTAGCTTCACCAACGCGCCTAGCCGCTGACGCTCCGGCTGTAGCGTGCGGATTCCGGCTGCCTCCAACGGTGCCGCAGTTACCGGACCAACGCACGCGCAGACGACCGTGCCATCGCGCAGGGTCTCGCGCAGCTCCGTGCCGTGCCCGGATTGGTCGGCGAGCGTCAGGAAGTTCGTCGCGGCCGGGGCGCTGGTGAACACCAATGCGGCCAGTTCTCCCGACAGCACTTCGTGGATCAACGAGAACACCGGCTCCGGATTCGACGGCGTGTGCCAGCGGTAGGGCTGCACCGCGAGCACCGACGCCCCGGCTGCGGCTAGCGGATCGGTGAACTCCGGCAGCGGCGCGCCGTGCAGTTGCAGCGCCACGCGCGCGCCGTCGACACCGACTTCGGTGAGCGCGCTGAACAGCTCGTCGTTGGTCTCGCCGGGCGCGGAGTACTCCTCGCGCAGACCGACGCCACGCACCGCGCCGACCGCTTTCGGCCCGCGCGCGAAGATGCGCGACCCGGCCAGCGCGTCCAACAGCGCGTCGCGAAGACCCCAGCCTTCGGCGGCGTCGAGCCACCCGCGGAACCCAGCGCCGGTGGTGATCGCGGTGAGGTCGATGGGCGCGGCGAGGACGGCTTCGGTGCCTCGGCGCAGTTCCGGATCGTCGGCCAGCGGGACGATCGTGATTGTCGGCGCGTGCCGCACTTCCGCGCCGTGCCGGAGCAACGCGCCGATCAGGTCGTCCGCGCGCCGTTCGGCCGTGACGCCGATCCGCACACCGTCCAGTTCACCCATCCGTTTGCCTCGTCTCCGGCGAACGTGCCCTGTCCAGCTCACTCATACCTCTGACCCATCTCCCGGATCGCCGCCGCCAGTTCCGTCCGCAGGTCCTCCGGCGCGAGCACCTCCAAGTGCGGCCCGAACCGCAGCAGTTCGCCGATCGCCGCTTCTCCCGGTTCGACCGGGAGATCGATGGTCAACCATCCGTCGCCGTCCGGTTCCGCTCCGGCGGCGACTGCCTCGCGAAGCGCCCGGGCACCGACACTGCCCGCATAGAACGGTACGAGAGCTTGGGAACGCGGCGAGAGGCGCACTGTCGCCGTTCGGGGGTACATCCGGCGTTCGAACTGCTCAGACCACTCCTGCCAGTAACCGGCGAGGTCGAATTCCGCCGGTCGCTCGAACTCCTCGCCGAGGTCGGTCAGCTCGTGGATGCGCGAAATCCGGTAGGTGCGATCGGTCCCCTCGCACCGGGCGGCGAGGTACCAGTTGCCCGCTTTGAGGATCAGTCCGAGCGGCTCCAGCACCCGCTCGACCTCGCGCTGCCCCCACCGTTCGTATCGGACGCGGATCCGCCGCGCGGACCACACCGCGTCGGCGACCGCGGACAGCGTCGGCAGGCTTTCGATGCCGCGATGCCAGCCGGGAACGTCGAGGTAGAACCGTTCGGCGACGCGACCGGCGCGGCTGCGCAGCTCCTGCGGCAACGCGGCGTACAGCTTCAGCTGCGCCGCCGCCAGCACCGTGCCGAGCCCCAGCTCAGCGGCCGCCACCGGGAGCCCGGCCAGCGCCAGCGACTGGGCCTCGTCCTCGTTGAGACCGGTCAGCCGGGTCCGGTAGCCGTCGACGAGCTGGTAGCCGCCGCTGCGGCCGCGGTCGGCGTACACCGGCACGCCCGAGGCCGACAGCGCGTCGATGTCCCGGTACACCGTCCGGACCGAAACCTCCAGCTCAGCGGCCAATTCCTCGGCGGTCATCCGGCCGCGGTTCTGCAGCAGGAGAAGCACGGTGAGCAAACGGCCGGCACGCATGCGGCAAGTATGACTGAAATACCTGACACAAGATGGCAGGTATGAGTGCTTGAGTAAGCGGCATGAACACGTTTGGCATGACGAAGTGGGAAGAGCACGTGGCGAGCGGCGAGGAGGGCAGCCCCCGCGTCGCGTACGTGCACGCCGCGATGGAGTACTCGGGCGTCATCCAGGGTGCGGCCACCGGCGACTACCTGCTGTACTACCCAGGCGAAGGCTACGACGGCGGCGCGACCACGTCGCCGGGCTACGACCGGTTCGAGGGCACTGTCGACGGCCGCCGCGGCACGTTCGTCGTCCGTCAGGAGTGGGGTTTCGACCCGAAGAGCATCCGCTCGGAATTCAAGGTCGTGCCGGGCTCCGGGACCGGCGAGCTGGCAGGCATCAGCGGCACCGGCACAGTGCACGGCGTGCTGGGCGAGCCGACCGTGTCGTACACCTTCGACTACCAGATCTGAAGGAGGCCGGGATGCTGGAGGTGTCGCGCGAACAGGCGCTGGCGTACCGGATCGCCGAGCAGGGGCTGCACCGCTCGGTCGCCGATCCGTACGACCTGCCGCTGCTGGACCTCGGCTTGCAGGACAGCATGCGCGACACCGCTGCGCTCTCCCTGACCGCGCGGATGCCGGACCCGGTCACGCCGGAGTCTCTTGTGGACGATGCGCGGCTCGCCCTGGTGTGGTCGCACCGGGGCGCGCCGCATTTCCACCGGCGCACCGATTTGCCCGAGTTGACCGCCGCCTTGGTGCCGGTCGACGATCCGGACGCGCTGGCCCGGATGTTGTGGCAGAAGAAGGACATCCAGGCCGCTGATGTGTCCCCTGTGGACATTGTGTTCACTACCGCGCGAGCGATCCGCAAGGTGGTCACCAAGCCGATGACCAAGGGCGTGGTGAGCGGTGAGATCACCAAGCTGTTGCCGCCCGCGTTCAGCCGCTGGTGCCGCGGCTGCAACGCCACTCACGTGCACGAGCAGCTCATGCGGATCGCCTCCCTGCACGGCGGTGCGCGGCTCGAAGCCGGGCAGTCCCCGGCGACGCTCGCGCCGCTGGAGGATCGCGGACGGATGTCCACGCGCCCGACCCCGGCGGCGGTTTCGCGCTTGATTGAGCAGTATCTGCGATTCAACGGACCCGCGACGCAAGGCGACTCGGCGGGATTTCTCGGCACCGCAAAGACTTCGGTAAGCGAGACTTGGCCTGCCTCGCTCGCCGAGGTCAAAGTGGACGGACGACGGACCTTCATCCCGGCTGACCGGCTGTCCGCACTCGAGAACCCTCCCTCGGCTGCTGGAGTACGCCTGTTGCCGCCGCTTGATCCGTACACACAGGGCCGCGACAAGGCCGTGCTCGTGCCGGACAAAGCGCGGGCGAAAGAGGTGTGGAAAATCCTCGGCAGCCCCGGCGCGTTATTGGTCGACGGCGAGATTATGGGTACCTGGCGGATGAAAGCGTCCGGCAAACGGCTGGCCTTCTCGCTCGCCGAATTCGATCCGCTCCGCCGTTCGGACCGCGAAACCGCCGAGGACGAGGCGGCCCGGGTCGCGGCCGCACGGGGTTGCCAGGACTTTTCCGTGACGTGGGGTTGACCTGCGGGCTAAAGTCCTGACGTGCTGAAATGGCTGCTCGACTCCGACCCGACGCTGCGCTGGCAGGTCGAACGGGACTTAGCGGACGCGCCGCCCGACGTCTGGACGGCCACCCGGCACAAGATCGCGACCGAGGGCTTCGGCGCGCAGCTCCTCGCGAAGCAAGACCCGGACGGGCAATGGGCCGGCGGCGCATTCTTCCCGGCGCAATTCAAACCCGGTCCGGACACCGGACAGCCGTGGACGGCCACCACCTGGTCGCTCAACGTGCTGCGTGAATGGGGCCTGGACCCGGCGGTGCTGCGCGCTCGGCGCACCGCGGAATTGATCGCCGAGAACTCTCGGTGGGAATATCACGATTTGCCCTACTGGGACGGCGAGGTCGACGTCTGCATCAACGCCTGGACCCTCGCGAACGGCGGCTGGCTCGGCGTGGACGTTTCGAAGCTCGTCCATTGGTTCACCGAGCATCAACTGGCCGACGGCGGCTGGAACTGCGAATGGGTCGACGGGTCGAAACGCTCGTCCTTCCACTCGACGCTGAACGCGGTGAAGGGCCTGCTCGCCTACGACATCGCGACCGGCGGCACCGACGAGACGCATGCCGCCCGCCGTGCTGGTGAGGAGTATCTGCTGGAACGCCGTCTGCTGTACCGGCTCTCGACCGGCGAGCAGGTGGCGTCGTGGGTGGATCATTTCGCGTATCCGGTGCGGTGGCATTACAGCGCGATCAACGCGGTCGAGCACTTCCGTGAAGCCGCCATTGTGGACGACATCCCGCCCGACCCGCGCCTCGCCGACGCAGTGGAGCGGGTTCGCGCCGCCCGGCAGCCGGACGGAACCTGGCTGCAGGACGGTCGGCTCAACGGCGACATGTGGTTCGAGGTCGACGTTCCGGCCGGGGAACCCTCGAAGTGGCTGACGCTGTACGGCACCCGAATCCTGTCCTGGTGGGACTCCGCACAGTCCTAACCAGACCGGGCGACGCGAAAGCCGACGTCGTCCACCCGGAACGTCGGGTGACTCCGGCGGCGCACCGACACCCGGACGCTCCAGTGTTCATCCGCCCAGCCGCCACCCTTGAGCACTCGATACTCGCCGTACACCGCCGGGTCGTAAAGATCCCAGCACCAATCCCAAGTGTTGCCGAGCAAATCGTAGGCACCCCAGGCATTCGGCAGCTTCTCGCCGGGCGAATGGAGCCGACCGCCGGAGTTTCCTTCGTACCAGGCGATCTCGTCCAGGTCGCCGTACCTCGGGCCGTCGGTGCCAGCGCGGCAAGCATGTTCCCATTCGGCCTCAGTGGGCAGCCGGTAGCCGGAGGCAGATCGATCCCACTCCACCTCGTCGCCGATCAGGTAAGCGGGCGAGTATCCGTCGCGTTCGGACAGTGTGTTGCAGAACCGCACAGCGTCCAACCAGGACACCTCGACCGCGGGCAGCTCTCCGCCGCCGCGGTATTGCTCCTCGGTGACCGGCATCGCGCCGAGTTCGAACGCGGGCACGTCGACTGTCCAGCTGTGTTCTGTCCGCCGGTCGGTGAGCGTCACCGTTCCCGCCGGAATGGAGACCATCCGCACCAAGCCGAGGTTAGCCGATCGACGCCGGGGTGTCGCCGGGATTCACCGCCAGCCGATAGCCGCGCTTGACCACCGTCTGCACCACTCCGGCACCGCCGAGAGAGGTCCGCAACCGGCCGATCGCCGTCTCCACCGCGTGGGCCTCGCCTCCCGACGGAAGCTCGGCGGACAGCTCTCGACGCGCAACGACCCGGCCAGGCTGCCGGGCGAGGGCGCGCAGAAGCGCCATCGGGGCTGGGGCGATCTCGCGCCATTCGCCGTCGACCAGTGCGCCGGTGCCACGAACCTGCAGCACATGACCTGCGGCGTACAGCGTCGGCGAGACCGTGACCAAGGTGTCGGCGACGGTTCGCGCCAACGCGCCGATTCGCGACCGTCTCGGTTGGACAGTCGGAATTCCCAGCGAGGCGAGCGGCCCGGCCGCGATCGGGCCGACGCACGCCACGACCACCCGGTTGCTCAACACCTCGATCAGCGCACCGAGCCGACCAGTACGCCGCGCCATCGCGACCGTCGAAGCGGCAGCGGGCGCGCTGGTGAACGGCAGCGCGTCGATCGTTCCTTCCAGGACCGCGTCCAGCAGCCGGTCGAGCGGTCCCGGGTCGGCCGGAGCCACCCAGCGGTACACCGGGATCTCGATCACCTCAGCGCCCGCCTGCCGAAGGGCCTCCGCGAAATACGGCAGCGGTTCGCCGTGCAGTTGAAGCGCGATCCGCCGTCCGTCCACTCCGGACCGGGTCAGGTACTGCAGCAGCTCCGCGCTGCTCTCCGACGCGGGCGAATAGTCCTCCGCCAAGCCCGCTGTCCGCACCGCCCCGGCGGCCTTCGGACCGCGAGTCAGCAGCGACGTGTTCGACAAGTGATCGAGCACCTTTTCGCCGAGGCCCCAGCCTTCCGCGGCCTCGATCCAGCCGCGAAAGCCGATCCCGGTCGTCGCCACCACAATGTCCACTGGCGACTCGAGCAACCGCATCGTCGCCGCGTGCAACTCGGTGTCGTCGGCCAGCGGCACGATCCGGATCGCCGGTCCGTAACGGACGGCCGCACCCTGGCGCACGAGCAGCGCGCCCAGCTCTTCAGCTCGGCGCGCTGCCGTGATTCCCACCGTGAACCCGGCCAGTGGCCGGACGTCCGTCACGGTGATCCCACCTCGATCACCCCGTCCCGTACGCGAACCGGATACACCGGTACCGAGACTCCTTCTGCGTCCAGACACGCGCCGCTGAGCAGCGAGAACCGCTCTTTGTAGACCGGTGACGCGACCACCGGCTCTCCCCCGGCGTCGCCGACGATCCCGCGTGACAGCACCGCCGCCCCACTGCACGGGTCCCAATTGGACAGTGCGTGCCAGCCGTCGCCAACGTGGAACACCGCGACCTGCTGGCCGTCGACCAGGGCCGCCGCTCCGGAGAACTCTGGAATGTCCGCGGCCGCGCACACCGCGGTCCAGGATGAGGTCATGGTCATCGCCGCACCTCCGGAACTCCCAGCAGCACCGGGATCCGCTGCTCCCGCTCCTCGCGGAACGAGATCGACGGGTCCGGCGTCCCCGGCGCGTTCACGAATGAACTGAACCGCGCCAGCTTGTCCGGATCCTCCAGCACCCCGCGCCATTCGTCGGTGTAGCCCTCGATGTGTTTCGCCATCGCGGCGTCCAGGTCCTCGCAGATGCCGAGGCTGTCGTCCACGATCACCGCGCGCAGGTGGTCGAGCCCGCCGTCCAGTTCCTCGATCCACGGCGCCGTGCGCTGCAGCCGATCCGCCGTGCGCACGTAGAACATCAGGAAACGGTCGATCGTGCGCACCAGCGTTTCTGTGTCCACATCAGACACCAGAAGCTCCGCGTGCCGAGGTGTCGCGCCGCCGTTGCCGCCGACGTAGAGGTTCCATCCGTGTTCGGTGGCGATCACGCCGAAGTCCTTGCCGCGCGCTTCAGCACATTCCCGCGCACACCCGGACACTCCGGCCTTGATCTTGTGCGGCGACCGCAGGCCGCGATACCGCAGTTCCAAGTCGATCGCCAGCCCCACGCTGTCCTGCACGCCATACCGGCACCAGGTCGATCCGACGCAGGATTTGACTGTCCGCAACGATTTTCCGTAAGCGTGCCCGGACTCGAAGCCCGCGTTGACCAGCCGCCGCCAGATCTCCGGCAGCTGGTCCACAGTGGCCCCGAACAGGTCGATCCGCTGTCCGCCGGTGATCTTCGTGTACAGCCCGAAATCCTGCGCGACTTGCGCGATCACCATCAGCTTCTCCGGGGTGATCTCCCCGCCGGGAATCCGCGGCACCACCGAATAGCTGCCGTTGCGCTGCATGTTCGCGAGGAACCGGTCGTTCGTGTCCTGCAGCGCGGCCTGCTCGCCGCCGAGGATGTGACCGTTGCCCAAAGTCGCCAGGATCGACGCCACCGCGGGCTTGCAGACCGCACAACCGGTCCCGGTGCCGTACCGGCTCACTACCTCGCTGAACGTCGTCATCCGCGTCGCCCGGATGATCTCGAACAACTCCGCGCGCGACTGCGTGAAGTGTTCGCACAACGCCTTCGACTGCTCGACGCCGCACGCGTTCAGCAGCTTCGCCAGCATCGGCACACACGAGCCGCACGAGGTTCCCGCCCGCGTACACGCCTTCAGCTTCCCGACCGAATCGCAGCCGTCCTCGGTGATCGCCCGGGTCAACGCACCCTTGGAAACCCCGTTGCACGAACAAACCTGTGCCTCGTCCGGCAACGCGTCCACGCCGACCGCCGCGCCGCCACCGGCTGGCGCGAGCAACGCACCAGGGTCAGCAGGCAGCGGACGACCGACCAGCGCCCGCAGCGTGTTGTATTCCGCCGCGTCACCGACCAGGACCCCGCCAAGCAGCGTCCGGCCGTCGTCGGTCACCACGAGCTTCTTGTACGTCCCTGCCACGGCGTCGTTCACCGCGACTTCCAGCGCTCCTTCGGTGGCCGCATGCGCGTCGCCGAAACTGGCGACGTCGACGCCCATCAGCTTCAGCTTCGTCGCGGTGTCCGGCTCGGGGAAGCTCGCCGTGGTGCCGGTGAGCTGCGCCGCGACCACCTCCGCCATCGCGTATCCCGGCGCGACGATGCCGTACACGCGGCCTTCGACGGCCGCGCATTCGCCGATCGCGTAGACCGCTGAGTCGCTGGTCCGGCAAGTCGCGTCGACCAGCACGCCGCCGCGCTCGCCGACGTCCAAACCGGACTCCCGAGCCAGGTCGTCCCGGGGACGAACACCGGCGGAGAAGACCACCAGGTCGACGTCTAGCTCCGTGCCGTTGCCCAGCTTAGCCAGCAACCGCGGTCCGTCGGCCTCGATCGCATCTGTTGAGGTTCCAGTGTGGACAGTCACGTCAAGGTTCGCGATCAGCCGCCGAAGCAGCCCGCCCCCACCATCGTCGACCTGTAACGGCATCAACCGCGGAGCCATTTCCACGACGTGCGGCGACAATCCCAGGTCCCGCAACGCCTTCGCCGCTTCCAGCCCGAGCAGACCGCCACCGATGACCATTGCCGCCCGACGGCCGCGTCCTTGCCGTTCAGCCGCCGCGCGAATCGCGTCGAGGTCTTCGATCGTCCGGTACACGAAGACACCCGGCAGGTCCCGCCCCGGCACCGGCGGTACGAAGGGACGAGAACCAGTCGCCAGCACCAGTTGGTCATACGGCTGCACGTGTCCGGAAGCCGTCGTCACCGTCTTGGCTTCGCGATCCACCGAAACGACAACCTCGCCGAGGCGAAGTTCAACCGCGTCGTCGCCGGCGTAATCCGATCCCGGCAACGCCAATGCCGCCGGATCCCAACTGTCCACATAGGAAGTCAGTGCGACCCGGTCGTAGGCGGGACAGCTTTCCTCGCCGAGGACGACGACCCGCCACTCACCCGCCGGGTCTGCCGCTCGAAGTGCCTCCACGAACCGGTGCGCGACCATTCCGTGCCCGGCGACCACCACTGTAGGCATTTCAGACCTCCGCTCCTGCCAACGCCACCTGCGTGCGCACCGCCGGCTTGCGCAGATAGCCGAACCACGTCACACCCACGCACACCGCATAGAAGACCAGGAATCCGACGAACGCCGGGACCCCGCTGTGCGCGGTGGCGAACGACTGCCGGAACGCGAGGTTGATGAACAACCCGCCCAGCGCGCCGATCGCGCCCGCCAGTCCAATCAACGCACCGGACAGCCGACGTGCGTTCCGCAATTCCGTCGCCTCGTCCGCACCGGCCTGGATCGCCGCCCGCGCCTTTACCTGGAAAATCGCCGGGATCATCTTGTACGTCGACCCGTTGCCGACTCCGGTGAGCACGAACAAAACAATGAACGCGGCGGTGAACGTCGCCAGCGAATCAGCCGAGGAAGCCAACACCAACACCACTGTCGCCAACGCCATCGCCCCGAAGGTCGCGAAAGTGACCCGCCCGCCGCCGATGCGGTCAGACAGCCAGCCACCGATCGGCCGCGACAGCGAACCCAGCAACGGACCGAGGAACGTCACCGCAGCCGCCTGCAACGGCGTCCGGCCGAACTGGTTCTGGAGCACCAAACCGAAGGCGAAGCTGTAACCGATGAAGGAGCCGAACGTGCCGACGTACAACAGCGACATCACCCAGGTGTGTCCATAACGGACTACCTCGCGCATTGCCTTGGTGTCACCGCGAACGCTGGCCAGGTTGTCCATGAACAACGCGGCGCACGTCGCGGCGATGACGATCAAGGGAAGGTAGATGTAGAGCACCAGCCGCGGCGCAGTCGCACCAACGGTGCCGATCACGAGGAGTCCGACAAGCTGAATCACCGCGACACCGAGGTTTCCGCCACCGGCGTTCAACCCCAGTGCCCAGCCCTTGTGCCGTTCCGGATAGAAGGTGTTGATGTTCGTCATCGACGAGGCGAAGTTTCCGCCGCCGACACCGCCGAGCGCCGCCATCAGCACGAAGGTGCCGAGCGAGGTACCGGGGTGCAGCACGACCGCGGTCAGCACTGTCGGGATGAGCAGCAGCAACGCACTGATGACTGTCCAATTGCGACCGCCGAACCGGGCGACCGCGAAGGTGTACGGGATGCGCATGATCGCCCCGACCACCGTCGGCGTGGAGACGAGCAGGAACTTGTCCGCCGCGCTGAATCCGTAGGCCGGGCCCATGAACAGCACCACGACTGACCACAATGTCCAGATCGAGAAGCCGATGTGCTCGGAGAACACGGAAAACCACAGGTTGCGCCGGGCGACGCGTTTGCCGGTCGTTTCCCAGAACTCGTCGTCCTCGGGATCCCAGTGCTCGATCCAACGGCGGGTCATGGCGTCCTCCTTGTTACCGGGGGCGGTCATTGCGCGGCCAGCCAGTCCGCGACCGCGCCGACCGTGTCGCGGCAGCTGCCGCATCCCGTGGTGGCGCGGGTGGTGCGGGCGAGTGCGGCAGCGTCGGTGGCGCCACCCCGCCAGGCTTCGATCAGTCGCCCTTTGGTCACCGCGTTGCAGCGGCAGATCACTGTGGACGAAGGAAGATCGGCCGGGCTCGCCGCTGTCGGCGAGCCCGCGGGCAACGCGCGGCCGAGCAGAACCGCGAGCCGGTCTTCAGGCACCGGCGTGCCTCGGTCGTGCAACTGCGTCACGGTCGCCGCCGCGTCCGGCAAGCCGAGCAGGATCGCGCCGGTCACCCGGTCGCCGCGGACGACGAGCTTGCCGTACCGGCCGCCGGACGGATCGTCGAAGGTCACGACCTCGGCGGCGTCGTCCTCGCTGGTCACCTGCGTTTCGCCGAGTGCGGCGAGATCGATGTCGCGGGCTTTGAGCCGGGTGACCGTGCGAGTGCCGCGATACCGCGCCGTAGCGTCCGCGCCGGTGAGCAGGTCCGCCAACACGGCGGCTTGTTCCCACGCTGGCTGCACCAAGCCTGCTGGTGCGCCTGGGTGGCGGGCGCAGTCGCCCAGTGCGTGGATCCGGCCGTCGCTAGTCCGAAGTAGATCGTCCACGAGGATGCCGCGGTCCACTTCGAGCCCGGCGGCTTCGGCGAGCGACGTTTCCGGCCGCACCCCGGCCGCGACGACCACGAGGTCAGCAGGAACGAAGCTGCCGTCGTCGAGTTTCAAGCCGTCGCCGGGAAGGTGCCGGGCGGCCGTTACCTCGAACCGGAACGTCACGCCCAGCTCCGCCAGCCGGCGCGCCAGCACTCGGCCCGCACCGGAATCCAGTTGGCGTTCCAGCACATGCGGCTGCGGGTGCACCACTGTCACGTTCGCACCGCGACCGGCCAGGCCTCGTGCGGCCTCCAAGCCGAGCAGCCCGCCGCCGAGTACCGCGACCGGTGCGCCCGGACGTGCGGCGTCCACGATGCGCGCACAGTCGTCCAGCGTCCGGAACGTCACGACCTCGGGGCCGAGTTCGAGCCCTTCGACCGGTGGCAACCAAGGCGCGGCACCGGTCGCGAGGACTACTGCGTCGTAAGGGAAATCCTCGGTCTCAGTACAGACAGCTCGCCGCGTCGGATCGATTCGCGTCACCCGCGTTCCGAGCCTGAGGTCGACCTGCGTCTGCGCTGCCCATTCTGAATCGTGCAGCCGCACCGTTTCCGGGTTCATGCCGCCCGCGACCACAGTGGACAGAAGTACCCGGTTGTACGCCGGGTGCGGCTCTTCGCCGAGCACAGTCAGCCGCACTCTCTGCGCTTCCGGATCACGCCGCCGGATCTCGTCGGCGAGCCGTGCCCCGGCCATCCCGTATCCGATGATGACGACGTTCCGCGCGCTCATGCTTCCGCCCTCGCCAACGACACCGCGCACACCTTGAACTCCGGCATCCGGCTCACCGGGTCGAGCGCCGGGTTGGTCACCAGGTTCGCCCGCGCCGCGCCGGGAAAGTGGAACGGCATAAAGACCAGGTCGGCCCGCATCGACGAAACACACCGCACCTGCGCGACCGTCTCCCCGCGCCGCGACCGCACCACTGCCCGATCGCCGTCGGCCAGCCCGGACCGCGCCGCAGTGTCCGGATGGACCTCGACGAACACCTCCGGCACGACCGCCGTCAGCTCCGCGATCCGGCGGGTCTGCGCACCGGATTGGTAGTGCTGCAGGACTCGACCGGTCGTGGCCTGCAACGGAAATACCTCGTCCGGAAGCTCGGCGGGTCCACTGTGGTCAACTTCCGCGAACCGCGCCCGTCCATCCGGGTGGGCGAATCCGTCGAGAAACATTCGCGGTGTGCCCGGGTGCGTCTCGTCCGGAACAGGCCAGTGCAGGGCTTCGCCGGACCGCAACCGTTGGTACGTCACGCCGGAGTAGTCCGCGGCCCCGCCCTTCGACGCGGCACGCAGTTCCTCGAAGACCTCCGCCGCGTCGTCCGGGAACCTTTCGGCTGGCTGTCCAATTCGGACGGCGAGTTCCCGCAAGAGCGACAGATCGCTGCGTACTCCGTCCGGCGGTTCGATCGACTGCTGCCGCAGCAGGACCCTGCCTTCGAGGTTGGTCAGCGTGCCTTCCTCTTCGGCCCATTGCGGCACCGGGAAAACCACGTCAGCCAGTTCTGCGGTTTCCGACAGGACGAAGTCCGCCACCACGAGAAGATCCAGTTCAGTCAACCGATCCTGTACGCGAGCCGAGCGCGGCGCGGACACCACCGGATTGCTTCCGAACACAAGCAACGCCTTGATCGAATCGCCCAGTTCATCGAGCAACTCGACCGCCGATCGACCTGGCCCCGGCAAGCTTTCCGCTGGCACACCCCAAACTCCAGCTACATACGCACGCGCCGCTGGGTGGTCGATCTTGCGATACCCCGGCAGTTGATCCGCCTTCTGCCCGTGCTCACGCCCGCCTTGGCCGTTGCCCTGCCCCGTCAGACAGCCGAACCCAGATCCGGCCCGGCCCGGCAATCCCAACGCCAGTGCGAGATTGATCCACCCGCCGACGGTCGCGGTGCCGGACGCGTGCTGTTCCGTCCCGCGCCCGGTGAGCACATACGCGTTGGCCGCCCGCGCCAGCATTTCCGCCGCCCGGCGCTGATCCGCGGCCGAGACACCGGTCACCCGCTCGACTCGCTCCGGCCACCAGGTCGCGGCGATCCGCCACATCGCGTCGAATCCGGCCGTCCGAAGATCTACATAGGACTTGTCCAGGTGTCCTTCGGCGACAACCGCGTGCAGAATTCCCAACGCCAGAGCAAGATCCGTTCCCGGCGCGGGCGCGAGGTGCAACGCGGCGCGCTCGGCTGTCGGAGTTCGGCGCGGGTCGATGACGATCAGTTCCGCGCTCTCGAGGTGCTGCATGAACGGCGGCATCGTTTCGGCCGGGTTCGCTCCGGCGAGCAGGACTACGTCCGCGCCCGCGAGATCGGTGACGGGGAACGGAAGTCCGCGGTCCACGCCGAACGCGCGGATCCCGGCCGCGGCGGCGGAGGACATGCAGAATCGGCCGTTGTAGTCGATTTGCGACGTTCTGAGCGCAATTCGGGCGAATTTCCCGAGCAGGTAAGCCTTTTCGTTGGTGAGACCGCCACCGCCGAACACCGCCACCGAGTCCGCGCCGTGGGCCTGTCGCGATGTTCGTAGCCGAGCCGCGACGAAATCCAGTGCCTCGTCCCAGGAAACCGGCTCCAGTTCACCGTTTCGGCGGAGCAACGGCGAGGTCAGTCGTGCGCCGGATTCCAGCAGCGAGCCCGCTGTCCAGCCTTTCTGGCACAAGCCGCCCGCGTTGACCGGGAAATCCCTTGGGGTGACCCGGGTCTCAGCCAGGCGCATCCCGCACTGCAAGGCGCAGTACGGGCAATGTGTGTCGACGTGCGGCACAGGCGCTCCTCGGGTCGGCGATGACCCGACGGTAAGGACGCTGTGTTACCTCGACGTGCCGGAATGTTTCCGGGAGTTGACATTGCCCGCCGTCATGACGGAGGCGCGCGGTGAGTCAGAGGATCGCGCTGACCTCGCGGGCAGCCGCGCGGAGGCCGTCCAGAGCGGCATTGGTGGAGCGGGGGTCCAGTGCGTGCGAGGCCAGGCGGAAGAGGATGGCGCGCAGGAGGAGCTGGGGCCATTCGGGGAGGTGCGCCCAGCGTTCGAGGAGGGCTCCGGTGGCTCCGCCCCACATCAGCGAGTCGACTGCGGCGATCGCCGCGCCCCATTCGCCTGGGCGGTAGTACGGGACGAAATCGACTACGCCGGGGGCCGCGTCGCCGTCGAAGAGGAGGCCGGCCAGGAGCTCGCCGTGGGCGACCTGGTGCGGGAGTTTGATCGGACGGCGGGCCGGGGCGAGGATTTCGAACCAGCGGCCGCCTTTTTCCTCGGGGAGGGGGCGGTCTTGTTCTTCCCAGGCGATTCGGTCGGCGATGGCGTCCCGGTCGTCACGGGAGGACAGGAAGTCTGGGCGAGGGAGGTCTGCGGTGGCTCGGTGGAGGCGGACTGCCGCGAGGATGGATTCTTCGCAGCGGTGTTCGGTGGTGCCGGGAAGGTATCGCCAGGCCGACCAGTCTCCGACTATCCATCGGCCGTCACGTGAGCGGACTGGTTTGGAGATGCGCAGACCGGGGTCTTCGGCGAAGTCCAGGGCTCGGGCGGTCCATAGGGCTTGGGAGCGGTCTTTGACGCGTTTGAAGACTACGTCGGCGCACTGCCAGGATTCGGAGTCCGGGAGAAGGGTGATGGCGTCGGCGTCGCTGCCGAACGCGGAGCAGACGCGTTCGGAGGGACGTTCGAGGGTTGACCGCACAAAGGGGGAGGTTACCCCGGCGCCCGTGCGGATCCTGGGGAGACTCGCTGGTCGTGGGGCTTCTTGGTGGTTCGGCTCGTCGCCTGGCGGCGACATTGCGTCTGAGTGGGGGCCACCACCCCGAAGCTTGATTGTCCTGACGGTTCGGAGGTGCTTGTCAAGGCGGGAAAGATGCCTTGACAAGCACCTCCGAACCGCAGAGAAGGCTTCGTATCGGGGTTTGGGGGCGGGGTGGGTGGCTCCAACGGTGGGTGCGTCGGCTGCGGTTCGCTGGTCGTGAGGGGAACCCTGAGGGACTCAGAGTCCGTGAAGGTGGCCCTCACGGACATATTGCTGCCGCTAGAAAGCCGTGAAGGGCTCCTTGGGGGAACTAGATTCTCTCAAGGAGCCCTTCACGGACAGACGTTGCTCAGTAAGTCGGCAGGCTCGGGTCGATCTGCCGTGCCCAGGCCAGGACACCGCCACCGAGGTGCGTGGCGTCCTTGAAACCGGCTGCGTGCAGCGCTGCCAGCGCCTCGGCCGAGCGGGCGCCGGACTTGCAGTGCAGGACAATCGGCTTGTCTTGCGGCAGTTCTGCCAGTGCTTCGCCGGAAAGGATGCGGTCCTTCGGGATCAGCGTGGCGCCCTTGATGTTGACGATCTCGTACTCGTGCGGCTCGCGGACGTCGATCAGGGCGAAGTCCTCGCCCGCGTCGAACTTGGCCTTGAGTTCCGCGGGGGTCAGGGTGCTGCCGGAGGCGGCCGAAGCGGCTTCGTCCGACACGACGCCGCAGAAAGCCTCGTAGTCGATCAGTTCGGTGATCTTCGGGGTCTCCGGGTCCTTGCGGATCTTGACCTCGCGGTACTTCATCTCCAGCGCGTCATAGGAGATCAGCCGCCCGAGAAGCGGCTCTCCGATGCCGGTGATGAGCTTGATCGCCTCGGTCACCATGATCGAGCCGATCGACGCGCACAGCACGCCCAGCACGCCGCCTTCGGCGCAGGACGGGACCATGCCGGGGGGCGGCGGCTCGGGGTACAGATCCCGGTAGTTGAGACCCTTGCCGTTCGGGGCGTCCTCCCAGAAGACGCTCACCTGGCCTTCGAACCGGAAGATCGAACCCCACACGTACGGCTTGCCGAGCAGCACCGCCGCGTCGTTCACCAGGTAGCGGGTGGCGAAGTTGTCGGTGCCGTCGAGGATCAGGTCGTACTGCTCGAAGATCTCCAGCGCGTTCGCCGATTCGAGCCGCTCCGTGTGCAGGTGCACCTTGACCAGCGGGTTGATCTCGGCGATCGACTCCTGCGCCGACGCGGCCTTGAGCTTGCCGACGTCGGACTGGCCGTGGATCACCTGGCGCTGCAGGTTGGATTCGTCGACGACGTCGAAGTCGATGATGCCGAGCGTGCCCACGCCGGCGGCCGCCAGGTACAGCAGCGCCGGGCTTCCGAGGCCGCCCGCACCGATGACCAGGACCTTCGCGTTCTTCAACCGCTTCTGCCCGACCACCCCGACGTCCGGGATGATCAGGTGACGGCTGTACCGGGCCACCTCGTCCTTGGTGAGCTCGGCTGCCGGCTCGACGAGCGGCGGCAGTGCCGTGTCTGACATCGGGTCCTCCATACTCGCGCGGGTCGCGTAGTCGATCCCAGTATCCCCAACGCGCGCTGGCAAGAGGGACTTCCCTGCTCCCAGATGGTGAGACTCTGTTACTGGCCCGGCGGAGTCGGGTTCGGCCACGCGTTCGGCTTGCACACGTGATGGTCCGCGGCGACCTTGCCCCGGTCGCCGCCGGGGATGTTGTTGAGCATCGCGACGTAGTCGTCGTTCACGCCGAACGACTGCTGCATCATCACCGGCGCGGGCTGGTCGTTTCCCGGACAGCCCACGTGATTGTTGCCCAGCGCGTGCCCGACCTCGTGGTTGATGGCGTACTGCCGGTACCCGGTCATGTCCGAGCCGTAGACCTTCGCGCCGCGCACCCAGCGGGACAGGTTGATCAGCACCCGGCCCATGCTGCGCCGGTAACAGGAGGCCTCGAATTTGATCTGGAACCCGCACGCGTCCGGCCGGTGCGTCGTGTCCGGCGTGGTGAGACTCACCCGGAAATCCGGGTTCGGATAGCTCGCGTCGACCCGCTTCAACCGGATCTCGCCGTTCCACGTCCAGCTGCGCGGGTCGGACAAAATGCCCTGGACCGCGGTGCCGAAGCTGTCGTCGCCTGCGTAGCTGGCCGGGTCGATGCCGTCCTCGACCTCGACGGTGTAGGTGTAGAGCTTCCCGGACTTGCCGACGACGTCGCTGGATCCGGACAAGGGCACGACGTGCCAGGTGCCCTTGCCGGTCTGGGTGAAATTGCCGCCGTTGGGCAGGTCGGCGGTGGGCACGTTGAGGTTCACCGGCTGCGCGGGGTTCTCCGGGATGCCGCCGCCGCCGTCGATCGCGCCCGAGGACGAGTCGCCGGACGCGACCTCGCCGCTGCTGCCCGCCGTACCCGCGTCGGACGGGCCGGAGGCGGTGTTGACCGCGACCAGCACGGTGATCACGGCCAGGATCGGCAGCGCGTACACGCGCCAGCCGTAGGTCTTCACGAACCGGCCGAACGGCGACTGCTGCTTCTTCTTCGACGCCGGACGCTTCTCCGCGTCGTCCTTGGGCTTCCAGGCGGCCGCGAGCGGCTCCGCGCTGGTCCGGCGTCCGCCCGGCCGGTACCGGTCCTCGCCGACACGCTGGGCGGGCTTGCGCGCGGGCCGGTACTGGCCGACGCGCGGAGAGTCGGACTCCGGATCGCTCGAACCGGAAGATTCGGATGACACCGAAGCCCCTGAACGCCGGGCCGACCCGGCGGTCGGGCCCCGCCGGTCTTTCGCTCGCGCGTCCTGCTTCAGCCGGTCCACCGATCCAGGGTGCCACACGGCGGCGACGTTCCCGGCAGCGACTGGCGGGCTCCCCGGCGATCCGCGGTCCCCCGTTCGGGCTACCAGGAGCCCCGGTCCGCGCCCTCCCACAGACCGAGCACGGCCCGCGCGACCACCTGCGGACGTTCCATCTGGGCGACGTGTCCGGTGCGCGGGAGGACCAGCATCCGGGCGTGCGGAATCGTCTGCGCGGTCCGCGGCGCGCGCTTGACCGAGATCACCCGGTCGTGGAGTCCCCAGACCACCAGCGTCGGGGCCTGGACCTGCTTGGCAACTGACCACAGCGACCCGGCGCCGAGCGCGGTCCAGCGCCGGAAGATGCCGAACGTGCTCCGCTCCATCGCGGCCAGCGCCCACGGGAAGCCGGCGCGCGCGGCGTGCTCCTCGACCAGTTCGTCCAGCCGGGCGTCCGGGAACCGCGCCGGATCGTGGAAGCACAGCTTGATGACCTGCGCGGCGCGTTCGCGGGCGGTCATCCCGGCCATCCGGCGGCGCACCCGGGCGCCGACCACCGGGAGGTAGGCCAGCGCCATCAGCGGATCGGACAGCCGGCGCGGGTCCGGGCGGCGGTCCGGCATCGCCGGGGAGATCAGGGTGAGAGTTCTCACGAGCTCCGGCCGCCGCGCCGCGAGCAGCAGCGCGATCGCGCCGCCCATCGAGTTGCCGAGCAGATGCACCGGTTTGCCCAGCTGCTCGAGCCGGTTCGCGATGACCTCGGCGTGGTCGTCCAGCCCGAAGGCGAACCCGTCCGCGGGCTCCGAATAGCCGAATCCGGGCAGGTCAACAGCCTGTCCGGGTGCGGTCGGGGCGAGCAGCGCGGCGAGGTCGGTCCAGTTCGTGGCCGATCCGCCGAGCCCGTGCACGTACACCGCGGGCGTGCCGTCGGGGCCGGGCGTGTGCCGGATGTGCAGGCCGTCTTCGACCGTTCCCGGCCAGGCAGGCAGCGCCCCGTCGAGCGGCGGAAGGGGCGTAGTCGACAATGGCACCTGGGTCACCGGCGGGCGGACCGCCGCCGCGGCCGTGGGGCGGGAGGTCGTGGTCGTCACGAGTCCAGGATGCCTGACCCTTGGCATTTCGGGCGTACCCACGAGTAATGTCAGGTTCACTTCACGCGGTGGTGAACCCGCCCGGCGAAGGCTGCGGACGGAGGAAGAATGACGGAGATGGCGCGACTGCAACGAGGCGTCCGGTTGCCAAGGACCGAGCGCCGGGCCCAGTTGCTGACAGCCGCGCAGCGCGTCTTCGCCGAGCACGGCTACCACGCGGCGGCGATGGACGAGATCGCCGAAGAGGCCGGCGTCAGCAAGCCGGTGCTCTACCAGCACTTCCCCGGCAAGCTCGACCTGTACATCGCGCTGCTGGAAAGCCACGTCGACGACCTCGTCGGCCGCGTGCAGGGCGCGCTGAACTCCACCAGCGACAACCGCCAGCGCGTCCCGGCCACGGTCGGCGCGTTCTTCGACTTCGTGAACAACGACGCGGGCGCGTTCCGCATGGTCTTCGAGTCCGACCTGCGCGGCGAGCCCGCGGTGCAGGAGGCGGTGGACCGCGCGACCTCGGCCAGCGTCGAGGCCATCACCGAGACGATCACTTCCGACGCCGGTCTGGACGAGGAGAAGGCCCGTCTGCTGGCGGTCGGCCTGGTCGGGATGAGCCAGGTCAGCGCGCGCTACTGGCTGCAGCACAACCAGTCGATGAGCCGGGAGGACGCCGTGGCGCTCACCGCGAACCTCGCGTGGCGCGGCATCGGCGGCGGGTTCCCGCTCAAGGACAACTGACTTCGTGCCCGCCTCGCGCACAGTGGCGGTGCCGGGCACGCTCTGCAGCCCGCGGATCTACGCGCCGCTGGCGGCCGCGCTGCCCGGCGAACTGGACGCGGTCGACTGGATGACCGCGCCGGGCCCGTGGCGGATCGAAGACGTCGCGGCGCGGGTCGCCTCGCGGATTGAGCAGCACGGCGGCCCGGTCACGCTGATCGGACACTCCACCGGTGGCTGCATCGCGACGGTCGTCGCGGCCACCCGGCCGGACCTGGTGTCCGGGCTGCTGCTCGCGAACACCGGCGCGCACATGCGCGGCCACGGCGACGTCGACCGGATCCTCGCCACGATCGCCTCCGCCTGGGGCCCTGACCTGCACGCCGCGATCCTCGACCGGTCCTTCGCCGTCCCGTTGCCGCCGGACCTGCGCGCCGAACTGCTCGCCTACGCCGCCCGGGTCCCGGCCGAGGCCGCGCTGGAAGTCCTGACGAGCCAACGGGATCTGGACCTCACACCGCGGCTGGCGTCGATCCGCTGTCCGGTCACGGTGCTGCACGGAGTCCACGACCGGGCCCGCACTCTCGCCGACGCCCAGCACCTCGTCGACCACCTGCCGGACAGCGAACTCGTCACCGTCGAGACCGGGCACTCCCCGATCTGGGAAGACGTCCCCGCCACTGTTGCCGCCCTCGAACGGCTCCGCTAGCTCACTCGCGCGGGTTTCGCTGGCGTGGCACCGATCTGGCCGCCCCGGGCAGTTCGACCAGCAACTGCTCGAGCTGGTCCGGCAGCGCGCAGCGCGGATCGATCAACCAGGTATCGGATTTGCTTCGCCGGGACGGTTGTTCCCCGTCCGACAACAAGGCGACGTAACAGCCGTAGTCGATGGCGAACCCGTCGTAGAGCGTTCCCGGCCGCTTCCGGCTGACGATGCCGCGCCGCACCAGGTGCACGAGCCGGGCGTCGTACAGATCGCGCATGGCCGGATCGTGGGCGCCGCCAGTGTGTTCGAGCAGAAAAGTGCGGGAACGCCGACGGCCCACCACCTCGTCGACGAGCCACCGCAGCAGCGTCAAGGCTGGTTCGTTTCCGGTGATCGCGGCGTATTTGTCGCACAGATACCAATCTTGCGCGGCCTGCCGGACGTGCCGGATGCCGATGGTCGCGGTGTTCGCGTGCTGCGCGGCCAACGCGGCGATGTTGATCGCGTCCCGGGGCACGCCCTCGGCCGCGCGCACGAGTTCGGGAAACGCGGTGCGGCTGAACGCGGTCGCCACGAATTCCGCCGGATCGTCGGTCACCGGCATCCGGGGTCGGACGTGATTGAGGAACAACTCGGCGAAAAACTGTCTCGACTGGCTTCGGCCGTGGTCGAAGAGAAGCACGTCGTCGAAGCTGACCGCGGAGGCCGCGTCCGCGCCGACCTCGATGCCTACGTAATCGCCTTCGCAGCCCGGTTCGCGGAACCGGGACCGGCGTTCCATCGCCGCGATCTTGACAGTCGCCCCCCGCGTCGGGAGCACGCTGCGGCGCAGCAGATCGGCCAGCAACGGTTGCAGTTCAAGGGGAATCGAACTCCACTCGTCCAGCAACAGCCACAGCCGGGCCGGCGCCAACGCGGCCGTGATCCGTGCGAGCGCCCGGCTGAGCGGCCCGAAGATGACCTGGTGATGCTCGATCCCGGTGCGCCGCAACCGATCCGACGCCGTGACCGAGTGTCGGCTGCTGCCCGACATCGTCACCTGACCGCGCGGACCACCCGGTCCCCAGGACGCGGAAGCGCCCGCACCGGTCGCCTTCTCCGCGGAACCTCCGACGGTCGTCTCCCGCTCGACGTTGCCGACGACCTCGACCGTCGTCGCCGCCTCGGTCAGCTCGTCCAGACCCTGCAACAGGTCTTCCTGGTCGGAAACCCTGGTCTCGATCGCCGTGGTCAGGAGCTGTTCGTGCACCGCTTCCAGCGTGTCGACCAGCAGCTGCGTGCCCCGAAGCGGCACCGGCAGCTGCTGATTCGCGTACAGGCCGCTGGTGGAGCCGATCGTGCGCAAATCCAGGTATACCGCGACATCGTGGGTCTCTTCGACCAGATCGGCCAGGTACAGCAAGGCGTGCGTCTTGCCGGTGCCGCGGCGGCCGTACAGGATCTGATGGTCCGAGGAATGCAGCATCGCCGAAAACGACCCGGCCACCACGAAGGTTTTGGCCAGCGTATGCCGGTCCACGCTCTCCGCCCGCCGGGAAATCGCCATCAGGCTCCGGTTGACGTGCGCGCTCAGCGGCTGCCCCATGCCCGTCCTGTTCCGTCGGCGACATCCCAGCCACCCAGCGTGACATCGCCGGGCGGCCGGGAACAGCCGACAGTCAGGTACGAGCGCGAAGGGCGTGAACGCGCACGGTTACGAATGCGTGGCTCTCGTGAGTGTTTATGCCGGTTCTCATCGGCAAAAACACTCACGAGACGCGCAGCAAGGCCCCGATTCGTGTCGCGACTTCGCCCGCCCGCTCCTGCGGCAGCATGTGCCCAGCACCGGGGAAGCGGACAAACTCCGCGTCCGGCAGCTCGTCCGCGATCACCTTCGCGTGCGGAAGCGGACAAAGCCGGTCCTTCTCCCCCGCCAGCACCACGGACGGGGTACCGCGCAAAGCCGCCAGCGCGACGCGGCGGTCATGCGTCGAAATCGCGTCCTGGAACGCGCCGAGGCTCGCCGGATGCGCGCACAACAGCTGATCCGCCACGAGCCGAAGGTCCGCGCGGCGCGGGTGGTCGCCGAAAACGAGGAACCGCGCGCCCGAACGCACCATTGTCGGGCTCAGCGGCAGCCGCTCGCCCTTGCGGTGCGACAACGCTTTCGCCAGCCGGCGCTCGAACCGCGCGGAGAACTGGCCCGCCATTCCGGGCAGCCCCAACGTGATCCGGTCCATCTGCCCGGACGACGTCGCCACGAACGCCGTCCCGACGACCCGGTCGCGGACCAGTTCGGGATGCCGCTCGGCCAGCGCCATGATGGTCATGCCGCCCATCGAATGCCCGGCGAGCACCAGCGGACCGGACGGCACGCGAGCGGCGATCAGCTCGGCCAGATCGTCGGCCAGCCGCGGAATCGTCCCGGTTTCCTTGGTGGCGGGCGCGGAACCGCCGTGCCCGCGCAGGTCGTAGCGCAGCGTCCGGACGCCAGGGCCGAGGTGGTCCATGACGCCGTCCCACGTGCGGTGGTCCTGCGTCCAGCCGTGCACCAAAACCAGCGTCACCGCGGCGTCGGCCGGACCGCTCGATTCAACGTGCAGCGCACAGCCGTCGCTGGTCACAAACCGATGTTCCCGCGCCGGATTGCGGAGCCGCTCAACGGTAGTCATTTGCCCTCCGGCAACAGGAAAGACTTGCGCCAGAACGGTTTCCCTGGCAACCCGACCAGACCGGACTCCTGCAGGAACGGCATGATCTTCTCCCCCGCCCACGCGATCGTCGCGCGCCAATGCGGGTTGTTCAGCGCCGTCTCGACGCCCTCGCGCGGCCGGATCCCGACCGCCTTGTAGACGTTCGGATTGATGAACGCCCGCGTCACGAAGTACGAGATCAGCGCGATGCTGAACTGCTGGTAGGCGACCTCCGCACGGCCGAGTTTCGCCATGCCGCGGGTGACTTCCTCACGCGCGAAGGTGACGTGCCGCGCCTCCTCCAGCACGTGGATCCGGTTCACCATCCGGACCAGCGGCTGGATCTCCTCGTCGTTCATCTGCTCGCGCTGCAGCCGGTCGAGCACCTCCTCGGCGACCAGGATCGCGCCGTAGCGCGCCGGGCCGTAGGAAATGGTCGGCATCAGCTTCGCGAACTGCCGCAGCACCGGCACCGGACCGTAGGTCGGGCAGCCGATCCGCGCGGACATCCGCGCGAACATCGTGGAGTGCCGGCATTCGTCGGCGATCTCGGTGAGCGCGAACTGCGCGTGCGCCGTCGTCGGGTCCTGGGCGTAGACCTCCTTGAGCAGCATCTGCATCAAGAGGATTTCGAACCACAGCCCGGTGGTCGCGATGCTGGCCATCTCGTGTTTGCCCAGCTCGATCCGCTGCTCCGGGCTCAGCCGGTCCCACAGCGGGGTGCCGTAGAGCGACGAGCGCTCCGGCAGGATGTACCGCTTGCCCTCCACCAGCGGCGCGTCCCAGTCGATGTCGACGTCCGGGTCGTAGAACTTGTTCGCCGCCGACTTCAGCAACCGCTGTGCCGTCGCCTCCCGGTCGGTCACCTTGAGCGTCCGCGTCATCATCAGCCCCTTCCAGCGCCTGACTCGCCGTTGAATCGAGAAGCCGCGTCCCGCTGCCCCCGCAGAACATGTAACCTGCGGTAACAGTTACCTCTGGTAGCATGACCGGCGTGATCGAACGTGTCAAGCGCTCCAGCAAGCAGTCCGGCAAGCAGGCAGCCGACACCGAAACGAGCACTGGTGACGCCCGCCGCGATCGCTGGCGCAAGCACCGCATCGCCCGCCGCGCGGAGTTCGTCGAAGCGGCTCTGCGCGCGCTCGACGCGCACGGTCCAGACCTCGGCATGGAGGACGTCGCCGCGGAAGCAGGCGTCACGAAACCCGTGCTGTACCGGCATTTCGAGGACAAGGCCGACCTGTACGTCGCGCTCGGCCAGCGCGGTACGGAAATCCTTTTCGAACGGCTCATCCCGGCGATCAACGCGGAGCTCGCGCCGGTGCCGCGGATCCGGATGGCGCTCGATTCGTTCTTCGGCGTCATCGAGGAGCACCCGAACCTGTACCGCTTGCTGGCACACGGCGGACTGCCGGGCAAAACCACCGATTCGGACGTCGTCGCGGAGGACAAAGAGGTCATCGCGACCGCGCTGACCGCG
Organism: Amycolatopsis halotolerans; assembly: GCF_042647905.1. Lineage (NCBI taxonomy): Bacteria > Bacillati > Actinomycetota > Actinomycetes > Pseudonocardiales > Pseudonocardiaceae > Amycolatopsis > Amycolatopsis halotolerans. The sequence continues at coordinate 42,887 of NZ_JBHRWI010000066.1, forward strand.
CTGCTCGGCGACTACATGCGAATGTTCAACATGGACTCCGGCGCGGCCGAACCGTGGGCGCACGGGATCGTCGGCATGGTCCAGAGCACCGGCGAATGGTGGCTGGACCGGCGCTCGATGGGCCGCGATTCGGTGGTCGAGTACCTCACCCAGATCATCTGGGCGGCGATCGACGGGCTCACCCGCCAGCAAGGCGTGGTGATCGACCCGAACCTGCCGCTCGAGGAGAACAAGGTCGTCCAGCTCGGACGCACCGAAGAAGACGCCGACAGCGACGCAGGCTGACGAGAGGACCCCGGATGAGCGACGAAGACGGCTACACGGGCTCGGCGACGCTGGTCGTCGACGGCACGGAAATCACCGCGGACGTCGATCTGCGCGGCTATTTCCAGCCGATCGACGGGTACTACCACTGGTACGGCCGCGTCGCCGCGGACCCGAAGCTGGCCGAGACGGTCGGCGGGCGCAAGAAGGCGTGCGAGGTGCGGGTCGGCGAGCACACCGCCGAGGGCGAGCTGTCCGATCCGGACCCGTGGGGCCGTTACCGGCTCACCGGCACGTCCACGCCGCCGTTCGCGGTCCCGAAGACGCTGGCCGAGGTCGAAGAAGCGACTGCCTGACCCGGCAGCATCGCGCAAAAAGGCCGCCCCGGAAGGTGTTTCCGGGGCGGCCTTTCGCGTGTACGGCTGGGCTCAGTCGCCGACGCCGAACCCGACCTTGCGGACGTCGGACGGGGCGATCTCGACGTACGCGATGCGGTCGGACGGGACCAGGTACTTGCGGCCCTTCTCGTCGTTGAGGCGGAAGAGCCCGTCACCGGCCGTCAGCGCCTCGGCGACCAGCTTCTCCACCTCTTCGGGAGTCTGGCCACTGGACACCACCAGCTCGCGCGGCGTGTCCTTGATGCCGATCTTGACCTCCACGTGGGACCTCCGCTGAAAACTCGTTGTGACTACGCCCGGCAAGGCTAACCGAAGCGGGCCACCCCGGTGGCGTGCGACCAGCAGGTGATTCGCGACCACTCGCTCAGCCCAGCCCCAGCGCCTGCATGCGCTTGGTGTGCCCTTGCTGCAACCGGCGGAACAGCGCGCCGATTCCCGCGAGATCGCCGGAGCCCGCGACGATCAGTTCGGCCAGGCCATCGCGTTCGGCCACCACGTATTGCGCCTGGGTAAGAGCCTCGCCGAGCAGTCGCCGCCCCCACAGCGCGAGCTTGTCGCGGGCCTTCGGATCGGCCTTGATCCCGGCCGCGACTTCGCGCTCGGCGAACGCCGAGTGCCCGGTGTCGGCGAGCACGGTCAGCACCAGGTCCTTGGTCTCGGCGTCGAGCCAGCTCGCGATCTCGCGGTAGAGATCCGCCGCGAGCCCGTCCCCGACATACGCCTTGACCAGCGACTCCAGCCACGACTTAGGCCGGGTGGAGCCGTGCCACGCGTCCACTTGCGACACGAACGGGGCCATCGCGTCCTCGACCGCGACGCCGTTCGCGGCCAGATGCTTCGTCAGCAGATCGAGGTGCCCGATCTCGGCGGCCGCCATCGAGGCGAGCGCGGCGCGCCCGGCGAGCGTCGGCGCGCTGCGGGCGTCCTCGGCCATCCGGTCGAACGCGGAGAGCTCCAGGTAGGCGATCACGCCGAGCAGGTCGACGACGCCTTCGCTGATCGCGGGCGGAGATGCGGCGGGCACTGGGGACACAGCGGCTTCGGCGGGGTCGGTCACGGCGACGAGGGTATCGCCGAACCGCAGGCCCGCGCCGCGAAGAGACCGATCCCACGCCGCGCCGCCGCGCCCGGTATTCCCCGGAAAACACCTGACCAGGTACAGTGGGATCGGATAAACAGAGCTTCGCCGCGCCGGACCGGCTTTTTCCGAGAGGTCCCGGGAGCGGCGGGAACCAGGCGAGCGGCCGGTGCCACCAGGGCGACCGGGGTTCGCCGCAAGTGTGCGTGCACGCCTCCTAGCGGCATTCCCGGGAGGGCGGCTCCGGCACCACTGGCCTCCAGCAGACGAGGCCTCAGGTGCGAGTCAGGCCCCCGGTCGAGTGTCGAGTGACAACCGGCCTGTGCGCGCTGGTCACGAGAGAGGCGATCACCCTGACCGCAGAACAGTCCACAACCGAACAGACCGAAACCGCGCAGGCCACCGCCGCTGTCGCCCTCGAGCACAGCGAAAACGGACCGGCCGCGCTGGACACGTCGCACCCGCTGCAGGCGGGCGCTCCGGTGGTCGAGGAGTCGCCGACGTTCGCGTCGTTCGGTGTGAAACCCGAAATCGTCAAAGCGCTCGGCGAAGCCGGAATCGAGCGCACCTTCGCCATCCAGGCGCTGACCCTGCCGCTCGCCATGGCCGGCGACGACCTCATCGGCCAGGCCCGCACCGGCATGGGCAAGACGCTCGGCTTCGGCGTCCCGCTGCTGCACCGCGTCGAGGTGCCCGGCGACGGCACCCCGCAGGTGCTGGTCGTGGTCCCGACGCGCGAGCTGTGCATCCAGGTCGCGAACGACCTGAAGGGCGCCGGGAAGCACCTCGGCATCCGCACGCTGGCGATCTACGGCGGACGGCCGTACGAGCCGCAGATCGAGGCGCTGCGCAAGGGCGTCGACGTCGTCATCGGCACGCCCGGACGGCTCCTCGACCTCGCCGAGCAGCAGCACCTGGTGCTGGGCAAGGTCCGCGGGCTCGTCCTCGACGAGGCCGACGAGATGCTGGACCTCGGCTTCCTGCCGGACATCGAGCGGATCCTCCGGATGGTGCCGGACGAGCGGCAGACCATGCTGTTCTCCGCCACGATGCCGGGCCCGATCATCACGCTCGCGCGCACGTTCCTGAACCAGCCCACGCACATCCGGGCCGAGGAGAACGACGCCGGCGCGATCCACGAGCGCACCTCGCAGTTCGTCTACCGGGCGCACTCGATGGACAAGACGGAGCTGATCGCACGGGCGCTGCAGGCCGAGGGCCGCGGCCTCACGATGATCTTCAGCCGCACCAAGCGCACCGCCCAGAAGATCGCCGACGACCTGGTGGAACGCGGTTTCGCGGCCGCCGCCGTGCACGGCGACCTCGGCCAGGGCGCGCGCGAGCAGGCGCTGCGCGCGTTCCGCTCGGGCAAGGTCGACGTCCTGGTGGCGACGGACGTCGCGGCCCGGGGCATCGACATCGACGACGTCACGCACGTGATCAACTACCAGTGCCCCGAGGACGAGAAGACCTACGTGCACCGCATCGGCCGGACGGGCCGCGCGGGTCGCACGGGCGTCGCGGTCACCCTCGTCGACTGGGACGAGGAACCGCGCTGGAAGCTGATCTCGGACACGCTGAACCTCGACCTCGCGGAGCCGCCGGAGACCTACTCGTCGTCGCCGCACCTCTTCAGCGACCTGGGCATCCCCGAGGGCACGAAGGGCCGCCTGCCGCTGTCGAAGCGCACGCGGGCCGGTCTGGCCGCCGAAAAGGAAGAAGACCTGGGCGGCAAGCGCCGGGGCCGTCGTGGTTCCTCTGGACCTTCTTCCGCTGCTGCTTCTTCGGAGGAAGAGGCTCCGCGCAAGCGCAACCGTGCCCCGCGCAAGCGGACCCGCGGCGGCGCCCGCTCCGCCGAGGCTATTGAAGCCGCTGACGCCGCCGCCCCGGCCTCGTCGGGTTCGGACCAGCAGGAAGACCGCCCCCGGACCCCGCGCCGCCGCACCCGCTCGGGCGCCGACGCGACCGGCCCGGCGACGTCCACCGGCAACGCCACCCCCGCGACGACGTCCGACTCCGGGGAGACCGGAGACCGCCCGGCACGCCGCCGCCGTCGCCGCCGTCCGTCCGCATCTGATACACCTGCGTCGGCAGACTGAGCGACACACCGGGGAGTCAGTTACGTGAACGACCACGGGAACGGCGAAACGCCCCCCGAACCTGGATCGAACGTAGCGGGCACTCCCGCGAATCCCGACGAACGCCCCCGGCCGGACCTTCCGGCCGGGGCGCACGTCTCGGATGCGGGTTCTGGTTCTTCTCCGGATGCTTCGGGTGCTGCTGGCGGGGATTCGTCGGCCGGGACGGTGCCTGCGGACCGGGCCTCGAACCCCTCGTCCACGGACGCAGATCTGCCGACTCCCGGGGGCTCGGCCGAGAAGTCTTCCGCCGAACCGACTCCACCGGCTGCGAACCCGGCCTCGCCGACCTCCAGCAGCCACACTGACGCGGCTGCAGGCTCCGCCGTGCCAGCCACCGGCGACGCTTCCGTTGCTGGCTCCGCTGTTCCCGGCTCACAGGCCTCGGCCCCTGTCTCGGCTGCCGCCGAAAAGACTGCTGCCGAGACATCTGCAGGCCCCGCCGCACCAGCCACCGGCAGCTCAGCCGGACACACTCCCGCTGCCCCAGCCGTTCCCGGCTCGCACGCAGCGGACCCTGTCGCGCAGGGCACCGAACAGTCCTCCGCCGAACCAGCCGAAGCCGCGGCAAGCTCCGCCACGCCAGCATCCGGCAACACCTCCGCCGCATCAGCCGCGCCCGGCTCGCAGGCCGCGGACCCGGTCGCGCAAGGAACCGAACAGGCTTCCGCCGAACCGCCCACGTCGGCTCCCCGGCACGCAGGCACCAACGCCCCGATCCCGCCGGTCGCTCCCGAGGAACAAACCGGCCCGATCGCGCGCGTCACGGACGTCGGGGTCACCAGCACCCCCGCCGAGCCCTACGGTTCCGAAACTCTCCTCCCCCGCCGATCCGCCGCGAATCCCGTTGCGCCGCCAGGGAAAGCCCGGCGCTCGCCGTGGAACCGAGGGCGCGACCGGATGATCGCGGGCGCGATCGTCGTCGTGGTCGCGGCGGTCGTCGCGATCGTCGCCGCCACGAGCGACAACCTGCACACCAGCCGTGCCCTGGCAGATCAGCCGCACGCCCTCCCGTCGCCGCCGTCCGCGGTGCCCGGGTCGATGACGCAGCTGTGGCAGGCCCCGAGTTCCGCGACGCCAATTCCGATCGGTCAGTCCGACACCGTCACCACCGCGGACGGCAGCGAGGTCGCCGGCCGCGATCCGCTCACCGGGCAGATCCGCTGGCACTACACCCGCGAAAACCTGCAACTGTGCACTGTGGACGCTGCCTGGGGCCGCGTGAACGCCGTGTACCACAAGACGATGGGCTGCAGCGAGGTCACTCAGCTCGACCCCGCCACCGGCCGCATCACCGCTCAGCGCAACGGCGACGCCGAGCTGGGCACCCGCCTGGTCAGCGACGGCAGCCACGTCACGACCACCGGCAAACATCTCCTCGACACGTGGCGCGACGATCTCGTGAAGAGCATGGAGTACGGCAAAGTCCCGTTCCTGCAAAATGCGAACAAGCAACCGCGCCCCAACTGCACTTACGGAACCGTAGCAGTGGCCGCCGACAAAATCGGCGTGATCGAACGCTGCCCCGGCGACCGTACGGACCGACTGACCGTCTACAAGGCGACCGCCGAGCACGAGGACGAACCGAAGGTCACCTACACCGCCCTGCTCGCAGGCAAGCGGGCTCGGGTCATCGCGATGTCGGGCGACCTCACCGGCGTTCTCCTGCCAGACCAAAAGCTGTACGTCGTCTACGGCGCGGACGGCTCGCAAAAAGCCGCCTACCCCATGGACCTCCCCGCCTCAGACGTAGCAACCGATCCAGCCGGCGGCACCGAAGCGACAACCCGCACCGCAGCCGGGATCTACTGGTACACCGGCTCAAAAACCGTCGCCCTGTCCCGAGACGACCTGTCGCCCCGCTGGACCCTGGACGGCACGCTCGGCCCAGGAATCACCTTCGCGACCCAACTGGTAGTCCCGATCCGCGGCGGACTGGCCGTACTGAACGAAACGAACGGCGCAACGCTACGCACAGTCGGCGTCAACCGCGGCTCCTACGCGGGTCCGATCCGCCTCACCGCGCTAGGCCCAGTACTACTGGAACAGCGCGGCCCGACTGTCGCCGCCCTGCGCTGACGCCTCAGAACCACCACAAAACGCTAAACGCCACCCCCGCGACGACCAGCACCCCAGCCCCCGCCAACGCCGCCACCTTCCCAGCCCGACGGTCTGCGATCCGTTGCAGCGCAAGCACGATCACCGCGGCTACCGGGTGCCCGACGAGCTTGAGCGCGCCCGGACCGGACGCCCCGTTCACGAGACACAACACGCCGACGACAAGCACGCCGACGGCCAGGACTGCCATTCCAGCAGCGACGGAGCCGGTGAATCCTCGCCACCACCTTCCGCGGGGTTTGGGCCTCGCGGAGGGTTCGGCGCGCTCGGTTGCCACTGACGGCTCGGTGCGCCCGGTTTCCGCGGACGGTTCGGTGCGCTCGGTTGTCGCTGACGCTTCGGCGGCACCGGTCATGCTGTCTTGCTCGGCTGTTTCATGGATAACCGTAGCCGCGCGGCCCACCTCGATGCTGTTGGCCGATGCCGAGTCATGCATAACCGCATTCTCGCCGGGTGCGAGACCGTCGGCCGCAGTTGAGTCATGGACAACCTCGGCCGCGTAACCCTGCGCAGCGTTGTCATCCCGCGACAAGCCCCGCGACGTCGCTGCTGCGCGCTTCTCCGCCGCGGAACCAGCCCCAGGGCAGCCCTCGATCGCACGGCCGTCGTCCGAGGCCGCACCACCGCGCACACCGGCACCATCGCCGTCCGGCAACGCGGTGCCGCGCGCATCCGCGCCATCGCCGTCCGCACAGCCGTTTCCCGCGTGCGCACCGGCGTCCTCAGCACGACGTCCGTCGCGAATCCCGCCATGTTCGGCGGCAAGATCCGTTGTCACAGCAGCAAAATCCTTCCTCGCTGCCCCGCGAAGCCCTAACCCGTCGCCAGCAGCACCGCGGCCCCGCGCGCCACCGGCTCGCTCCCCGGTCGGCCTAGACCCGGAACCAGCCGACTCGCGGCGAGCGGTTTTCTCGATCTCCGGTGACGCCACGATTCTCGGGTCCCATCCACGTCTCGGGAAATCCCTACGGCGCAAGCAAATCCCACGGTTGCGCGGCAGGAGCGGTCTGCTGTCCCGCCACGCAGCTCGGGCGGAAGTCGCACCATGCGCAGCGGCGGTCGGGGCGGGCGGGGAACAGCGCTTCTCCATCACCGCCCGCATCCAGGGTATCTGCTGCCAACCGCAAATCCCCGGCGGTCTCCTCGGCGCGTTCCAGGTGCCGCTTCAAGGTTTCCGGGGTGTGTTCCGCCGCGGCGATCGTGCCGGACGGCAAATGGTGCAACTCGACCTTCGTGCACGGCATGCGCAAAGTGCGCGTCGCGGCTACGGCGTACATCGCCAACGCCTGCGAAGCCCTCGCCTCGTGTTCGTCGAGGGCTCGGCGGCCGGTTTTGTAGTCCACGATCACCAGTTCGCCGCCGCGCTGGTCGATGCGGTCGGCCCTGCCTTCGATGATCATCGTGGGGCGGCCGCCGGTTGTGCTGACCGGGGCGGAGACCCAGCGTTCCAATCCCACGGGATCGTCGCTGACGTCGTTGTCCTCCACGTACTCCGCGACCCAGCCCTTCGCTCGCGCTCGGTAACGCGCGGCCTGGTCGTCGTCGGCGAAACCGGCGTCCTTCCAGTGCTCCGACACCAGCGCGATCCCGCGCTGCGGCGTCCGTTTCGCCACTGGCAGGTCGAAAAGCGCGCGCAACGCGTTGTGCACCACCGCACCCAGCGTGCTGTGCGCCCACGGTCCGGTGCGCTGCGGCGTCGGCCGTTCGAGATAGGCCAGCCGGTACCGGCGCGGGCAATCGTCAAAGGTGCTCAGCCGCGCCGGCGACACCTTGGTGAGCCGTTGCGGTTGCTCGACGCCGAAGTCGAACCCCATCTGTTCTTTCACGCCGCCCCCTTCCATCGACGCCCACGCTACGCACCCCCACCGACACTTTCCGGCGTGGGCCCGCCGCGGGCTAGCCGCCGGCGATGAAGCCCTGCACCGAATTCGCGACCAGCTCGACCGCGATCGCGGCGAGCAGGAGGCCGGCGATCTTCGCGAGAAGCGTGATGCCGCTTTCCTTGATCAGCCGGATGACCACGCCGGAGAACCGCATGCAGGTGTACAGCACGAAATGCACGGTCACGATCGCCAGCGCCAGCGCGATGTATGCGCCCAGGTGCCCGTCGGCCTGGCGGACGAACACGATGGTCGCCGCGATCGCACCAGGACCGGCCAGCAACGGCGTGCCAAGGGGAACGAGGGCGACGTTGACGTCCTCAGCCGCTTCGGGCTCGTTACTCCCCGCGTTGCCCATGAGCAGCTGCAACGCGATCAGCAGCAAGAGCAGCCCGCCCGCGCCCTGCAGGGCAGGAATTCCGATGCCCAGATACGCCAGGATCGCCTGCCCGGCCACCGCGAACAGCGAGATGACCAGGAGCGACACCAGCACCGCCTGCCGGGCCGCTTTCACCCGCGTGGCCATCGGTTTGCGGCCGACCAGGCTCAGGAACACCGGCACCGTGCCCGGCGGGTCCATGATCACGACGAGGGTGATCGTCGCGCTCATGAAGAGCTTCGCGTCGAAGAAATCCGAGACGGCCATCTCAGCCCTTCACCACTGAGAAGCCGGTCGCCCGCCCCACCAATTCCTCCAGCTGGTCCGGCTCGGTCGTTTCCTGGCCGAGCCCGATGGTCTTGTTCGTGCCGTGGTAATCGCTGGACCCGGTGCGGAGCAGGCCCAGCTCGTCGGCCAGCTCGCGGGTGCGCGCCCGGGTCGCCGGATCGTGGTTGGGATGGTTGACCTCGACGCCGGTCAGTCCGCGAGCCGTCAGATCGCGCAGGGTGTCCTCGCTGATCGTCGCGCCGCGGCTGAAGGCGAAGGGGTGCGCGATCACGGTAACCCCGCCGGCCGCGGTGACCATGTCAATCGCTTCCTCGACCGGAGTGTCGCGGCGCGCGACGTAGTACCCGCGGCGGCTGTGCAGGTAGTCGCCGAAAGCCTCGTCGACGGAGCTGACCAGACCCGCGCGGACGAGCGCCTGCGCGAGGTGCGGCCGTCCCGCGGGCGAGTCCTCGGGCAGCAGGCTCAGGATTTCGTCGGCGTCGACCGGGAGGCCGTCGGCGGCCATCCGCTCGGCCATCCGCCGCAACCGGGTGCGCCGTTCGACGCGCAGCCGCGTCTGTTCCGCGACGATCGCGGGCGCGGTCGGGTCGAAGAGGTACGCGAGCAGGTGCACGCTGATCTCGTAGCCGGTGTCCGGGTCGATCGAGACCGTCGACAGCTCGGCGCCCGGCACGAGCGTCATCCCGGCGGGCAGGGCCGCCGCGGCCGGTTCCCAGCCCGCGGTGGTGTCGTGGTCGGTGATCGCGACGACGTCGAGACCGGCACGCGCGGCAGCGCCGACGAGCTCGGCAGGGCTGTCGGTACCGTCGGAGGCCGTGGAGTGGGCGTGCAGGTCGATGCGCATCGGACCTATTCTCGACGATGCGCTGCGTCACCCCGGCGCCGGGACCAGTGCCGACGCGCCCGGGGTCAGCCGACCGGCTTCTTGCCCCGCGCCGCGCGCTGTGCCTTGATCATCGAGAACCGTTCGGCCTGCTTCTGCTTGTCGCCGAACACGAGCTCGGAGATCGTGTCGTAGAACTCCTCGGGCCGCGGCAGGTAGTCGATCCGGTTCAGCGCCTGGATCTGACCCGCCGATTCGACGACCATCGTGCCGTAGCCCAGCATCCGGCCCCAGGCCGAACGCTGGTAGGTGAGGTCGGTGACCTTGCTGATCGGCATCATCAGCACCTTGGTGGTGAAGACGCCGGTGGTCATCACGAACCGTTTGTCGGTGACGACCAGCCGTTCGACCCACCATTCGATGATCACGTAGGCGAACCGCAGCACCACCGCCAGCGCGACGTACCAGAGGATGTTCTGCACCACCCACATCGAGGGCGGCAGCAGATACGACACCAGCACGCACACGATCAGCAGCGCGGCTGCCTCGAACGTGTCCCAGAGGAGCACCGCCCAGTGGCGGCGGATCCGGATGACCCGCCGCTCGGTGTCGAGGAGGTACTCGTCAGGGTCGCGTGGCGCGAACATAGTCCGAGGGTATCCCCTGCCGTCAGTGGAAGATGTTGCTGACGAACGTGATCACCGATTCGGCCGAGCTGCGGAGGAAGTCCACGATGTTGCTGACAAGACCAGCAGCATGGCCCGGCTGAGCGATCACGAAGAACAGCACCAACGCGATACCCACGAGTCCCGCAAGCTTCTTCGCGTTCACAGCGATCAATCCCGTCTCTTCCATGACACCCGGAAAACTGACTTTCTACGTTGTACCGCACTGACCACTCACGCGGGAGGAAAGTCCCGCGCATGGGTCAGCCAGGCGCTCGAAGTGTACCGTACGGCTACTCTCCGTGTACAGGTTCCTGAACGCTAGGAGGTGCGGCCGGGCTCGGCTACCTTCGCGGCATGGACCATCTCGAGCGCTGCGTCGGCGGCATTGTGTTCGACGACCAGGGCAGACTCCTGCTCATCCGGCGCGCGAACGATCCGGGGAAAGGCCAGTGGTCGCTGCCTGGCGGACGCGTGGAACCGGGCGAAACGGACCACGAAGCGGTGGTCCGGGAACTCCGCGAGGAGACCGGACTGGACGTGAGACCGCACACATTGGCCGGTTCCGTGGTCCGCGGCGTCTACGACATCCACGACTACGAATGCACGTGGACCGGCGGAATCCTCACCGCGGGCGACGACGCCACCGACGCGCGATGGGTCAACTCGGCTGAACTGGTCAATTTGGACGAAGCGGGCCACCTAGTGGACCAGCTGCTAGTGACCCTGCGTGACTGGAATGAGGTGCCCGCCGCGTAACTCAGAGCGGTTATTTACGCATTGCCCCGGGCCGCGTCCGCGATTCGGAACTGATTGCGGAGTTGTCGGAAAGTTTCCCCATCGTTCAAGCGTCCGCGATGAGCACGGAAAATGCGCGGAACGCGTATTCGATATCGCCGGACGCGCATCGGTTCGGGCATCCTGGCCGTCGCGGAGCAGTGTGACTGATGGGGTGAATGTGACACAGGTTACGCAGGGTGCAGACAGGCGACGTGCGTGGCCAAGCCGGGAAGAACCGGCCTGGCCACGCACGAGACAGCTCACGCCAGCCAGGTCATCCGCTGACCGTGCGGCGCCGTCTGGGCCAGCGCGCGGGCCTCGGGCTTCCCGGCTATCCAGGTCGTCAGCCCCAGCACCGCCATCGCGGGCTCGCCCTCAGCCGAGTCGCCGAAGGACAGGTCTTCCCGCCCGGGCAACACCGTTTCCAGCCCAGCCTTGTAGAACTCCTGGCTGACCCACCACACCGGCCGAGCCGAGGACAGCCGCGCCAGCTCGGCCACGAAGTCCGCCCGCCGGTCCCAGACGTACGCCAGCGCGTGGCTCGTCAGCACCACCAGCGGCAGTTCCTCCGGCAACCGCGCGGCCGCCGAGGCCAGGTCGTCCACCGCGTCCCCGGCGATCAGCTCCGGCGGGTGCTTCCGCTGTTCCGCGGCAGCCGTCCGCAGCAGCCGGATCCGGTCGACCTGATCGGCCCAGACGCACGCCTCCAGCCACGCCAGCTCGTCCTCGTCCGAGAGGTCCACCGGAGCCCGGTCCAGGCCCGCTCGGGCCGCGACAGCGACCTTCTTGGGCAGCTTGGGCAACTTCGCACCGGCCGCGACGTCGATCGCGCAGTGCAGCCCGACAGCGGCCTTCGCCGGGCCAGCCGTGAGCTGCTCGCCGCCGTCGCACTGATAGCGGTAGCCGAACCGGTCGAGCCCCAGCAGCAATCCCGCGCTGCAGCCGACCTCCAGCAGCGCGATCTTGCCGCCCGCTTCCTTCGCCGCCGCGGCGACCGCCGGGTACAGCAGCGCGGCGCGGCGTACCTCGTTCGTCTGCGTGTAGCGGGTCGAGATGATCTCGCGGGCCTGGTCCGCGCGCTCCAGCAGGAACGAGCGGAACAACGGCCACGTCTCGCTGTCGACGCCGTCGAAACCGCCGACCGACGGGTAATAGCGCGACAGCGGATGAATCGGATCCGCTTGCACCAGCCGGTGCGCGGCGGCGAACAGCAAGGTGCCGCGCGCTTCGCCGCCGCGGGCGTCAGTCAGGAGCGCGGCGACGTCGTCGTCCTCGGCCGCGTGCGTGGCGAGGTGGTCGTACAGCGGCGAAACCCCGCGCGCCTCCGTCTCGGCGAACCTGCGCAGCGTCTGCTTGATCTTCTCCAGGGCGATGGCCACCCGTGCTCCTCTTCGCGGCGGATCGATCACTCGTGCGGCGTCGGGCGGCCGGGCTGTTCGCCGCCGCGGGTGTCGCCGTAGGACCGTTTCGGCACCATCACTTTGCGCCGGAAAATGCACACGATGGTGCCGTCCTGTTTGTACCCTCGCGTCTCGACGTACACCACTCCCCGGTCGTCCTTGGACTTCGACGGGGTTTTGTCGAGCACCTCGGTCTCGCCGTAAATCGTGTCGCCGTGGAACGTCGGCTTCACGTGCTTGAGCGATTCGACCTCGAGGTTGGCGATGGCCTTCCCGGACACATCCGGCACCGACATGCCGAGCAGCAGCGAGTAGATGTAGTTGCCGACCACGACGTTCTTGCCGAAATCGGTCGTCTCGCCCGCGTAGTGCGCGTCCAGGTGCAGCGGGTGGTGGTTCATCGTGATCAGGCAGAACAGATGGTCGTCGTATTCGGTGACGGTCTTGCCGGGCCAGTGCTTGTAGACCGCGCCGACCTCGAACTCCTCGTAATACCGGCCGAATTGCACGCTTGCGCCTCCTGTCCGGGTAACACCTGCCGAACCAGGTGCGACACGTATCCGTGGTGAGGAGTACCCTCGACCATCGGTGATCGCGCGTCAACGCGACCCCTGCCACTTCGCACGCCCTGGCGTGCCCCGGCCGAAAGGAGGTGAGGAACCGCCCATGAGCAGTGGTGATAGTCCGCTCCCTAGTAGTACGTGCGTTCCCGCCCCGCCGGTCGGCCTTCTTCCTTCCTGGTAGGCCCGCGTCCGGGAACTCACGGTGCCGCCGGACGGACTCCGCAGTCCGCCTGGCCGTCGTCTTCGTGCTTCACGACGTCTGCCCAGGAGAACCCATGCCTGCCATTCCCTCGCTAGGCGGCCTTCGCGGCCGCGGCAACAACCGGGCCAAGGCCAGCCTCGAGCGGCCGATCCCGGTGCCGCTGTCGGCCTATGTCGTCGATTGCGCGGTGTATGTCGACGGCAAGCGGCTGCCCGGGCGCTGGACGCACGCCGAGGCGATCCGCGAGGTGCGCAAGCGGCACGCGGGGTTCGTCTGGATCGGCTTGCACGAGCCCGATTCCGACCAGATCCAGGGCATCGCGGAGACCTTCGGGCTGCACGAACTGGCCGTCGAGGACGCGCTGGAGGCGCATCAGCGGCCGAAGCTGGAGCGCTACGACGACACGCTGTTCCTGGTGCTGAAGACGGTCCGCTACGTCGAGCACCAGTCGCCGACCACGGCGAACGAGATCGTGGAGACCGGCGAGCTGATGGTGTTCCTCGGCCGCGATTTCGTGATCACCGTCCGGCACGGCAACCACTCCGGCCTCGCCCGGCTGCGCCGTGACCTCGACGACGACCCGGAGCGGCTCGCCCTCGGCGCGGCGGCGGTCGTGCACGCGATCGCCGACCACGTGGTCGACCACTACCTGGAGGTCACCAGCCGGATCGAGGCGGACATCGACGAGATCGAGGCGCAGGTGTTCGCGCCGCGTTCGTCGGTGAGCGCCGAGCAGATCTACCTGATGAAGCGGGAAGTGCTCGAACTGCGGCGCGCGGTGGTCCCGCTCGCCACGCCGGTGTCGCGGCTCGCCGAGGGCTACACGCGGCTGGTGCCGGACGAGGTCCGCTCGTATTTCCGCGACGTCGCCGACCACCTCGCGACGGTGTCCGAACGCGTCGCGGCGTTCGACGAACTGCTCAGCACCCTGGTCGACGCGACCGTCGCGAAGATCTCGCTGCAGCAGAACACCGACATGCGCAAGATCACCGCGTGGGCGGCGATCATCACGGTGCCCACGATGGTCGCGGGCATCTACGGCATGAACTTCGACTACATGCCCGAACTGCACTGGCAGTTCGGCTATCCGATCGTGGTCACGATCATTCTCGCGATCTGTCTGCTGCTGTACCGAATATTCCGGAAGAACGGCTGGTTGTAGCCGCCCCTCGCGGTCCCCGTTTCTTCACCCGGTAGCAGGAGGTTTGTCTCGTCATGTCCCGGTTGCTGTCCAACCTCAAGTTCTGGGCCCTGGCCCTCTGCCTCATGTGGATCGTCGGCATCGTCGCGATGATCGCGCTCAACCCCGGGTTCGCGCACGGCATGAAGTGACGCCGCGTGCGCCGTAACCTTGGCGCATGCCGAAAGCGCTGGTGGTGGCCGACGAGGCCGACGAGCGGCTGTGGACCCCCGCGGTCCGCTCGCTGCGGGTCGACCTCGTCGTCGCCGCCGGCGATCTGCCGTTCGCGTATCTCGAGTTCCTCGCCGGCATGCTCGACGTGCCGTGCGTGTTCGTTCCGGGCAATCACGATCCGGACCTGAGCGGCTTCACCCGCTACGGCGGACTGTCCATGAAGGACGGTTTCCCGACCGAATGGCCCGGCCCCGCCGGCGGAATCAACGCCGACGGCCGCATCGTCGACGTCGCCGGACTGCGCATCGCCGGGCTCGGCGGTTCGATCCGCTACCGCGACGGCCCGAATCAATGGACGCAACGCCAGCAGGCGCGCCGGGCCCGGCGGCTGGAGCGGCGTTTCCGGTGGCGGAAATGGCGCGACGGCAACGGAATCGACATTCTGCTCACGCATTCGCCACCGCGGCACCTCGGCGACCGCGAAGATCCGCCGCACCAAGGTTTCACCTGTCTGCACCGCACGATCGAAACCCTGCGGCCGCACTGGCTGCTGCACGGACACATCCATCCGCACGGCGAATCGGCGCCCGACCGCGTGGCCGGCCGCACCCGGATCCGCAATGTGGTGGGCTATCAGGTGATGGAGTTCCCGCGATGACCCGACCGACCGGTTTCCCGCGCGCTGACGCCGAAAACGACTTCCTGCGAGCCCGGCGGCGGCAAGTGCTGTCCCGGCTTTCCACGTGGCTGCGCCGGGAACCCGACGACGTCAACATCATGCTTCCGTTCCACGAAGTGGTGCAGGCGCTCGGTTACGTCAGCGAAGCGCGGATCGGGACGCGAGTGATCACTTTGGACTCGATCGTCGGCACCGTCGACCGCAGCCGCGACTTCGACCGCCGCTTCCGTCCCACTTCCGCCCGCGTCCGGCAACGCTGGGAACGACTCGCGCTGGCCTCCCGCCGCGGCGAGGCTATCCCACCGATCGAGGTGTACCGCATCGGCGAACTGCACTTCATTATCGATGGCCACCACCGGGTTTCGGTCGCGCTGGCGCAGGGACTGTCCACAATAGAAGCGTCGGTGATAGCCGTGCGCACCAAACTGGACCCGAGCGGGATCCGGTATCGCGGCGACCTGATCGTGAAGGACTACCGGCGGCTGTTCCTGGAACGAGTCCCGCTGTCCGGCCACGCCCGCGCGTCGGTGCTGGTGACGGATCCATGGAACTACGCGCAACTCGGCGAACACGTCGAGGCGTGGGGTTTCCGGCTCATGCAAGACGAGGGCCGGTTCACCGACCGCGCGACTGTCGCGCAGCGCTGGTTCGACGAGGAATTCACGCCGGTAGTGGCGATGCTGCGGCAAGCCGACCTGATCGGCGACCGCACCGAGGCCGAGGCGTACCTGTGGGTCGCCTGCGAGCGGTACCGGCTGATCCGGACCCATCGCTGGGACGAGGAGGTCATCGAAACGCTGCGTTCCCAGCAGTGACTTGTCAGGCGCCTCCTGACGTGTCAGGCTGATCCTGACACCAGGAGGTTGCGATGACTTCGTACTGCTCGTTCTGCCTGAAACCGGCCGACGAGGTGGCCAAACTGATCGCCGGATCCGGCGTCTACATCTGCGACGGCTGCGTCGGATTGTGCGGCCAGATCCTGGCTGGGGAGCACGAACCCGGGACGCCCGAGGTGACGCTGTGGGAGCGGAAATCGGACGAGGAAATCCTGGAGAGCATCCCGCGGATGGCGAAGGTCAGCGCGCAGACAGACGCGCGGATCCAGGAGCAGGTGGATCTGCTGCGGACGCGCGGGGTGGCGTGGGCGCGGATCGGCGAGGCGCTGGGAGTGACGCGGCAGTCGGCCTGGGAGCGGTTTTCCGCCGAGCGGAAATGAGACTGGCCCCCTCCCGTTTGGCGGCGGAAGAGGGCCGATCGATCCCAGTGGTTCGGCGGCGGCCCGGTCCGGGCCGCTCAGTCGTCGCGTGCGGCCGCTCCTCAGACAGCTCGCCCGGCGGGTCAGTCGCTGGGGATGATGGCCCACAGGATCAGGTACCCGATGAACTGCGGCCCCGGCAGCAGGCAGGAGACCAGCGCGAGCACCCGGATCTTGCCCGGCGTGGTCCCGAAGCGACGGGCGAGCCCGGCGCAGACGCCGCCGATCATGCGCCCCTCTCGCGGCCGGCTCAGCCGGTGGGTGACAGGTGCGGTCATCGTGTTCCCCTCCCGTTTGGGTTCGTACCTCTATGTCACCACGTGCGGGGCCGGGGCACATCGCCCCGCGGGACGATCCGGACCCCTAAGGGGATGGGGTCCGGTACTGGGGAGGAATCGGGGTCGGGGCGGGAACTCGCAGGTCAACGGGCTGGCCGACCGCTACCCGGCGGCTTGCCATTCCCGGCTGACGCAGCCTTCCTCGTAAGCCCACGAACCGTCTGCCCGGCCTGCTTTGAGCACCCGCTTCGCCGCGGCGAGATCGGCTTCCGGCGGGACGGTGAACCCGACCATGCCGAATTGGTCGAACCGTTCGCCCTCGAAGCCGAACGCGGCGAAGCGGTCGAGCACGCGGCCCAAATCGCCCGCGAAAGGGCCGTCCGGCCAGACGATCATCCGGATGGTGCAGTTCCCCGACCACTCCACCCGTTCGACGGGCCGCAGCGTCCCGTCCGCGTCCCGCTCGACACGGAAAACGTCGCCCTCGGCCGCGTCGCGGGCGAACCACGGGACGTTGTCCAGCCGCACGTGGTCCGGCCGGTCCAGCGGGACCGCCCACAGCCCTTCGCGGCTGAACGGCGGCCAATCCTCGCCATCGGAAGGGAGTTCGAACACGACCTTGACGTGGGCCGGCCGATCGAGGTCGCTGGGTTGTTCAGGCACCGCAGAAGCTTGCCATCGCCTGCGTGCGGCGAAAACGCGGCCCGTCTCGCTCGATCGCTGCGGCTGCGGCTGCGGCTGCGGCTGCGGCTGCGGCTGCGCAAGATTCTCGCGCGGTTCGGCGGACAAGCCGCCCCGTCCGCCACAGCCCTGCTCTCCCGCCCGGCCCGGATGCCCACCGACAACCCGCACACCAGACCAAACCAGGCACCCACGCGCCTGCCCAACCCCGCACCTGCCGACAACCCACCCGCCAGACGGCCGAGTCTGTCCACCGAAACCCGCTTCCCCATTTGCCCACCCAGAACCTCCCCCACCAGCGGTGATGACTCAGCGAAGTGTGGGATTTCCCGGCGGGGGCTGGATTTTTCGCCACTCACGGTGATACTGCACCCCGTGCGTAACCCACTCGGAGTCCTCGCGGTCGGCTGTTCGGTGCTTCTCGCCGCGAGCGTCGGATGTTCCGCGGAGTCTGCCCCGGCGGAGCAGGCGCAGGCGCAGTCCACGCCGGTGCCGCTCACCGCGATCGCGGCGCTCGGGGACTTCGCCACGCTCGATTACTGCAGTCTCCTCGACCCGGAGCGGCTCAAGAACACCACCGCGGACACGCCCGATTCCTCGTTCACCGCTTGCCAGGCGGACTTCGTCCAGGCCGGGCGGCCCCGGACGGTCACTGTCGGGCCGCTCGCGGCCGATCGCGATCCCAACATCAAGGCCTACGACTACGCGGGCAAGGTGCCGGACGGCGTTTCCGTGCAGCAGGCCGGTTTCGTGCCCGAACGGTCGTGCGGGCGGGCGATCACGTTCGCCGACGGGGTCCGGCTGGCCGTCTCCATCACCGACGGGGACGATCGCGGCAGTGCGGAGGACCGGTGCGGCGCGGCGGACGACGTCGTCGGCGGGGTGCTCGACGCGGTGACCGGCAACCGGGTGCGGCATCCGCAGTTGCCGGACCGGTCCTGGGGGCGGGTGGATTCCTGCGCGATCCTCAGCGCGTCCGGGGCGCAGGGCGGCGACGCGACGGCCGGGATCGCCGGGCATTCCTGCATTCTCGACAAGGTGAGCCTGGAGTTCGCGGTGGTGCGGCAGGCTCCGGCGGGGCCGTCGGAAACGCTCGGCAACCGGATGGCGCGGGTGGCCGCCGACGGCGCGTTCTGCCGGGTACGGACGGTGCAGCCCTCCCCTGCCACGGCTGGACGCGCGGAGCAGGCGACGGTGAGTGTGGTCGACACCAGCGGTGCGGGCGGCGAAGCGGCTTGCCCGGCCGCGCGCACCGCGGCTGCGACGGTCTTCTCGCGAATCCCCTAAACGTCCGTGAAGGGCTCCTTGAAGGAATCTGATTCCCTCAAGGAGCCCTTCACGGACCGTCAGCTCAGTCGGAGTAGGTGAGGTTTCGGCCGTTGGACGGGTCGAAGAGCTTCACCTTGTCCGCGTCGAACGAAATCTGCAGATCCTGGTTCTCCGCGGCGGCCGATTCCGCCGACAGCCGGGCCACGATCAGCGATTCCGCGCCGGGGACGTCGGCCGAACCGCTGTCCGCGGCCAGTTCCGCCAGTTCGGCCGAGGTCGCGGCTTCACCCTCCACGGTGAAGTGCGCGAACTTCTCCGAACCCATCGACTCCAGCACGTCCACGTGTGCGGTGAACGTCGCGCCTTCGTGGCCCGATTCGGCCAGTGCGGCGTCCTCGAAGTGCTCCGGGCGGATGCCCATGATCACCTCGCGCGGGGCGTCCGCCGCTTCGGCCATCCGGCGGATCCGGTCGGTCAGCGGGGTGGTGCCGAGCGAACTGCGCAGCTGACCGTCTTCGAGCGTCGCGGGGACGAAGTTCATCGACGGCGAGCCGATGAACCCGGCCACGAACAGGTTCGCCGGGTTGTCGTACAGGAACTGCGGCGAACCGATCTGTTGCACGTACCCGGCCCGCAGCACCACGACGCGGTCGCCGAGGGTCATCGCCTCGGTCTGGTCGTGCGTGACGTACAGCGTGGTCGTGCCCAGCTGCTTCTGGATTTTGGACACCGAGGTCCGCATCTGGCCGCGGAGCTTGGCGTCCAAGTTGGACAGTGGCTCGTCCATCAGGAACGCCTTGGGGTTGCGGACGATCGCCCGGCCCATCGCCACCCGCTGCCGCTGCCCGCCGGACAGGTTGGCGGGTTTGCGGTCGAGATGCTGGGTCAGGTCGAGGATCGTCGCCGCTTCCTCCACTTTGGACCGGACGATCTTGTCGTCCACTTTGGCCAGCCGCAGCGGGAACGCCATGTTCTCCCGCACGCTCATGTGCGGGTACAGCGCGTACGACTGGAACACCATCGCGATGTCCCGGTCCTTCGGGGCCTTTTCGTTGACCCGCTTGCCGTCGATGCGCAGTTCGCCCGAGGAGATGTCCTCCAGCCCGGCGACCATGTTGAGCGTGGTCGACTTCCCGCAGCCGGACGGGCCGACGAGGATGATGAACTCGCCGTCGGCGATCGTGATGTCCACTTCGGACACCGCGAGCGCGCCGTCGGGATAGCGCTTGGAAACCTTGTCGAGAACGATTTCAGCCATGGGTCAGCCCTTCACCGCACCGGACGTCAGCCCCGCCACGATGCGACGCTGGAAAAACAACACGAACAGGATGATCGGCACCGTGATCACGACCGCGGCCGCGCACACCTGGCCAGTCGGGTCCTCGAACTGCGAGGACCCGGTGAAGAACGACAACGCGGCCGGCACCGTGCGCGACGCCTCGGTGGACGTCAGCGAGATGGCGAACAGGAAGTCGTTCCAGCAAAGGATGAACACCAGGATCGCCGTGGTGAACACGCCCGGCGCGGCCAGCGGCGCGATCACCTTCCGGAACGCCTGGGCCGGCGTCGCGCCGTCCATTTTCGCCGCTTTTTCCAGCTCCCACGGGATTTCCCGGAAGAACGCGGACAGCGTGTAGATCGACAGCGGCAGCGCGAACGTGATGTAGGGCAGGATCAGCCCCGGCCAGGTGTCGAAAAGGCCGAGCCCGCGTTCGATGTTGAACAGCGGGGTGACGAGCGAGACCTGCGGGAACATCGCGATCAGCAGGGAAAGCCCCACCAGCACTTGCTTCCCGGGGAAATCGAGCCGGGCGATCGCGTAGGCCGCCATCGTGCCCAGCACCACCGCGATGACCGTGGAGATCACCGCGATGCCGATCGAGTTCACCAGCGCGCGCAGGAACTCCGTGGTCTGGAAAATGTCCGCGTAGTTCTTGAGCGTCCATTCCACCGGGATGAAATTGCCGTCGGTGAGCGTCGCTTTCGTCTTGAACGACAGCGAAAGCACCCAGAGCACCGGGACGATCGCGAACACCAGCACCAGGATGTCGAGCAGGCCCCAGCCCACTTTGCGGCCGGTCGTGGCCGCACCTGTAATGGCCATCAGCGCTTCCCCCCGTCGTCCGTGCCGGGCGCGGCGGTGCCGAACACCTTGATGAAGAGGAACGCGATGATCGCCACGGTGATGAAGATCAGCACCGCCATGGTGGAGCCGATCCCGAGGTTGAGCCCCTTGACCAGGTTGTCGTAGGTCTGCATGGACACCGATCCGGTGTCCTGCGCGCCGCCGGTGAGCACGTAAATGTTGTCGAAAATGCGGAACGCGTCGAGCGTGCGGAACAGCAGCGCGACGAGGATCGCCGGTTTCATCACCGGCAGCATCACCTTGGTGAACCGCTGCCACGCGGTCGCGCCGTCCATCGCCGCGGCCTTCAGCAGGTCATCAGGCACCAGCGCCAGCCCGGCCATCAGCAGCAGCGCCATGAACGGCGTCGTCTTCCACACCTCGGCGAGAATGATGATGAACAGCGACGGCCACTGGTCGGTCAGCGGCGCGACCCCTTCGCCCAGCACGTTCGCCAGGTACCCGGTTTTGGGCGTCCACGCGAAATACCACGAGAACGCGGCCACCACGGTCACGATGCCGTACGGGATCAGCGCGACGGTGCGCACCAGCCCGCGGCCGACGAGCGTGCGGTGCATGATCAGCGCGAGCCCCATGCCGAGCACGAATTCGATCGCCACCGAAACGACAGTGAGGAACATCGTGGTGCCGAACGCGGTCCACCAGTAGGAATTGGTGAGCACCGCGGCGTAATTGGAGAATCCGATGAACTCGTGCTGCGACGGGAATCGCAGGTCGTAGCGCTGCAGCGAAAGCCAGACCGAATAGATGATCGGGTATCCGGTCACCGCGATCATCACGATGAAGGCGGGCGCGCACAGCCAGAGCCCGAGCCGCCGTTCCGCCTTCTTGCCCTCGGAAAGCGCGGGCTTTCCCTTGCGGTGCGCCGCTTCCTGGGCGGTCGCGGCGGGATCCTGGACGGTCACGGGATCACTCCCTTCGACTGGAGCGCGTCATCGAGCTGTTCCCGCATTTTCTGCGCGGTCGCCTGCGGATCGATCGCCGACGGCGGGGAGATGATTTTCGACATCACCGTGGACAGGTTCTGGTACACCGGAGTGAGCGGCCGGACCGCGGCGGTTTTCAGCGCCGACAGAATGGCGTCGCGCATCGGGTACTTCTGCGCCATGTTCGGGTTGTCCGCCGACGCCGGTTTCGCCGGGTCCACCGGCACGTCGTCGTGGTACACCGACTCGATCGTCGGCGGCACCCCGTCGTTGATCGCCGACACCTTCTGGTTTTCCTTGCTGCGCAAGCACAACGCGGCTTCATACGCCTCGGGCTTGTGCTGCGAGTAGGCGCTCACCGCCAGGTCGAACCCGCCGATCGTGCTCTTCGACGGAATGCCCGCCTTCGCCTGCGGATACACCGCCCACTTGAAGTGCGACAGGTCCTGCGGCTTTTCCTCGGCGTAGGAGGCGTAAACGAACGGCCAGTTCAGCTCGAACGCGGCGCCGCCGCTCTGGAACGTCCGCCGGACGTCGTCCTCCTTCTGGTTCGTCAGCGACGGGTCGGTGATCCCCGACGACGTGACCTTCTTCAGCAGTTCCAGCGCCTGCACCGCGCCCTCGTCCATCACGACGGATTTCCCGTCGTCGGACAGGATGTGCCCGCCGAGCGATTCGACCAGCGTGTTGTAGATGACCACCAGACCCTCGTACTGCGCGCCAGTGAAGACGACGGAATACGGCTTGTGCTGGCTCTTGAGCTGCTGTGACATCTGCATCATCTCGTCCCACGTCTTGGGCGGGGTCGGGGTGATGCGGTCGTCGTACCAGAGCAATTGCACGTTGGTGTTCTTCGGTGCGGCGTAGAGCTTTCCTTGGTACGTAGCGGTTTCCAGCGGGCCTTGCAGCACGCCCTCGGACGCGGCCGTCTTGTTCTGCCCGGTCCACTCGTCGACCCAGCCCGCCTCGGCGAACTCCGAGACCCAGGTGACGTCGAGGCCGAGCACGTCCATCGACGTGTCGCCCGCGGCGAGCCGGCGCGCCATCTGGATCCGCTGGTCGTCCGAACCGCGCTGGAGCTTGTTGTAGACGATCCGGTACCGCCCGGCGGCGGCTTTGTTGCAGTTGTCGACGACCGTCTGGAAATGGTCCTCCGGGGAGTAGTAGACGTTGATCGTCGTCCCGGAAGCCGTTCCGCAGCCTGCCGCCAGGCCGCTGGTCATCAAGCCCGCGGCGAGCAGTGCCGCCGCGCGGGTAGGTCCTCGTTTCTTTCCGCTGGGCCGTTTCTTCCCCATCCAAGCCTCCTCGCGTGTGCACACGGCACCGTCCGGCGCCGCCCCCAGACAGCACGCCGCGACGAGGCGGACCCGAGCCAGCACCCCGACGTGCCAGTTGCCGGCAGGCCGCGCTGGAGGACACGACCGGCCAACCGGTGTCGGACAACCTATGCCCGGCGATCACCCGCCGCAAGCAGGGTCGGTAACGATTCAGCCAGGTGCGCGCGAACCATCGGAAAGACGGGTGAAAAAGTCCCGTGGGTATTTACGCCGTGGCGGGCAGCGGACCGCGTGAGCGGCAATCCCGGTGAGAACCGGCATAAACAGTCACGAGGCAAGAGGCGGCGGCCGCAACGCCAGCTTCGCGAGCAGCTCGCGCCCCTGCTCCGCGCTGCGCGGCTGGCACAGCACGTCGTACCGGCCCGCGACGAGCTGGCTCGCCGACGAGAAATCCCTGCGCCCGCGCGACGTGCGGTATCCGATCGCCGAGAACGCCAGCCCGGACAGGACACCGAGCACCAGCCCGGTCAGCAGCTGCAGCGTGAATCCGCCCTGGTTGACGAACATCCCCAGCAGCAGTCCGGCGAACAGGCCGAACCACGCGCCCGACATCGCGCCCGCGGCGAGCACCCGGCCCCACGACAGCCGTCCGATGACGCGTTCGACCAGCATCAGGTCGACGCCGACGATCGTCACGTCGGTGACCGCGAACTCGCTTTCCGCCAGGAAATCGACCGCCTGCTGCGCCTCGCCGTAGGTCGTGTACGACCCGATCGGCCAGCCGGTGGGCGGGGTCGGGAGCCGCGGCAGCCCGGCCTGGCCCTGCCCGCCACCAAAGGGACTGCTCACCATCATCACCTGCGCACTCGTCCGGAGTTCGAGGGCTCCATCTTGTCAAGAACCGGCGGAGCGCGCGAACTCCGGCGAGCCGCGGGTCAGGCTTTGTAATCCCGCAGCAGGCCGCGGCTGATGATGGTTTTCTGGATTTCGCTGGTGCCCTCGCCGATCAGCAGGAACGGGGCCTCGCGCATCAGGCGCTCGATCTCGTATTCCTTGGAGTAGCCGTAACCGCCGTGGATCCGGAACGCTTCCTGGGTCACCTCGGCGCAGTACTCGCTGGCGATCAGCTTCGCCATCCCGGCCTCGACGTCGTTGCGGGCGCCGGAATCCTTGAGCCGCGCGGCGTTGACCATCATCAGGTGCGCGGCCTCGACCTTCGTCGCCATCTCCGCGAGCTTGAACGCGATCGCCTGGTGCTGCGCGATCGGCTTGCCGAAGGTGGTGCGCTGCTGGGCGTAAGCGATCGCCAGCTCGAAGGACCGGATCGCGATCCCGCACGCGCGCGCCGCGACGTTCACGCGGCCGACCTCGACACCGTCCATCATGTACGAGAAGCCCTTGCCCGGAGCCTCGCCCAGGACCTTGTCGGCGCCGATCTTGAAGCCGTCGAACACCGCTTCGGTGGTGTCGACGCCCTTGTAGCCCATTTTGTCGATCTTGCCCGGAATCGTCAGACCCGGAAGCACCTCGCCGAACCCGGACGGCTTCTCGACCAGGAACGTCGTGAGGTTCTGGTGCGCCTTCTCCGCGCCCTCGTCGGTCTTCACCAGCAGCGCGATCAGATTCGACGAACCGCCGTTGGTCAGCCACATCTTCGCGCCGTCGATGACGTAGTCGTCGCCCTCGCGCTTGGCGCGGGTCTTGATCGCCGCGACGTCCGAGCCGAGGTCCGGTTCCGACATCGAGAACGAGCCGCGGACCTCTCCGGTCGCCATCCGGGGCAGGAAGTGCTGCTTCTGCGCTTCGGTACCGTGCTGCTTGATCATGTGCGCCACGATGAAGTGCGTGTTGATCACGCCGGACACGCTCATCCAGCCGCGCGCGATCTCCTCGACCACGAGCGCGTAGGTGAGCAGTGATTCGCCGAGGCCGCCGTACTCCTCCGGGATGGTGAGCCCGAACAGGCCCATCTCCTTCATGCCCTCGACGATCTCCGCCGGGTACTCGTCGGCGTGCTCCAGCGCCTGCGCGTGCGGGATGATCTCCTTGTCCACGAACGAGCGAACCGTGGACAGAATCTCCTGCTGCACATCGGTCAGGCCGGCGGTCCGGGCGAGACGGGCCATGAGCTCAGCTCCTCACTGCGGGCGACGCCGGCTCCCGGCGCTGGGGTTACCGGGGAGTATGACTGGTTCGCGCCCGAGCGGCTATGAGGGTGCTCACGCCAGGCCCCGGTTTCCCCCGTTAAGGTGCGGATAAGGTGCTGATCCACCCGAAACCGCGAGAAGGATCCCGATGAGCGAGGCCAGCGACGACCGGGACGAGCCAGCCGGGCGCGACGGCTACACGCACCCGTCGTATGAGCACCAGCCCTATCCGCCGCAAGGCCCGCCGCCGGGCGCGGGACTCGCGCTCGGGTCGCTGGTGTGCTCCATCGCCGGGTTCGTGCTGTGCGCGCCGATGGCCGTCGCGGGGATCGTGATGGGGCACATCGCGTTCCACCGGGCCCGCCGCGGTCGCGGCACGGGCGGCGCGCTGGCGGTCGCCGGTTTCGTGATCGGCTACGCCGCGCTGATCGTCTGGGGCATCGCCATTCCGCTGATCGTGCACGCGCTGGTCCAGTCCGGAGTTTTCGGCTGATGCCGCCGCGATTCCCGGTAGCGTCGTCCTTCGAACCCGGCACCTCGAGGGAGCCCCGATGACCACTCCGTCCGACCGCGACCCGGCGTCGTACGAACCGCCGCCGACCGCGGATCCCGCTCCGTACGAGCCGCCGGCCACCGCCGACCCGACGCCGTACGAGGCCCCGGCGGACGCCGTCCCGTCCACTTCGGAGGCTGATCCGCTGGTTCCCCCGCCGGGCTGGACCGCGCCCGACCCCGGTCCGGTCGCGCAGCTGCCCGGCGACCAACCGGCTCCCGCCGCGCCACCGCTCGCGTCGCCGTATCCCGTTGCGGCGCAACCGGATCCGTTCGCGCCGCCGCCCGCGTACCACGCCTTCCCGGCTCCGCCGCCGTACGGCGCGCCCTACCAGCCGTACGCCGCGAACACCACCGACACCGGCCTCGCGACCGGCGCGCTGGTGTGCTCGCTGCTCGGCCTGGCGACCTGCGTCCTCGCGGTCCCCGGCCTCGCGATGGGGCACGTCGCGCTCTCCAAAGCCAGCCGCAACGAAGCAGGCGGACGCACCATGGCGCTCTCGGCCGTCGTGCTCGGTTACGTCGCGGTCGCGCTGTGGGTCGGCTTCTTCGTGACGCTGACGGTCCTCGGCATGAACGGCTACCTCGACCGCTGATCCGGCACGTCGCTCGCCTCGGCCTCGGGCGGGGCGACCTGCCCGTTGCCGACCTGTTCCGCGGACTCCGCAGACTCCACGGACTCCGCTGACGCCCGCGGCTCCGGCGGTTTCGCGGCCGGTCTCGCCGGAGGATCGGTCCGCGCGTCCAGGAACCGCAGCAGTTCCACCGGGAACGGCAGCACCAGCGTCGAGTTCTTCTCCGCCGACACCTGCACCACTGTCTCCAGCAGGCGCAGTTGCAGCGCCGCCGGGGTGTCCGCCATCGTCGCGGCGGCCTGGGCGAGCTTGTGCGATGCCTGCAGTTCGCCGTCCGCGGAGATCACCCGGGCGCGGCGTTCGCGTTCGGCCTCGGCCTGGCGCGACATCGAGCGCTTCATCGACTCCGGCAGCGCGACGTCCTTGATCTCGACCCGGTCGATGTGGATGCCCCAGTCCAGCGCCGGGCTGTCGATCATCAGCTCGAGGCCCTCGTTGAGCCGCTCGCGGTTCGACAGCAGGTCGTCGAGGTCGCTCTTGCCGATGATGGACCGCAGCGACGTCTGCGCGACCTGGCCGATCGCCGTCCGGTAGTCCTGCACGTGGACCGCGGCCAGCACCGGGTCGACCACCTTGAAGTACACGACCGCGTCCACCCGGACCGTGACGTTGTCGCGGGTGATGCCGTCCTGTGCGGGCACCGGCAACGTCACGACCTGCATGTTCACCTTCTGCATGCGGTCGGCCAGCGGCAGCAGCAGCGCGAGCCCGGGGTCGCGGACCTGCGAGCGCACCCGGCCGAAACGGAACACCAGCCCGCGTTCGTACTGTTTCACCACGCGCACCGCGGAAGCGAGCCACACCCCGCCCGCGACGACCACCGCGCTGACAATCTCGACGATCATGGCAGCTCCCGGGTTCGCCAAACCCTTTGTCCACCCACTGTACGCGCGGAAGACGACCTCGGAAACGGCTTGCGCGGCCGACCAGGATGGGCGTTGTGACCGTTTTGGAAATCCCGCCCGCCTTCGCCGAACGCGCCCCCAAGGTCCTCGGTCCGGAAGCCGTCCCGTGGCTCGCGTCGCTGCCGTCGCTCGCACAGCGGTACGCCCGGAAGTGGGAGCTGGAGTTCGAGGACACCGCCCGGCACGGCTACGTCGGCGTCGTCCAGCCCGCCCGGCGCGCGGACGGCTCCCGCGTCGTGCTCAAACTCGGCTGGGTGGAAGAGGAATCGCGCGACGAACCGCTCGCACTGTCCACATGGGCCGGTCGAGGATCGGTGCTGCTGCACGAGTCCGCGCCCGAGGACGGCGCGATGCTGCTGGAGCGGCTCGACGACAGCCGCACGCTCGACGGCGAACCGCTGCTGCCCGCCGTCGAGATCATGAGCCAACTCGCCCGGCGGCTCGCCGTGCCCGCGCCCGCCGAACTCACCCGCACGCTGTCCGGCATCGCCGAGGAACTGCTCGAAGAACTGCCCAAGTCCTGGCGGGAACTGGGCGAACCGCTCCCCCGCCGGGAGCTGGACGCGGCGCTGGCGGTGTGCCGCGACCTCGGCCCGGAAGCGGGCAACGCGCTGGTGAACGAGGACCTGCATTACGAGAACGTCCTGTCCGGCACCCGCGAACCGTGGCTGGTGATCGACCCGAAGCCGCTCGCCGGCGACCTCGAATACGGCGCGCTTTCGTTGCTGTGGAACCGGTTCAGTGAATCCACACTGGACTCAAAGCTCGCCGCGAGCGGTCTGGACCGCGACCGCGCCAAGGCGTGGACGCTCGTCCGGGCGGTGCAGAACCGGCTGTGGCACGCCCAGGATCTGGTCGATTTCGGCGGTTTGGACGAGGACGACGACGGCCCGTCCGCCGAGGAGCTCCCCGCGCTGACCCGATGGGCGCTGCTTAGCTGAGAATTCGCCGAGTCGCGGCACGAGCGCACACCGGCGCCAGCCGATAGTGTCGGCGCCATGGCAGGCACAAACCGGGTTTACGCAGCACAGCTCGCCGGTCTGCCGGTATTCGGGCCCGACGGGGAATCGATCGGCAAGGTCCGCGACGTAGTCGCTGGCCTGCGGCTCGACCAGCAGCCGCCGCGGATCCTCGGCATGGTCGTGGAGCTGGCGACCCGGCGGCGGGTGTTCGTCCCCATGCTGCGGGTCACCTCGATCGAACCGAACGCCGTGACGCTCGCCACTGGTTCGGTCAACATGCGGCATTTCCACCAGCGGCCCAACGAAGTCCTGGTGTGCGGGCAGCTTCTCGACGCGCACGCGACGCTCACCGGCGCGGAAACCCGGGTGACGGTGGTCGACGCGGCGATGGAGCCGACCCGCACGCGGGACTGGGTGCTGGCGAAGCTCGCCGTCCGCGAGCGCTCGACCCGGCTGGCGCTCGGCCGGCGGCGCGCCGCGATGCAGGTCCTGCCGTGGAGCGAGGTCTCCGGGCTCGGGCTCACCGATCTGACCGGACAGCCCCAAGGCGCCGGCCAGCTGCTGATGCTGTTCGACACGATGCGCGCGGTCGACGTCGCCGCGACGCTGCGCGACCTGCCGATCAAGCGCCGCCACGAGGTCGCCGACGCGATGGACGACGAGCGGCTCGCGGACGTCATCGAGGAGCTTCCCGAGGACGACCAGAAGGAACTGCTGGCCTACCTCGCCGAGGAGCGCGCCGCGGACATCCTCGAGGCGATGAACCCGGACGACGCCGCCGACCTGCTCGCCGAACTCGCCCCGGCCGAGCAGAGCCGGCTGCTGGAATTGATGGAGCCGGAGGAATCCGCGCCGGTCAAACGGTTGCTGGCGTATTCGTCGGACACCGCGGGCGGTCTGATGACGCCGGAACCGGTGGTGCTGACGCCGGACGCGACGATCGCCGAGGCGCTGGCGCACATCCGCAACGCCGAACTCCCCGCCGCGCTCGCCAGCATGGTGTTCGTGTGCCGACCGCCGACCGAAACGCCGACCGGCCGGTTCGTCGGCGTCGTGCATTTCCAGCGACTGCTGCGCGAACCGCCCGCCGAACTGGTCGCGAGTGCCGTGGACACCGACCTCACCGCGTTGCGCCCGGAAGCGACGCTGGCCGAGGTCACCCGGTATTTCGCGGCGTACAACCTGGCGTGCGGCCCGGTCGTCGACGCCGAGGACCATCTGCTCGGCGCCGTCACCGTCGACGACGTGCTCGACCATCTGCTGCCTGACGACTGGCGCGAAACCGGACTGCACGACGTGGCGGACGGTGCTGATCTAGAGGAGGCCGAACGTGCCTGAACTCGGCTCCGGCCGCCGGCTCGACCAGCCGCGCGGCCAGGCCCGCCTGCGGCTGAACATCGACCCGGACACCTTCGGCCGGTTCACCGAGCGGATCGCGCGGTTCCTCGGCACCGGGAAGTACCTGTTCTGGCAGACGCTCATCGTGGTCGTCTGGATCGTGCTGAACCTGACCGCGTTGTCGCTGCAGTGGGACCCGTACCCGTTCATCCTGCTCAACCTGGCGTTCTCGACGCAGGCCGCGTACGCCGCGCCGCTGATCCTGCTCGCGCAGAACCGCCAGGACGACCGGGACCGCGTGTCGCTGGAAGAGGACCGCACGCGCGCCGCGCAGACCAAGGCGGACACCGAGTACCTTGCGCGCGAACTGGCCGCGCTGCGGCTGGCCGTCGGCGAGGTCGCCACCCGCGACTACCTGCGCAGCGAACTCGACCGGCTGCGCGACGATCTCGACGTGGACTCCAAGCCGCGCAAGGCCAAGCAAAGCTGAACTGGGCAGTACGTACGATGGAAGCGTGACTGGTACACAGCAGCTCCCCAGCGTCGACGACGTCCGCACCGCGCTGAAGGACGTGTACGACCCGGAAATCAAGAAACCGATCACCGACCTCGGCATGGTCAAGGACGTGGCGGTCGGCGACGACGGGGTGGTCGACGTCGGGATCTACCTCACGGTCGCGGGCTGCCCGCTGAAGGCGACGCTGACCGCGGACACGAAGAAGGCCGTCTCGAAGCTCCCCGGCGTCGCCGACGTGCGGGTCGAGCTGGACGTGATGAGCGACGAGCAGCGCACCGAGCTGCGCAAATCGCTGCGCGGCGACGCGGCCGAGCCGGTGATCCCGTTCGCGCAGCCGGGTTCGATGACGCGGGTCTACTGCGTGGCGTCCGGCAAGGGCGGCGTCGGCAAGTCGTCGGTGACGGTGAACCTGGCCGTGGCGATGGCCGAGCGCGGGCTGTCGGTCGGCGTGGTGGACGCGGACATCTACGGCCACTCGGTGCCGCGCATGCTGGGCGCGCGCGAGAAGCCGACCAAGGTCGACACGATGATCATGCCGCCGCAGGCGCACGGCGTGAAGGTGATCTCGATCGGCATGTTCACGCCGGGCAACACCCCCGTCGTGTGGCGCGGCCCGATGCTGCACCGCGCGCTGCAGCAGTTCCTCGCCGACGTGTTCTGGGGCGACCTGGACATCCTGCTGCTGGACCTGCCGCCGGGCACCGGCGACATCGCGATTTCGGTGGCGCAGCTGATCCCGAACGCGGAAATCCTCGTGGTGACCACGCCGCAGCAGGCCGCCGCCGAGGTGGCCGAGCGCGCGGGCGCGATCGCGATGCAGACGCGGCAGCGCGTCGCGGGCGTGATCGAGAACATGTCGTGGCTGGAAACCCCGACCGGCGAACGGATCGAGGTCTTCGGCGCGGGCGGCGGCCAGACGGTGGCGGATTCGCTGTCGAAGTCGGTGGGTTCGACGGTGCCGCTGCTGGGCCAGGTCCCGCTCGACCCGCGCCTGCGCGAACAGGGCGACGAGGGCACGCCGATCGTGCTGTCCGATCCGGATGCCCCGGCGGCGCTGGTGCTGAAGGACGCGGCGAAGCAGCTGTCGGTCCGGGCGCGCGGTTTGGCCGGGATGATGCTGAACGTGAGCCCCGCCGGTCGCTGACCCTTTCAAGCAAAAGAGGCGTGCACCCTTTCGCGGGTGCACGCCTCTTTTTTTGTTGCGCTTAGGAGGCGTGCACGGTCACCAGGAGGGCACCGGACTCGCGGAGCGTCACCTTGGTGTCGCCCGGCTTCGTCACGGTCCAGTCGATGTCCTCGGGCTTCTTCGCGGACACGTCGGCCGACTTGTCCGGCAGGTCCTGGACGTCGATGTTCTGCGACTGGTCGGACGTCACCTTGATCTTGACCTTGTTGCCGACCTTGACGTCGACGACCCCGGCCGGCGGCGTGACCTTCCCGCTCTGGTAGGCGACGGTGACCAGCACGTCAACGCCTGCCTCGCCGGTCTCCGCGCCGCGCTTGACGTTCGGCTGCTCACCGGTGGCACTGCCGTTCTCGCTCGCCGGGGCGCTGGACGGAGCCACCGATCCGGACGGCATCGCCGGAGCGGGCACCGAGGTGTAGGTGGCGGGCGCTTTGGTGCTGGGCTCGTCGTCGGCACTGCACCCGGCGACGGCGAAGGCGGCCGCAGCGATCGTTCCGGCCAGCGCAGCCGCACGGCGTGACATATCGGGAACCTCCAGGGTCGGTTGAGCTGATGCTCCTGAGGCTACCCAGCCTGATCAGCGCGTCGCGCGTCGGCTTGGCCAGTCGGTTTCGCATCGGGATCGCCGCGTACCGAGCGGCGTGCGCCGGTCGTGAGTGGCGATCACGGTTCTCACCGGGATCGCCGCGCACGAGGATCAGGTCGCGTCCGGGTCGACCGGCGGACGCTCGCCCGGCTTCAACGGCTCCGGCTGCGGGAGCGCGGTCTGCGGCTTGATCGTCGGCGCCGCGCTCGACCCGTTCCCGTTCGAGCCGTTCAGCTCGTTCTTGAACCCGTTCAACCCCAGCGGATCCGAATCCCCGTCGAACAAATGCTGCGACACCACCCGCTTCGGATCCAGATTGCGCAGGCCGCGCAGATCTTCGAGGGGTTTGCGCAGCTGGTCGAACTCCGGGCCCATCTCCTCGCGCAGCTGCTCGCGCGCGCCGGTCGCGAAGTCGCGGGCCTTGCGGACGCTCTTCGCCATCCAGGCCGCCGCTTCGGGCAGCCGTTCGGGTCCGAGGATGAAAAGCCCGGCGATGATGAGCACGAGGATCTCGCCCCAGCCGACACTGTCGAACACCCGTGAAACCTCCGCTCGGTGCTGCCCCGCCCAAGACTACCCGGGCCGTTTCGCACCCCGGCAGGCCCGAACGTCGCACGCAGCTTAAGAACGGGTGTCAGTCCGACCCGAGCGTGACGTCCACCACGAGCAGCGCGCCGTCGCGGGCCAGCTGCACCGGAACCACCTGGCCGGGGTCGTGGCTGCGCACCGCCACGGTCAGCTCGGCGGAGTCGCGCACGACGTGGTCGCCGATCTTGGTGATCACGTCGCCTTCCTTGATCCCCGCGCCCGCGGCCGGACCGCCCGGGGCGACGTTGCGGACCTGCGCGCCCATCGTCGACGAACCGGCGACCGTCGAGGCCGCGTTGATCCCGATGTCGGCGTGCTTGACCTTGCCGTCCTTGATCAGCGCCTTGGCGATCTTGATGGCGTAGTCGCTGGGAATGGCGAACCCGATGCCGATGCTGCCGCCGTCGGAGCTGGACGAGCGGATCGCGGAGTTGATCCCGACCAGCGCGCCCCTCGAGTCGACGAGCGCCCCGCCCGAGTTGCCGTGGTTGATCGCGGCGTCGGTCTGGATGGCGGAGTAGGTGACCGGAGCCGCCCCGTTGTCGCCGCCCGCGGTGACCGGCCGGTCGAGCGCGCTGACGATGCCGGAGGTGATCGAGTTCTGCAGCGCCAGCGGCGATCCGACCGCGATCACCGCGTCCCCGACCTGCAGATCGGACGATTTGCCGACCTGCATCACGACCGGGTTCGTCACATTGACCTTCACCACGGCGAGGTCGGTTTTCTGATCCGCGCCGACGACCTTGGCCTCGGTGCGGGTCCCGTCGTTGAACACCGCCGTGATCTTCGTAGCCGCGTCGCCGACCGCGGTCGCGACCACGTGCTCGTTCGTGAGGATGTATCCCTGCGGATCGATCACCACGCCGGAACCCTGCTCGCCGCTGTCCGCCCCGGGCTTGACCACCTCGAGCGAAACCACCGCGGGCGCCACCCGCCGCGCGATGTCCGCGAGCGACCCCGGCGGCCGCTCCTTGGCCGCCTCCGCCTCGGAAATCGTGGCGCTGCCGGTCAACGAGGACCCGGTATCCCCGACCCACCAGCCGACCAGCCCGCCGACCGCGCCGATCACCAACGCGACGACCCCCAGCAACGCCAACGCCTTCGGCTGCACCCGCCGCCCGAACAGCACCTCAGGCAAGCTCAACTGCGCACCGCTGGGCAGCTTCGGTTTCTCGCCCTCTTCGTCCTCCGGAACCACCGCGGGCCCAGCCAGCACGGCCCCAGCCGCCGGATCCCGCCAAGGATCGCTGGTGTCAGTCCACAACGGATCTTCCGCGGCGCCGTTCTCCCCGGACGCCTCGAGCGGCCGCTGCAACCGCACGCCCTCGGCCCCAGCAGGCCTGCTGAACGCCTCCGCCAGAGACTCCGGCGTCGGCGGCGCGAGACTGAGCTTCTGCTGCCCGTTCCCGTTAGGCGGCGGGGTGTAAAGCTTGTCGAACGCCCCCTCGACCCCGTGCGGACGCCCGAAGACAGCCGCCTGCTGCTGATCCACCGCGGGCCGCTCAAGCGGCCGAGGACCCAACCGGTCCGTTCCGACGGCACCGGACTGGTCAGGATTAGCGTTCGGCTGGTCGGTCATCATTCCCCGGGAAGCGGTTCAGTACGGCTGGTGGTGGACGATACCCAAGCCTAGGGAGAGTCTGCCCAGGCCGCAGTGAAATGGCTGTTGCCTGCCCTCCTCCCGCCCCCCGCTCTGCCGAACGTCCGTGAGGGGAACCCTCACGGACTCAGAGTCCCTCAGGGTTCCCCTCACGACCCGCCGATGTTCGTGAGGGACCCCTTCACAGCCTCAGATTCCCTCAAGGAGCCCTTCACAGCCCACCCACTCGTCCACCGCCGCCGAGATACGCCCCAACGCCACATTGGGTGCGCCAGACGCACCCAATGTGGCATTCGGTGCATCCCACGCACCCAATGTGGCATTCGGTGCGTCACATGCACCCAATGCCACATTGGGGCGCTAACCAGCCCCCTCGCGAACCGCAGCCGATGCACCCAACCAAGGCAGCCACACCCCCCGCACCCCGATACGAAGCCAAAAACGCGGCGCGGGGGTGCTTGTCAAGGCATCTTTCCCGCCTTGACAAGCACCCCCGCGCCGTCGTCACAATCAGCTTCGGGGTGCCCCACGCAACCGTGGCCGCAATGTCGCCGCCAGGCGACGAGCCGAAACCCCGACGAACTACCGAGCCGCGACAGCAGCCCCAGCCCGAATCACCTCAGGCTCCGGCTCCGGAGCCACAGACCCCGCCTCGCCCCCCGACCGAGGCACAGTCATATGTGCGGGCAGCAAATTCGCGTTAGGCACCCGAACCGGCCCAGTCCCGGTCGACCCTTCCCCGCTATCCGCCGAAGTCCCGACGAGTGCGAGCGCGCTCAGCACGAGCCCGGACACGACGACCCCGGCCCCTTGCGCCGCCCGCTTCCGGCTGAAAGCGAACCGACCGCCGCCGAGCACGTTCGCCGACTGCCCGAGCGGCGCGGTTGTTCCCAACGGCGCCGCACCCCCGAGCACCCCAGCGTCCCGCAACCCGGCCACCCGCTCCGGCCGCTGGATCGCCACCAGCTGACCATCGGCGGTAACCGCGAGATTGTCCGGCGTACCAGGCAGATCAGTGTGTTCCGGAATAGACCGAAGACTGGCCAGGAACCCAGCCGACATCGACGGCGCACCCGCGTCCTTCACCGCGGCGACAGCCTGCCGCTGCGAGGTCACCTCAGCCGCGCAGTCCGGGCAGCGCGCGACGTGCGCCAGCGCCCGGTCGTGGGCGACGGGCGTCAGCTCGCCGTCGACCAGTGCGACGACCGCGTCGGGCATGAGGTGGGATTCGGCGAAACGCCAGCCGGTCATACGGACACCTTCGCAGATTCCTCCCGGGTCGCGCGACGGCGCTCGAGCGACGCGCGCAGCGCCGAGCGGCCGCGGTGGATACGGCTGCGCACGGTGCCGAGCTTGACGCCCAGCGTCGCGCCGATCTCCTCGTACGACAGTCCTTCCACGTCGCACAGCACGACCGCGGCCCGGAACTCCGGGGGCAGCTCGTCGAGCGCCTCCTGCAGGTCCGGGTCAAGATGGGTGTCGCTGTAGTGCTGCTCCGGGCTCGGGTCGTCGCCGACGATCCGGTCGGTGTCCTCGGGCAGTCCCTCCATGCGCACGCGCGAGCGGCGGCGCGCCATGTCGAGGAACAGGTTCGTGGTGATCCGGTGCAGCCAGCCCTCGAAGGTGCCGGGCTTGTAGGACGCGAGCGACCGGAAGACGCGGATGAACGTCTCCTGGGTCAGGTCCTCGGCGTCGTGCGTGTTGCCGGTGAGACGGTAGGCGAGCCGGTACACGCGGTCGGCGTGTTCGCGCACGACCTCGTCCCACGAGGGCGGCGTCCAGGCCGCCTCGGCTGCGTCCACGGTCACCGGAGCGGCCTCCGGCAGTTCGGCGTTCTGCATCGGGGGAGCAGGCACCTCCATCTGGGTCAACTCCTCTTCACCTCTGCCAACGCGGGCCGGGCACACGGTGTTCCCGTGTGGTTGAGACTCAGTTTGCCGAGCTTCCTTATGGAACTCATGAGACCGATCTGAGAGCAGCCTGAGAAGTTGGCCTTTCCAGGGTTTTCGCGGGCTTTCCCGGGGCCGGAAGGCGCTTACCAGGGAGCCTTCGCTGATTTATCGACAACCAGCGCTAACCTTCGCGCGTGAGTTCGGGGACAGAGGCGGCGGCCGAGACCGGGGCGGTCGGCGCCGAGCAGGTCGACGGGTACCTGCCCGACGACGACGTGCTGACCGCGGCGCGGCTGCGCGCGGTCGACCTCGGTTGTGCCCCGCTGGCCCCCGGAGCAGGCACGACGCTGCGTTTTCTCGCCGCGACGGTCGCCGCGCGGGCGGTCGTGGAGGTCGGCACCGGATCCGGCGTGAGCGGGCTGTACCTGCTGCGCGGGATGGCCGCCGACGGCGTGCTGACCTCGATCGACGTCGAGCCGGAGTACCAGCGGGCGGCGCGCAAGACCTTCCTCGAAGCGGGCTACCCGCCGGGCCGGATGCGGCTCATCGTCGGCCGCGCGCTGGACGTGCTGCCGCGGCTCACCCCTGGCGGCTACGACCTGGTGTTCGTCGACGCCGCGCGGATCGAGTACCCCGGCTACTACGAGCAGGGCGTCGCGCTGCTGCGCCGCGGCGGGGTGATCGTGTTCCACCAGGTCCTGGCAGGCGGACGGCTCACCGACCCGGCTCGGCGCGACCCGGAGACGATGGCGCTGCGCGAAGTCGCGCGGGCCGTGCGCGAGGACGACCGGCTGATCCCGGCGCTGCTGCCGGTCGGCGGCGGGCTCTTGGTGGCCACGGCCTGCTCCTGAGCGCTTAGCTGCGCACCAGCACTCGCTCGGCGCTCCGCATCCGCGTGCCCACCTGCACCGCAGCCACAGCCAGCCCCAGCCACACCACTACGGCAACGATCAGCCAGTTCCACCCGGCCCGCCCGTAAACAACACTGCCGACCCCGCCGCCGACGCTGCTGCCCAGGTAGTACATGAGCATGTACAGCCCGCCGACCTGGCCGCGCGCGTTCTCCGGGGCCTCGGCCGCGGCCCAACTGTTCGCGATCGAGTGCGCGGCGAAGAAGGCTGTCGTCAGCACGAGAAAACCGACGACGATCAGCGGCAGCGAATCCGGGATCGTCAGCAACGCACCGACCGCAGTGAGCAACAGCACTCCGACCAGCGCCTGCCGACGCCCGATCCGCGCGGACAGCCGGTTGGCTGTGGCCGACGAAACCGAGCCCAGCGCGTACGACACGAACACCAGCGACGCGATCGCCGGCGACAGGTTCAGCGGCTCTCCGGTCAGCCGGAACCCGGCCGCGTTGTACAGCGCGACGAACGCGCCCATAGCCAGCAGCGCGACGGCGTACTGCGCGAGCAACACCGGCCGCCGCACCGCGGTCAGCAGGCCGACGCCGATATCGCGCAGGCCCTGCCGCTCCCCCGTCTTGACCGGCGAAGGCGGCAGCATCACGACCGTCACGACCGCGCAGACCAGGGAAATCCCAGTGACCACGTACAGCGCGCCGCGCCAGCCGAACGGACCGGCGGTGAACCCGGTGGCCAGCCGTCCGGTCATGCCGCCGATGGTGTTGCCCGCGATCATCGCCCCGACCGCCGCCGCGACGCCGGTCTTCCCGAGGCGTTCCACGAGGTAAGCCGTTGCCACGCCGGGGAATCCGGCGATCGCGACGCCCTGCACCGCGCGCAGCACCAGCAGCAGCGAGTAGTCCGGCACCAGCGGCAGCAAGAGCCCGAGCACCGAGGAGAGCACGACGGACGCGATGATCACCGGCCGCCGGCCGACCACCTCGGACAAGGCGGCGATGGGCAGCACGGAGATCGCCAGCGCACCGGTCGCCACGCTCACCGCGAGCGCCGCGCCGCCGGGGTCGAGGTGGTACTGCCCGGCGAGCTGCGGCAGGACCGCCTGCGGCGCGTAGAGCAGGGCGAACGACGTGAAGCCCGCGGCGGCGACCGCGACCTTGACCCGGCGGGCGGAGGAGAGCATGACCTTGAAAGTAAGCTTGGCTAATCAATACGTCTAATACGTTGATCTGCGATCATTCATACCGTGCCGAATGAGAGCCTCACCGCGCAGCTCGTCCCGCACCTGTCTCTGCTGGCCACGCTGCGAAGCACCGGAAACGTCACCCGCACGGCCGAGATCCTCGGAGTGCCGCAACCCACAGTCAGCAGGCGGCTGGCCGCGCTCGGACAGGCCCTCGGCGCGCCGCTGACCGTGCCTGACGGCCGGGGCGTCCGGCTCACCCGCGCCGCCGAACTGCTGGCCGACGCGGCAGAACGCGCACTGCCGGTGGTCGACGCCGGGGTCCGCCTCGCGCGCGAGGAGATCGAACCGGCGAGCGGCCGCGTCGTGCTCGGATTTCTGCACCTGCTCGGCCGGTCGCTGGTGCCGGAACTGCTGCGCGCGTATCGCGAACAGGCCCCGACCGCCCGGTTCTCCCTCGTCCAGGGTTCGTTGCGGGACATGGTCGACCGGCTCGTGTCCGGCGAACTCGATCTCGCCCTGCTGGCCCCGGTCGTCGAGGACGAGCGGCTGGAGACGGTCGTCCTCGACCGGCAGCCGATCCACCTCTCGGTCCCCGCCGGACATCGGCTCGCCGGACGACGCAGCGTGCGCGTGGCGGAGCTGACCGACGAGCCGTTCGTGCTCCTCGAGCCCGGCTACGGCCTGCGAAGGATCACCGACGACCTCTGCGCCGCCGCCGGCTTCACGCCCAAGGTCGCCTTCGAGGGCCAGGAATCCGACACTGTCCGCGGACTCGTCGGCGCTGGTCTGGGCGTCGCGCTCCTGCCACGCTTCGAACCCGGCTCCCCCGCGGGTGTCGCGGAGGTGCCGCTGCACCCGCCGGTCCACCGGACGATCGGGCTCGCCTGGCGTGCCGGGGAGCCGCTTTCGCCCGCCGTTCAAGCGTTCCGGGACCAGGTGCTCGACCGGACGGGCTAGCGGCCGGGGTGGTATTTGTATCCCGGTACC
Source organism: Amycolatopsis halotolerans (assembly GCF_042647905.1). Classification (NCBI taxonomy): domain Bacteria; kingdom Bacillati; phylum Actinomycetota; class Actinomycetes; order Pseudonocardiales; family Pseudonocardiaceae; genus Amycolatopsis; species Amycolatopsis halotolerans. The sequence continues at coordinate 81,672 of NZ_JBHRWI010000066.1, forward strand.
GTGCTACCGTTTCCGGTATAGAAATACCGGAACCTGAGGACGCGAGGTAGTCGTGATCGAGCTGAAGACGCCTGCGGAGATCGACCGCATGCACGTGACCGGGCAGTTCATCGCCGAGGTGCTGACCGAGGTCGGCAAGCTCGCCGACGTCGGCGTGAACCTGATGGACCTGGAGCACCACGTGCGCGGCATGATCAAGCGGCGCGGGGCCGTCTCGTGCTACTGGGACTACGCGCCGTCGTTCGGCGAAGGCCCGTTCCGCAACGTCATCTGCCTGTCGGTCAACGACGCCGTCCTGCACGGCCTGCCGCACGACTACACCCTGCGCGACGGCGACGTGCTCACCGCGGACATCGCGGTCACCATCGACGGCTGGGCGGCGGACTCGGCGCGCACGGTCATCGTCGGCACGCCCGCCGAAGAGGACCAGCAGATCATCCGGGCCACCGAGGAAGCGCTGGAAGCCGCGATCAAAGCGGCGCGCGCGGGCAACCGGCTCGGCGACATCTCGGCCGCGATCGAGGCGGTCGCGACCGGCTACGGCTACCCGGTCAACACCGAGTTCGGCGGCCACGGCATCGGCCGCACCATGCACGGCGAGCCGCACGTGTCCAACCGCGGCAAGGCAGGCCGGGGCATGAAGCTCCGCCCGGGCCTGACGCTCGCGCTGGAACCGTGGCTGGCGCGCACGACGGACAAGATCGTCTACGACCCGGACGGCTGGACCATCCGTTCCGCCGACGGCTCGCGCACAGCGCATTCGGAGCACACGGTGGCCATCACCGATGGAGAGCCGATCGTGCTTACCCGCCGGGAGGAAGAGCTGTCGGGCAAGAACTAGCCCTCGTAGGAGGCCGCGAACTCCACCAACGTCCGAGCAGCGAACCCCGACGCGCCAGGCACCACGTCGTCATACGGCTTGTCCGCGCGCGCCGGGCCCGCGATGTCCAGGTGCGCCCACGGCAACCCCGCCGTGAACTCGCGCAGGAACAGCGCCGCCATGATCCCGCCGGGGCCGCCGGGGGCCTGCCGGACGTCGCCCAGCTCGCCTTCGATACCGGTCGCGTAGTCCTCGACCAGCGGCATCCGCCACCACGCCTCACCAGCGCGGGCACCGGCCTCGACCACTCGGGCGGCGAGGTCGTCGTCGGTCGCGAAGAAGCCGCCGGTGCGCACGCCCAGCGACACCTTCATCGCGCCGGTCAGCGTGGCCGCGTCGACGATCAGGTCCGGCTTGAACTGGGCGATCCCGTACGCGAGCGCGTCGGCCATCACCATCCGGCCCTCGGCGTCGGTGTTGCCGACCTCGGTGGTCTGGCCGCCGTAGTGCCGCACGATGTCGCCCGGCCGGTACGAGCCGCCGGAGACGTGGTTTTCCGCGGCGGGCACCAGCGCGGTGACGCGCACCGGCAGCTTCAGCTCGGCGATCGCGCGCATCGCGGCGATCACGGCCGCGCCGCCCGCCATGTCGGTGCGCATCAGGTGCATGCCGTCGGCCGGCTTCAGCGAAATGCCGCCGGTGTCGAAGGTGATCCCCTTGCCCACGAACAGCAGGTGCTTCGTCGCGCCGCGCGGACGGTGCGTCATTTCGATCAAGCGCGGCGGCGAAGCCGAACCGCCGCCGACCGCGAGGACTCCGCCGAACCCCTTGTCGGCGAGCCACTTCTCGTCTCGCACGGTCACGTCGACAGTGCCGCCAAGCACCTTCGCCGCAGTGTTCGCCAGCCATGCCGGGTTCTTGATGTTCGACGGCGTGTTCGCGAGATCACGTGTAAAGGCAGCAGCCGCCGCGAGAACGCGTACGCGCGCGACTGCGTCTGCGTACACGGGCACGGCGCGCTCGTGCGCGACAACGAGGCGTACGGCGGGCACGGGAGGCTTCGGCTCTGTCGTGGTGACCACGAACCGGTAGCCGCCCAGCGACAGTCCAACCGCGAATTCGGCGGCGTGCTCCACTGTCGCGTCTTCGGGCAGTACGACCTGGACTGTCCGGATGGGACGGTTCTCGGCCGCTTCGCGCATCGCGCGCGCCAACGCGGCACCGGTCCGGCGAAAGTCCTTCGGCGCGCCTTCGCCGATACCGGCGACCCAGCGCGGACCGTCGCCGTCTTCGGGCACGTCGCGTACTTCGGCGGTGCGTCCGCTCGACCCGTACGCTGCGCCTTCCTCCGCCGCGACCAGCACTGCTCGCGGGATTCCGCGGCGTGTCGCGGCGACGACCTCGATTTCGGGCAGCTTCGTGGGAACGGGTGGTAGCGAGTTACGCACAGCGAGCAACCTTAGGGCGCAGACGAACCGACCCCGGCCTCCAAGAGGAGACCGGGGTGCACAGTGGACAGAGAGGGGAGAGCGCAGGTCAGCCAGTGACCTCCTGCAGCGCAGCGCCGAGGTCCTTCGCTTCCTCCGCGGAGAGCTCGACGACCAGCCGGCCGCCACCCTCCAGTGGCACCCGCATGACGAGGCCCCGCCCCTCCTTGGTCACTTCGAGGGGACCATCTCCGGTCCGGGGCTTCATGGCCGCCATAGCGTGCTCCCTCCGTCTCAACCGGCGCGCCCGGGTCGCGCACTCCCATGCCAGCCGGGTCTCGTCCCCCATTGTCCCTCATCAGCGCCCGGGCGCGAACGCGGACCGATCATTTGCCGCCGCATCGGTGCTGGTATGCCGCCCGCCGAGGGTGCGAGACTCAGTCCCGAGAACCCGAGCCGCCGCTTCAGAGGAGCATTTCGTGACCACATCCGACGTCCTGTTGACCGCCGACGCCGACGGCGTGCGCACCCTGACCCTGAACCGGCCGGAGGCGTACAACTCGCTGACCGTCGAGCTCAAGGAGCGCCTGATCGCCGAGCTGCGCGCGGCCGCCGAGGACCCGGACGTCCGCTCCGTCGTGCTCACCGGGACCGGCAAGGCGTTCTGCGCCGGACAGGACCTCAAGGAGCACGTCGGCCTGCTGCAGGCGAACGACCCGGCCCCGCTGCACACGGTCAGCGACCACTACAACCCGATCGTCAAGGCCATCACCGGGATGCCGAAGCCGGTCATCGCGGCGGTGAACGGCACCGCGGCTGGGGCTGGGGCGGCCTTCGCTTATGCGAGTGACCTGCGGATCGCGGCTGAGTCGTCTTCGTTTTTGATGGCGTTCGCGAATGTCGGGCTGGGGCCGGACTCCGGGGCGTCTTGGACGTTGCAGCGGTTGATCGGGTACGGGCGGGCTGCTGAGTTGATGTTGATGGCTCGGACTGTGGACTCGGCTGAGGCGCTGCGGATCGGGCTTGTCGGGGAGGTCGTGCCGGACGAGGAGCTGGCGGCTCGGGCACAGAAGGTGGCGGCGAAGTTGGCTGGGGGGCCGACTGTGGCTTACGCGAAGATCAAGGGGGTGTTGGCGGTGGCGGCCGAGTCTTCGTTGGAGGAGGCGTTGGCGGCTGAGGATGCTGCGCAGACTGCTCTTGGGGCCACTGCTGATCACACTGAGGCGGTGGAGGCGTTTGTGGGGAAGAGGAAGCCTAATTTTCAGGGGAAGTGAGCGGCTGCGCCGCTGAAAAGAAGGTTGCGGTGGGGCACCCCGAAGCTTGATTGTGCTGACGGTCTGGGGTGGCTTGTCAAGGCGGGAAAGATGCCTTGACAAGCCACCCCAGACCGCAGAGAAGGCTTCGTATCGGGGTGCGGGGGGAGGGGCTGGGTGCGCCGATTGTCGGGTGCATCGGCTGCGGTTTAGGGCTGTGAGGGGAACCCTGAGGGACTCTGAGTCCCTGAAGGTGGCCCTCACGCTGCGCGGAAGCAGCCTTTTACGTGGTCGTCGACCATGCCGGTGGCTTGCATCAGGGCGTAGCAGGTGGTGGGGCCCAGGAAGGCGAAGCCGCGCTTCTTCAGGTCTTTGGCCATGGCCTTCGACTCGTCAGTGATCGCCGGTACGTCGGCCATGGTGCGGGGGCGGCGGTGTTTTGTCGGGGCGAAGGACCACAGCAGCTTGTCTAGCGGGATGTCCAGGTCTGCCACTGCGCGGGCGTTCTTCACTGCCGCTTCGATTTTCGCGCGGTTGCGGACGATGCCGGCGTCCTGCATCAGGCGTTCGACGTCCTTCTCCTTGAAGCGCGCGACCTTCTCGGGGGCGAAGCCTCGGAAGGCTTTTCGGAAGTTCTCGCGTTTGCGCAGGATGGTGATCCAGGACAGTCCGGACTGGAACGACTCTAGGCACAGGCGTTCGTACAGCTCCGCCTCGCCGTGCAGCGGGACGCCCCACTCCTCGTCGTGGTACGTCGCGTAGTCGGGGGCTGAGTTGCCCCAGCTGCAGCGGGCGATGCCGTCTTCGCCCAGCAGTTCCGTCATTGCTCCCCCATTGAATAGTTCTCCGCGAACCTCGCGAACTGGCGCAGCGAATGGCGTACTCCCAGGGCGAACGCGGGGCGCGCTAAGGGCCAGCCTGCGCGGCCCAGCAGGCCGAACGGCAGTTTGAGGTGTTCGGCCCAGACGAAGGTGCAGTGCCCGGCACCCTTCGACAGCACTTGGAAGACGCCGGTTCCCTGCACGAAGCTGCCCAGGTGGCGCACCGTGCAGCGCAGGGGCGGTTCCCAGGTCGTGATTTCCATGGTGTCGGTGAAACCGATGCCGCCGAAGCCGGTGAAGGCCGACAGCTTCGAGCCGACGCTGCGGCCGTTGCCTTCGACGACCCGCACCCGCGTGCCCAGCATCCACTCGCCTTGGCGGGCCCAGTCGGTGAGCGCTAGCCAGGTCGTGCCAGCCGGTGCCGCGACGTCTACCGACAGCACCAGGTCACTCACCTGTCGGCCTCCGGTGCGCCGCTTCGCGCGGTTGCCGCGCGGCTTCCAGGCGGGCGACACGTTCGCGCAGTTCGTCCAGTTCAACGCCGGTCCTGCGCAGCACCCAGTCTACTTCGGACATCTTGTACCCGCGGAACACGAGCTGGAAGCGCACCTGGCGGACGTCCTCGCCGGTGATGTCCTCGGCGGGCAGGCGGGTGGGCGAGCTGCCGGGCGGCAGCGGCGCCAGTTCCTCGCCCCGGCCGAACACCACAGCGGCCAGCAGGAACACCACGGCGGCCACCAGCAGCATGACTACGAGGTAGATCAGCGCGGTCGTCACGCGACGATCGTGGCACACCGTCCCCAGGAACGTCGCGCTAGCACGACAAGTCGGAACGACAGGACCACCCACGAGACCATCAGCAGACCGCACGGACCGCTGAGGAACAGGCGCGCGGCGTCGACCACTCCGGTCGCTCCGATCAGGAGCAGGATCGAGAACAGGTTGAGGCCCACCGCGATCGCGGCCAGCACCCGGCAGACGCTGGCCGTGCGCACGCCGCCGAAGCGGCGGCTCAGCAACCTCGTGCTCAGCAGAGCGAGAAGGCCGAGGACCGGCACGGCGTAGAGCGCGGCGTGGGTGAGCTGCGTGACGTACGGGTACCAGCCGGGGTTCGGGGTGGTCAGCCGCGACCAGGAACCGTAGGTGAAGATGCGCGCCAGCTCCCACGACGCTTGCATCGCCGGTACGCCGAGAACGAGCAGCCACAGCGTCCGTACGCCGTTGTGCATGCTCAGTTCCGCTTGGTAGTCGTCGGCAACCTCGCGGACGTGGCCGAAATCCACTACCGCGCGGCGTTGCGCCTCTGTCTCGCTCCAGCCGCCCTCGCGGTACGCCTCGGCCGCGTCCCGCAGACCGTCGCATGCTTCGGCGAGCAGGTCCGCCTTCGCGCCGCGGCGGCCGACCAGCACCCGGTCCAATTCGGCCAGGTAGCCGTCGATCGGGCTGGTCGTGGCCCGGCTTGTCGTGGTCATGGTTCCAGCACCCCGCCGATCACCGTGGTGAACTCCCGCCACTGCGCCCGTTCCGCGGCCAGCGCCTGCTGTCCGGCGCGAGTGAGCCGGTAGGTGCGCCGTTTGCGGCCGGACACCACGTCCCATTCGCTCGCCAGCCAGCCGGCGCGCTCGAGCCGGCGCAACGCCGGGTACACCGTGCCGGTGGGCAGGTCGAGCGCCCCGTCGCTGCGCAGCGACAGCGCCTCGATGATCGCGTAGCCGTGCAGCTTGCGGCCGTCGAGGACGGCGAGCAGCAACGCGTCGAGGTGTCCGCGCAACGTGTCCGCTTTCATAGGTCGGCAGTCTACTCATCTTGTCCTTGGCAGGCTAATCTCCGCCGCCCGCGGAACCGTCCGGGAAAAACCCTGAGATCACCCCGATCTCATGAGTTTGCCCGCTACATGTAGCCAAACTACGTATAGGCTCCGTCGGCATGGACCCACTGCCGATCGCGAGACTCCAGTTCGCGACCACCACCTCGCTTCACTTCCTGTTTGTCCTGCTCACCTTGGGTTTGGTGACCATGGTGGCGATCATGCAGACGCGCGCGACGATCCGCGGCGGCGAGCAGCCGCACCGGATGACCGCGTTCTGGGGCCGTCTGTACGTGGTCAACTACGCACTGGGAATCGTCACCGGAATCGTGATGGAATTCCAGTTCGGGATGACCTGGACCGGGCTGTCCGCGTTCGCCGGGGACGTTTTCGGCGCGCCGCTCGCGATCGAGACGCTGGTGGCGTTCTTCCTGGAATCGACGTTCCTCGGACTGTGGATCTTCGGCCGCGGCCGGATGAACAAGTGGCTGCATCTGGCGGTGCTGTGGCTGGTCACGCTGACCGCGTACGCCTCGGCGCTGTTCATCATGGTCGCCAACTCCTTCCTGCAGAACCCGGTGGGCTCGCGGATGGAGAACGGCGTGCTGCGCCTGGACGACTTCGGCGCGTTGTTCGCCAACCCGGCGCTGGTCGCGTCGCTGCCGCACGTCGTCGGGGCCGCGCTGCTGACCGGCGGGTTCTTCGTGACCGGGGTCAGTGCGTACCACTTTCTCAAGCGCACCAGCGAGATCGACTTCTTCCGCCGGTCGCTGCGGATGGGCGTCGTGACGTCGCTGATCGGGAGCGTGCTGGTGGTGCAGGCCGGGTTCGCGCAGTTCGCGGAGATCGCCGGGTACCAGCCGGACAAGTTCAAGGGTTCGGTCGGCGTCGGGCTGCCGCTCGGGATGATGATCATGGTCGGCTTCTTCGCGTTCTTCGCCTCGCTGATCGGCACGCTGCTGCTGTTCCGCGACCTGCTGCTGCGAGCGCGGCCGGTGCTCTTCCTGATGGTGCCGGGGATCGCCGTGCCGTTTATCGCCGCGATCCTGGGCTGGCTGGTCCGCGAGATCGGCCGTCAGCCGTGGCTGGTGTGGGGCAAGCTGCGCACCGCGGACGCGGTCGCCGACGTCAGCGGCGGGCAGATCCTGTTCTCCTTCATCGCCTTCACGCTGTTGTTCGTCGTGCTGGCCATCGCCGACTGGGTGCTGCTGGCGCGGATCGCCAAACGCGGTCCGGCGGTCGCGGCGACGGAACCCGAACTTCCCGTCCTGAGTGGAGTGTGACCCGTGGTGACGATCTGGTGGGGTGTGCTCGGTTTGCTGCTGGGCGGCTACTTCGCGCTGGCTGGCTACGACTACGGCGTCGGGATGCTGCTGCCCGCGATCTCCCGTGACGAGCCTGGACAGCGACGGGTGCTCGGCGCGGTGGGCCCGTTCTTCCTGGCCAACGAGGTGTGGCTGGTCGCGGCCGTCGGGGTGCTGTTCGGCGCCTTCCCGCACCTGGAAGGGCGGGTGTTCGCCGGGGCTTACGTGCTGGTCGTGCTGTTGCTGCTGGGATTGGTCACGTTCACCGCGGCAGTGCAGCTGCGGAGTCGGCATCCGGAGGGCAACCGGCGCGGATGGACGTTCGCCATTGCCGCGGGTGCGCTGGTCACTGCGGTCTCGTGGGGATTGTTCCTCGGCAACCTCGTGCACGGGCTTCCGCTCGACGCGCAAGGCCGTCCGGTCGACGACGTTCTGGCGCTGTTCAATCCTTATGCGGCGCTGTGGGGGCTCGGGTTCGTCGCGCTGTTCTGCCTGCAGGGACTGGTTTTCCTCGCGGTCCGTGGTCCGGTGGAGATCGCCGGCCGGGTTCGGCGACTGACTCGGTCCTTCCTGGCTCCGGTCGGCGTGTTTCTGGTGATTGCGACAGCTTGGGGCGCTTTCTCGGTTTCCCACGTTTCCTGGGCGGCGTTAGCGGTTGTCGCCATCGCGTTCGCGGCCTACCTAACTGTCCTCTTCGGACTCCGTCGACCCCGGCTGGCGTTGCCCGCCGTAATGCTTCTGAGCGCTTGCCCGGCGCTGCTGGTCGGCGTGCTGCGGTTCCCGGTCGTCTTGGCCTCCGGCACGGGCTACCAGCTGACCGTCGATCAGGCCGCCACCACGCCGGACATGGCCGCGGTGATCGGCTGGTTCGCCGCACCCGCGCTTCTCGTGCTGGTCGCCGTGCAGTGGCTGACCTGGCGGGCACACCGGCGTCCGGTCGACGAGAAGTCGTTGCTGCACTTCTGAGGGAGTCTCGCCATGCCTGCGCTACCTGGTCTCCGCGGTTATCTCGCGGCGCTCGCCGTGCTGGGTGTCGTCACCGCTGTCTCCGCGCTCGTCCAGGCGGACGGGCTGGCGACCCTGCTCACCGGCGGCGGCGTTTCGGTCGCCCTGTTCGTCGCCGTCGGGGCGCGGATCCTGCTCGCCGCCGGACAGGGCCTGCTCACCAGCCGTTTCGCGGCTTCGGCACAAGCAGGTCTGCGTCGCCGGTTGCTCGACGCGACCGGCGACCCCGGCGCGACCGCCACCCGAATCACCAAAGGCGTCGATGCCACGGCGACCTATCTCACCGGCTACCTGCCCGCGATGATCCTGTCCGTACTGGTGCCAATCGCTGTACTGACAATGCTTTTCACCGCAGACCTGACCTCCGCGTTAATCGTTACCGCCACCGTTCCGTTGATCCCGCTCTTCGGCGCATTGATCGGCGCGCACACAAAAGCGCGTACCCAATGGACACTGCTGACCAGGCTGGGCGGGCACTTTCTCGACGTCGTCCGCGGCTTGCCGACGCTCAAGTTGTTCGGCCGCGCGCAAGCCCAGGTCCGCATCGTGCGCGAGATGGCCGACGCGCACGCCGACGCCACCATCCGGACGTTGAAAGTCGCCTTTCTGTCGGCGCTGGTCCTGGAACTCGTCGCGACCCTGTCTATCGCACTTGTCGCAGTACCCATCGGATTCCGACTGCTGTCCGGCTCGATGACCGCGCATACCGCGATGTTGATCCTGGTCCTCACCCGGAGGCGTACTTGCCGCTGCGCGCGGCCGGAGCGAAGTTCCACGCCGCTACCGAAGGACTCACCGCGCTGAAAGAGATCCTTGCCGCACCAACCACAGTCCGCCAATCCGGCACGCAGACACGTCGCCTCGGCCCGTCGGAAGTGGTGTTCGACCGTGTCTCCGTGCATTACGGCAAAACCTGCGCATTGTCCGAAGTGGACTTAACAATTGACCCCGGCGAACACCTCGCCTTGGTCGGACCGAGCGGTTCCGGCAAGTCCACCCTGCTCGCGGTACTACTGGGTTTCGTCGAGCCAACCTCCGGCCGAGTCCTGATCGACGGCATCGACCTGCGCACCCTCGACCATTCGTCCTGGCTGCGCGACACCGCGTGGCTGCCACAACGTCCGACACTGTTTCGCGGCACCCTCAAGGAAAACACCGGCGGACGACGGGTCGACGACATCGTCATCGACCTCCCCGACGGTTACGCGACGCAGATCGGCGAACTGGGTGCCGGACTGTCCGCTGGACAACGGCAACGCGTCGGCCTGGCCCGAGCCTTGTCCCGCACCGAAGCCGGGCTGGTCCTGCTGGACGAACCCACCGCCCGCCTCGACGCGCGCACTGAAGCAACCGTGCTGGCAGGAGCGAGGGAACTGCTGCCCGGCCGCACCGCGGTCCTGGTCGCGCACCGACCGGCGCTGGCCGCACTCGCGTCGCGGACGGTCGAACTCAACCACGGGGTGACCGTATGAAACTCGTCCGCGCGACCCTGCTCGCCGTCGGCGCCGAACTCGCCGGGCTCGGACTGACCGGAACCGCGGCGTGGCTGCTCATGCGCGCCGCCGAACAACCTCCGCTCGCCGCACTCACGCTCGCGATCGTCGCCGTGCGGGTTTTCGCACTGGCCCGCGGCGGACTCCGTTACGCCGAACGCCTTGCCGGACACGACGTCGTCCTCCGCTACCTCGGATCTCTGCGAACCCGGGTGTACCAAGCGCTTCTCCCCCGCCGCGTCGCCGAACACTCCGGCGCGGATCTGGTCACGCGTCTAGTGTCCGATGTGGACGCTGTACAGGACGCCATTCTCCGGCTCGCGCTACCGGCTGCGGTCGCGGGAACTGTCGGTATCGCGGTGGTGATTTTCGCCGGGCTGGTAAGCCTTCCGCTCGCCGGGATCGTCCTCATCGGACTACTCGCGGCCTCAATTCTGCTGGTTCCCAGAGGAAAGACACCTGAGAAACGACAGGAGCTCGCCGAACGCACCGTAGAACTCGTCCTCGGCCGCGACGAACTGCTCGCCTACGGCTGGGAACAACGCGAGAAAGAACGCGCGACCAAGGTGATCCAGGCACTAGCCGCAGGCTCCCGTCGCACCGGCCGCCGCCTGGCCCTGGTCACCGCCGCCGGAGCAGCCGTCCAGTTCGCGACCACCGCCGCAGTCGCATTGCTCAGCCCGGCAAGCATCCCGGTCACCGCTGCCCTCACCCTGACCACGATGGCCCTGTTCGAACTGGTCCTGCCGCTCCTCACTGCCGCCGAACGCCTCCCCGAAATCCGGGCGTCGCTGAGCCGAGTACGCGCCGTCCTCGCCGCCCCAGCACCTGCCCCGGAACCCGCCCCCGGTCCAGGCCATTTCCGGCTGACCAACGTCGGCGTGCACTATCCCGCCCGACGAGCCGCACTCGAAGGCATCGACCTCGACCTGCCGCCCGGCACCCGGCTGGGCATCCTCGGCCCCTCCGGAGCCGGAAAAACGACCCTGCTGCACGTCCTGCTCGGCTTCGTCTCCCCCACATCCGGCACGGTCACCGTCGACGGCCGTCCCGTGGCCGGACCACACCCCGCCGTGATCTCCGGAGCACTCGCCGACGCGCACGTCTTCGCCACGACCGTCCGCGAAAACCTGCTGCTCGCCAACCCGGAAGCCACCGACGACGACCTGCGCGCCGCCTGCGAAACCGCGGGCTTCGACCTCCCGCTGGACCGAGACACCGGCCAAGACGGCGACGCTCTCTCCGGCGGTCAGCGCCAACGGCTGATCCTCGCCCGCGCCGTGCTCGCCGCACCGCCGGTCCTGGTCCTCGACGAACCGGTGGAAGGCCTCGACCCCGCACACGGCGACGAGGTCCTGGCCCGAGTTCTCGCGCAGGCTAAGGGAACCGTCGTGCTGGTGACACACCGGCCGGAGCACGTCCACGGGTTCGACCAGGTCCTCACCCTCGAGGAAGGGCGACTGGCGCTCACTGTTCCCGGGTGAGCTGAATCGGCGGGTCCATCGGATGAATGTGGAACACGTCGTTGGCGTCGACATACATGTTCACTTCCGGCGCACCTCGGAACAGAGCCACCGCGACGTTGTCGAGCCGGACCCGTCCTCCGCCGAGATGGGTGATCCCCTTCGGCTCGTCGAGCTTGGCCAGCCAGTCAGCCTGCTTCGGGTCCATCGTGGCGAGGTAAGTCCCGGTCCGGCCGGAGCGGATCTCGTGGTCGGCCAGGACGTCGCCCCACTGGGCGAGCGTGAGGATCTCGCGGATCGCGGCACCGAGCGTCTCGCGCCCTCCGTGCTCCACCGGTCCGTAGCTCGCCCGGCGGGCCAGCCCGCCGTGCCAGTAGCTGTAGTCGTCGCCGGGCACTGTCCGGACGACCGTGTGCCACGAGAGGCGCCGGTAATAGGGATGCGGGGCCAGTTCAGCCCAGCCGACCGGGAACCCGTCGCGGCTGCCGTCGTCCGCACAGACCCGCACGACCTTGCGATCCGGCTGCCGGATGGCCAGATTGCGCAGTTTCACCTGATGCACGGTGCTGGAATCCAGCCGGTCTTTGGCCACGCCCATCGCCCCCCCCGGTCACTTGAGCCGAATCGGCCCCGAACGTAGCGCGCCGCGATGACATTTCAGTGAAAACCACCGCGTGTCCAATGTGGACGGACGTCACGGCTGCCGAGCGGCAAGAACCTCCCGCATCGGGGGCCGGTCCGCCACCGGCACCTCCGTCGCGTCCGGCACCCATTCCCCGGACACCTGCACGAACTGCGTGAACCGCGCCGCCTCCGCGCTCGGCATCCCGCAGCGGGCCAACGCCGTGCCGAGGATCTGCCGGGCCATCACGCCGAGCTGCAGCAGCGACCGGTTTCGGTGTTTGCGCACGCCGAGGTTGACCTGTGCCAAGCCGTCGAGGCCGTAGCGCTCCTCGGCGTCCAGCAGCAGGCCGATCTCCACGCCGTACCCCCCGGCGAACGGCACCGACTCCAGGAACTCTCGCGTGCCCGCGTACTCGCCGCCGAGCGGCTGCACCAGTTCGCCCAGCGCCGGGCGCAGCGCGGACAGCACCGGCCGCGCCAGCAGTTCGGTGACCCGGCCGCCGCCGGTGCTCTCCAGCCGCAGCGGGCGGCGGTAGAAGCCTTTGACCAGGTGCACCCCGTCCTCGGTGAGCAGCGGGCCGAGCAGCGAGGGCACGAAGGCCGGGTCCGGGTCGACCAGGTCGGAGTCGAGGAACACCACCAGGTCCCCGGTCGTCGCGGCGAGCGAGCGCCACAGCACCTCGCCCTTGCCGGGGCGCGGCGTCAGCTCCGGCACGACGTCCTCGCGGCGCACCACACGAGCGCCCGCGGCCGCGGCGACCTCGACGGTCGCGTCCGTGGAACCCGAGTCGACGACCACCAGCTCGTCGACGACCCCGCCGAGCAGCGGGCGCACCGACGCGACCACCGCGGCGACCGTTTCCTCCTCGTCCAGCGCCGGCAGCACGACCGACACGGTCCGGCCGCGTTTGGCGGCGAGGATGTCCGCGGCGCTCCACCCGGGCTCCTGCCAGGTGCGACGGTGAAACCAGCTCATGGAGGCGATCGTGCCATGCTGGAGCCGGTGCCCGATCCTCCGGAGGGAGAACCTTTGCTCACGCTGCTCGTCCGTTTCGTGCTCGGACCGCTGGTCCGCGCGCTGTACCGGCCCAAGGTCGAGGGCGTGGAGAACATCCCCGGGGACGGCCCGGTCCTGCTCGCCTCCAACCACCGGGCGGCGCTGGACACCGGTGTGATCACGTTCACCACGCCGCGGCAGGTCCGGTTCCTCGGCAAGGCCGAGTACTTCACCGGCAAGGGGCTCAAGGGCCGGTTCATCGCGAAATCGCTCGACGCGCTCGGCTACATCCCGGTCGAACGCGGCAACGCCCAGGCCGGGCTCGCCGCGCTCGAAGCGGGCCGCAAGGTCCTCACCGACGGCGGCGTGTTCGCGATCTACCCCGAGGGCACCCGCTCGCTCGACGGACGGCTGCACCGCGGGCACACCGGCGTCGCCGCACTCGCACTGTCCACCGGGGCGAAGGTGGTTCCGGTCGCGTTGTTCGGCACCGAAGGCATCCAGCCGAACGGCGCGAAAATCCCGCGGCCCGCCAAAATCCGGGTCCGATTCGGCGAGCCGCTGGACTTCTCGCGCTACGAGGGCCAGGACTCGTCCTCGGCGATCCGCCGGTCGGTGACCGACGAGATCATGTACGCGATCCTCGAGCTCTCCGGACAGGAATACGTCGACACCTATCACAAACGGCCGGACGAAAAAGCGTCGTAACGCGCTATCCGATCGAACGGCTCAGGATGTCGACCAGCTTGTCGGCGTCAGACGCGACACTGATCAACTCCCGGGTCTCCGGCCGCAGGAAACCCTTCTCCAGCATCTGGTCGGCGAACGCCACCAACGGCGAGTAATACCCGGCCACGTCGAGCAGTCCGATCGGCTTGCGGTGGATGCCGAGCTGCGCCCACGTCCACACCTCGAACAATTCCTCGAGGGTGCCGACGCCGCCGGGCAGCGCGACGAAAGCGTCCGACAACGCGGCCATTTTCGCCTTGCGCTGATGCATGTCGGCGACCACGTGCAATTCGGTGAGCCCGCCGTGCGCGATTTCCACGTTCGACAGCACTTCCGGGATCACGCCGATCACTTCGCCGCCCGCCTCGAGCGCGGCGTTGGCCACCACGCCCATGGTGCCGACGCTCGCGCCGCCGTAGACGAGGCCGATTCCCCGCTGCGCCAGCAGTTTCCCGACGCCGGCCGCCGCCTCGGCGTACTCCGGCGAAAAGCCCTGCGCCGAACCGCAGAACACACAGATCCGCATCAGTGCGTGTCCTCCCAAGCCTGGTAAGAATCCCGCACGACGCGCACCGCGTCGTCGATGTCGTCGGTCAGGTGCAGCAGGGCGAGGTCCTTCTCGCCGATTTTCCCGCCGCCCAGCACCGATTTCTCGATCCAGTCGTACAGCCCGCCCCAGTATTCGGTGCCGAACAGCACCACCGGGAACTTCGTGACCTTCTTGGTCTGGACCAGCGTGAGCGCCTCGAACAGTTCGTCGAGCGTGCCGAATCCGCCGGGAAGGCAGATGAACGCCTGCGAATACTTGACGAACATGGTCTTGCGCGCGAAGAAATAGCGGAAGTTCACGCCGAGGTCGACCCACGGGTTCAGGCCCTGCTCGAACGGCAGCTCGATGCCCAGCCCGACGGAGAACCCGCCCGCCTCGTTCGCGCCGCGGTTCACCGCTTCCATCGCGCCGGGGCCGCCGCCGGTCATCACCGCGAACCCGGCGTCGGCGAGCGCCGCCCCGATCTTGCGGCCCAGTTCGTATTCCGGGTTGTCGCGCTTGGTGCGCGCCGAACCGAACACCGTCACCGCGCGCGGAACCTCGGCAAGCGCACCGAACCCTTCGACGAACTCGGCCTGGATGCGCAGCACGCGCCACGGGTCGGTGTGCACCCAGTCGCTCGGCCCGCGCGAATCGAGCAGCCGCTGATCGGTGGTGCTGCCCTGATCGCGCCGATCGCGCCGGAGCACCACCGGGCCCTTGTGCCGCTCCACCGGACGTTCGGGGTACTGGCCGTCGGGAAACTCAGACTGTTCGCTCACCAGCCAAGCCTACGGGCCGATCGGCCGCGGCGGGCGCCCGCGTGGGCACCGGAGCGTGACGGATCGGTTGCCCGCGGCTGAACGCGCGAAAGCGGACCACCAGCGGGTTCCGGTCCTCCTACCAATGGCCGGTTGTCGGGAACTACCGACGAAAGTCGCCCGGCCCGTCCCGAATCGGCGTTTTCCCTGCTACGAGGCCACCTGAGAGGAATAGTCCTGATCGCTCCCGGGGTCCCGCTGGTCCGTTCAGCGCATTGACCGCCCCCGTGAGCGCTTTTTTACTCACGGTGTCCGCGGCCTGATCAGCCCAGCTCAACGCGTTGCGCTTTTCCCCATCGTGTACCCCGAAAGGACTGTCGATGACGTCCAGAAGAGGGCTCGCCACCGGCATCGCAAGTGTCGCCGGTCTCGCCCTTTCCCTGCTCGCGCTGCCGGTGACCCCGGCATCCGCGGCCCCCGCCCACCCCACCGCAGACCCGCAGGCCACCGCGATCGCGGCCGCCGACCGGGTCGCCGCCGCAGGCGCGGTCGGGCTCCGCAAGAGCTCGGCCGAGAGCCTGCACCGCGTCAGCACCACCCTGGGCGACGCCGGGCTGTATTACAACTCCTACGAGCGCACCTACGACGGCCTGCGGGTCGTCGGCGGGGATGCGGTGATCGTCGCCGACGGAACGGGCCGCGTGCGCGGCACCGACTCCGCCGACGGCGCGGCGATCACCGTGGGCACCACGCCTGCTGTCGACGCGGCGCGCGCGGCTTCGGTCGCCCGCGGCCAGCTGCCGACCGTGAGCACGGTGAGCAAGCCTGATCTGGTCGTTCTCGGCGGCGCACAGCCGAAACTGGCCTACGAGGTCGTCGTCAAGGGCCGCACCGCGAAGGCGCCGAGCAACCTGCACGTCTTCGTCGACGCCGCTACCGGCAAGGTCCTCGACCAGCGCGACGACGTGAAGGCCGAAAGCCCGGCGAAGGCCGGTTCGAACGCCGCGGCCCCGCGTGCGGCGGGCAACGGCAACAGCTACTACGCCGGCCAGGTCAACATCGACACGAGCGGCTCCGGCAGCTCGTACTCGATGCGCGACTCGACCCGGCCCGGCATCAGCTGCGGCCGCGAGGGCGGCTCGGTGTTCACGAAGTCCAGCAACAACTGGGGCAACGGGCAGGGCACCGACCTCGAAACCGGCTGCGTCGACGTGCTCTACACGGTGCAGACCGAGTGGAACATGCTCAAGGACTGGCTGGGCCGCAGCGGTATCGACGGCAACGGCAACGGTTTCCCGGCGTCGGTCGGCCTGAACGACGTCAACGCCTACTGGGACGGCTCGTCCACCCACTTCGGGCACTCGCAGGACAACCAGCGCCAGGCGACGTCGATGGACGTGGCGGGCCACGAGTTCGGGCACGGCATCTTCCAGAACACGCCGGGCGGCGCGGGTTCGGGCAACGAGAACGGCGGGCTCAACGAGTCCACCGGCGACGTGTTCGGCGCGCTGACCGAGTTCTACGCGAACAACCCGGTCGACACCCCGGACTTCACCGTCGGCGAGGGCGTGAACCTGGTCGGCAACGGCCCGATCCGCTACATGTACGACCCGAGCCGCGAGGGCGACCCGAACTGCTACTCGTCGTCGATCCCGAACACCGAGGTGCACGCGGCGGCGGGCCCGCAGAACCACTGGTTCTACCTGCTGTCCGAGGGCAACGCGCCGACCGACGGCCAGCCCGCCAGCCCGACCTGCAACAACAGCAGCGTCACCGGCATCGGCATCCAGAAGGCAGGCAAGATCTTCTACAACGGCCTGCTGCACAAGACCTCGTCCTGGAACCACAAGGCGGCCCGCAAGGCCACCCTGCAGGCGGCGGTCGACCTGTTCCCGGGCAGCTGCACCGAGTTCAACGCCACCAAGGCGGCGTGGGACGCGGTTTCGGTCGCCGCGGTTTCCGGTGAGGCCACCTGCACCGGCAACCCGCCCGCGGGCAACGACTTCTCGGTCGCGCTCTCGCCCTCGACCGCGACTGTCCAGCCTGGACAGTCGGCCACGTCGACGGTGACCACCAAGATCACCAACGGCAACGCGCAGTCGGTGAAGCTGACCGCGAGCGGCCTGCCCTCGGGCGCGACCGCGACGTTCAACCCGGCGACCGTCCAGTCCGGCGCCACCGCGACCGTCACGATCGCCACGACGGCCAGCACGCCGAACGGCACCAGCAAGGTCACGATCACCGCGACCGGCGCGAACGCCACCCACACCGCCGACTTCACGCTCACCGTGGGCAGCGGCAACCCGGGCGGCTGCGGCGGCGTGACGGCGTGGGACTCGAACAAGTTCTACGGTCCGGGCGACGTCGTCTCGTACCAGAGCCACAAGTGGACCTCGTCGTGGTACTCCGTCGGCGCTGAGCCGGGTGCGCCCGGTTCCTGGGCCGTCTGGACCGACAGCGGGGCCTGCTGACGCAGTAATCTCTCCCTAGTTCCCCCAGACCAGCCGGGCACGGCGCTTCGTGCCCGGCTGGTCTCTGTTCGTAGTTGTCCAGACCACCCATCCTCGAATTTGTCTAGACCATACGATCGGGGGTAGGCATCCCCCGCCGCCGCCGCTTACCGTTGCGGCAACACCGTTATCGGACGGGAGCCCGTGATGAACGGACGGAAATCGCGCTGGTTCGGGACCGCGATCGCGGCCCTGCTCGCACTGCCGCTGGCAGGAGTCGCCCCCGCCTCAGCGACCACCGCACCGCAATCCGACACCTGCGCGGTCAAGCCGAGACCGTCGGGCTCAGTACTGCAGGGTTACTGGGAAAACTGGGACGGAGCCTCGAACGGCGTCCACCCCGGCATGGGCTGGGTGCCGATCAACGACCCGAGCATGGCCGCACACGGCTACAACGTCATCAACGCCGCTTTCCCGGTGATCCTCTCCGACGGCACCGTGCAGTGGGAAGACGGCATGGACGCCACGGTCAAGGTCTCGACGCCCGCCGAGATGTGCGCGGCCAAAGACGCCGGCGCCACCATCCTGATGTCCATCGGCGGCGCGGCAGCGGGCATCGACCTGTCGTCCAGCTCGGTCGCCGACAAGTTCGTCAGCACCATCGTGCCGATCCTGAAGAAGTACAACTTCGACGGAATAGACATCGACATCGAAACGGGCTTGTCGAGCAGCGGCGACATCAACTCCCTGTCCCCGTCGCAAGCAAACCTGGAACGCATCATCGACGGCGTGCTGTCGCAGATGCCCTCCGGCTTCGGCCTGACCATGGCCCCGGAAACGGCCTACGTCACCGGAGGCTCGGTGACCTATGGCTCAATCTGGGGCGCATACCTGCCGATCATCAAGAAGTACGTGGACAACGGCCAGCTGTGGTGGCTGAACATGCAGTACTACAACGGCTCCATGTACGGCTGCTCCGGAGACAGCTACGAAGCCGGAACGGTGCAAGGCTTCACCGTGCAGACGCAGTGCCTGGACAAGGGCCTCACCGTACAAGGCACCACCATCCGCGTCCCCGCCGACAAACAGGTCCCCGGCCTCCCAGCCCAACCAGGCGCGGGCGGCGGCTACATGGACCCCGGCTCGGTTTCGCAGGCCTACCAAAGCGTCCCGGGCCTCAAAGGCCTGATGGACTGGTCAATCAACTGGGACGGCTCAAGGGGCTGGACCTTCGGCGACAACGTGAAGTCGCTGCAAGGCCGCTAGACCGCTGCGGGCCGGGGTGCTGCGCAAGGCGCCGCCCCGGCCACAGCTCACTTAACCGGGCCGCCGGGGAGACCCCCGCGGCCCTGAGTGCGTGAGGGGAACCCTCACGCACTCAGAGTCCCTCAGGGTTCCCCTCACGACCTTCCACACGCCGTGAGGGGCCCCTTCACGGAATCAGATTCCCTCAAGGAGCCCTTCACAGCCCACCCGCCCGCTCGCCGCGATGCGCCCCAATGAGGTTTTCTCAGTAGCGTCCGTGGTGTTCGTGGTGGGTGAGGAC